>NZ_JAGYGF010000087.1:0-15868 GCF_019947305.1 Pseudomonas sp. BF-RE-21 | reverse complement strand
CCTTACCCCCATGGTCCTCTCCAATTTCCTCCAATCCATGTCGGGCACCGTCAACAGCATCTACATCGGCCAAATGCTAGGCACCCAAGCCCTGGCCGCCGTCTCCGGCATGTTCCCCATCGTGTTCTTCTTCATCGCCCTGGTCATCGGCCTCGGCGCAGGTGCGAGCGTGCTCATCGGCCAAGCCTGGGGCGCACGGGAACCGCATCTGGTGAAAACCATCGCCGCTACCACGTTGCTGTTGGGAGCAATCATCGGCCTGACAGCGGCGGTGCTGGGCAGCGTATTCGCAAGACCAGCCTTGCAAGGCTTGGGCACTCCGGCTGACGTGCTGGACGACGCCGTGTCCTACGCCCACGTAATGATGTGGATCATGCCGTCGCTGCTGGTCTACGTCCTGTTCACCCAGCTCCTGCGCGGGGTGAGCGATACGGTGTCGCCGCTGATCGCATTGGTGGTGTCGACGTGTATCGGGTTGGCGCTGACGCCCGCATTGATTCGCGGTTGGTTCGGGTTGCCGATGTTGGGGATTCAGAGTGCGGCGTATGCGGGGTTGGTGGGGAATTTGTCGGCGATGGGGTGGTTGGCGTGGCGGTTGATTCGGCGGGGGCATCCGTTGGCGCCGGATCGGGAGATGTTTGCGGCGATGCGCCTGGATCGGGTGATTCTCGGCAAGGTGTTGCGCATTGGCTTGCCGACCGGGTTGCAGATGGTGGTGTTGTCGGTGTCGGAGTTGGTGATTCTGGCGTTGGTGAATCAGCACGGTTCGCAGGCGACAGCCGCGTATGGGGCGGTGACGCAGATCGTCAATTATGTGCAGTTTCCGGCGTTGTCGATTGCGATCACGGCGTCGATTCTCGGGGCGCAGGCGATTGGGGCAGGGCGCATTGAGCGGATGGGGCCGATTCTGCGCACGGGGTTGTTGATCAATGTGTGCCTGACCGGTGGGTTGGTGGTGTTGGGTTACTTGTTGTCGCACTGGTTGCTGGGGTTGTTTCTGACGGACGATTTGACTCGGGCGAAGGCCGAGCACTTGTTGCACATCATGCTCTGGAGCCTGTTGGTGTTTGGCTTTCAGGCGATTGTCGGCGGGATCATGCGGGCCAGCGGCACGGTGTTGGTGCCGATGGCGATTTCGATTGTGTGCGTGCTTGGGGTGCAGTTGCCGATGGCGTATGTGCTGGACGGGCAGTTCGGGTTGCAGGGTGTGTGGATGGCGTTTCCGGTGGCGTATTTGGGGATGCTGATGTTGCAAACGCTGTATTACAAACTAGTGTGGCAACATCAGAAGATTGAACGCTTGGTGTAGATTGGATCCTTTATTTCAATCCTGGCCCTAATAAGTATGACTGTTTTAGTTGGAGGGGCACCGAATGCGAGTTGGTCTCTATTGCAGATATCGTTAGTGAGGTAACAACTAATGGATCCAATGGAAGAATCTAAGGCTTCATGTAATTTACCAGGCCAGTTATCACGTGGCTTTCAGGGAAGTTGGGTATTATCCATCGAGGCGAGTTGTTTCTTCTGAACTAACCGTTTGTCGGTGGTTTGCACGAAAAATGAACATTTTTGCTTTAATGCCCTCTGATACTTCAGCACGTCGCCATGACCTGCCCCTGCAGCTGCAGAAAGAGAAGTGGATCCCGAACCTCATATGCATTGAATGCAAATGAGGATTTTTTTACCTGAAATTCAGGAGCCAACAAATAGCCGAACTTGATTTGCCGGGCAAATTAATCGGTTCAGCCGCGCCAAATCACTGATTTGGCTTGTCTTTTATCAGTCGGATCTCGTAGGGCCTGTAACTCGATTAGAGCCCCGCTGAACTAATGATTCGCACTGTATAATCAGTTGGAGAAGTACCGTGTCTATAAATACAATTATGAGTCTGGTCGAAAACAAAGAGTGTATGGAATTTGTGCGGTTGGGTGTTGTTTATGCTCACTTGGTCGCCTGTTGTGTTGCCATTGGTTTGGTGTTGACCAGTGATATAGCCATGGTTAAGAACTTGTTGAAGGGCAAGGTGTTTTCGGAACACGATAATGCGCATCTGGAAAGTCTCCAGACGTCTGTCGTCGTTGCATTGATTGCGTTGTGGGTCACCGGTATTGCAATTGTGGGTATTGATTACCTGGAGAAGGGAGTCGAGTACTTCATGAACCCGAAACTTCAAGCCAAAGTGATCATTGTCATGTTGCTGACGTACAACGGCATCTTGTTGCATCGCCTGGTGTTGCCGGCCATGCAGAAGGCCGGATCGCTGCTCAAGCTCGAGTTTAGCGCTCGGATGCTGGCGCTGTTCTGCGGCTCGCTGTCGGCGGTGTCCTGGATGTATGCGGCACTGCTGGGTGTCGGACGCCCGTTGGCCTGGAAGTATTCACTTTCTGAACTGTTGATGGCGTATCCGCTGTTGATTGCTCTGGGGTTCCTGGCAATGCTGGCATTGACTCAACGAGTGATAAAACAGAACGACGATGTGGTGCCGCAGCGGGCTGTTGCGAGTGCTTGCTAAGTTGTAACGTTCGCTGAACTTTCCGGACACCTCCGGTTTAAAAAGAGGGCCACCCGTAACAGGGTGGCTCTTTTTTTTTGCGTCAAAAGTTGCTCCAGAAAGTCGAGTCGTCGGTGTAGGCCGGCGGGCTTGCTGTCGTCCACCTTCGGACTGACAATCCAGAGTGACGGTGATGTAAACCGACAGGCTTGATCGCCTGGGGAGGTTTTCCACATGAGTCCTTCATCGACAACCATTCTGCAAGACCGCGCCGATGCCGGTCGGCGGCTGGTGGCGCCGTTGCTCAAGTACGCGCATCGCCCCGATGTCATCGTCCTCGCCTTGCCCCGTGGCGGTGTGCCGGTGGCGTATGAAGTGGCGACCGCGCTGGACGTTCGCCTCGACCTGATGCTGGTGCGCAAACTGGGCGTTCCGACCCATCAGGAGCTGGCGATGGGCGCGATTGCCAGCGGCGGTATTCAAATCCTCAATGAGCATACGCTGCGGGCACACCCGATTGATCAGGCAACGTTCGAGGCCGTGGTCGCACGGGAAACCCGCGAACTGCTGCGGCGTGAACAGGTGTATCGCGGAACGCGTGCGCCGGTGCAGCTCAAGGATCAGGTGGTGATTCTGATTGACGATGGCCTGGCGACGGGTGCTTCGATGAGGGCGGCGATTCACGCGGTGCGCGCGCAGGCGCCGGCGCGCGTTGTCGTCGCGGTGCCGGTGGCGCCGGTTGAGACTGCGGAGGCGCTGCGCGGTGAGGTGGACGAGTTGGTGTGCCCGATCACTGCTGATTGGTTTATGTCGATCGGGCATTGGTACGTGGATTTTTCCCAGACTGCGGATGCCGAGGTCATCGGTTTGTTGACGCGGGCGTGGCAGCGGCAGGGGAGTGGGGCGGCGTAAACATTTAGGGTTTGAGAAATGGGTCATCCGTTGCAGGGTGGCCCATTTTTTTTGGCTGGAAGTTGCGTTGATCTTGAGGGCGCCATCGCCGGCAAGCCGGCTCCTACAGTGTCCGCGTGCAAACCCGATCCTTGTAGGAGCCGGCTTGCTGGCGATGGCGGCCTCACGGTTTATACCGCTCGTCGCAGAACTCGCTAACCACCTATTGACACCCACCGGCATCTGCGTGAATATTCATACATCGCATGCGACACAGTCGAATGCGATGCTAAATCAAACCTATCGCAATATCGAGGATTCACCCCATGAGCAAGATCGAAAAAGTCCTGGCCACCGGCAAAACCCACACCACCGCCAGCGCTGCCGGCAACACCTCCGGCGGCCACAACGGCAGCCTCGACATCACCCTGTCGACACCCGGCAGCGCCAAACCTGCTCATGTGTTTGCCGGCACCCAGCCGCACCCGGCTGCCGAGCAACTGTTCGCCGGTGCATGGTCGGCGTGCTACACCGCTGCCGTCGGTCTGGTGGCCAATGATTTGAATGTGGTACTGCCAGCGGACTTTTCCGTCGACATCGAAGTCGATCTGGGGCAAACCGGCCCGGCCTACTTCCTTCAGGCTCGTTTGACTCTGCGCGTACCTGGCCTGCCACACGACATCGCCACCACGCTGGCGCACACCGCTGATCAGATCTGCCCATACTCGAAAGCAACACGCGGCAATATTGATGTGGCACTGAACGTCCTCACCGTTTAATTATTGTCAAAACATCGCGTGCGATAAAAGCGCACGCGAAAAACAAATCCCCAATTGAGAGCATTCATCATGAGCAAGATCGAAAAAGTCCTGGCCACCGGCAAAACCCACACCACCCCTAGCGCAGCTGGCAACACGTCGCGCGGCCACAACGGCAACCTCGACATCGTGCTGTCCTCGCCCGGCAGCGCAAAACCGGCGCACCAGTTTTCGAACATTCTGCCGCACCCGACCGCCGAGCAATTGTTCTCCGGCGCCTGGTCGGCCTGCTATAGCGCCGCTGTCGGCCTGGTGGCCAAGGAGTTGAACGTGACACTGCCGGCCGACACGGCGGTAGACATCGAAGTTGATTTGGGCCAGACCGGCCAGGCGTACTTCATCCAGGGGCGATTGACCCTGCGCGTACCGGGCCTGTCGAACGAGGTCGCAACGAAACTGGCGCATGGCGCCCACGAGATCTGCCCGTACTCCAAAGCCACCCGCGGCAACATCGACGTGACGTTGAACGTCATTACCGAGTGATGCACCGCACGACCGGTTCGACTTCGCCAGGCGAGTCGAACCGGCCGCCGGCCCGGGCAACATCGATAAGCGTCAATTGGGCGCCAATGTGCTCTTCAGCCAATGTTCAAAACGTGTCGCGCCTACGATCGGATTCGCCCCAGGCGTCAGTGACTGATCGTTGATGGGCGCACCGAAGTAAGGAACCGTGTCATCCGGGACGACCTCGCGCGGGTCTTTGATGTGCTGCAGATACTGGCTCACGAATTCAACGATTGGCCTGCGATCCGGCCCGGCGACTTCCAGGGTCTGGTTGTCTGGCGCTTTCAAGGCAATATCGGTCAGGGCCTTGGCGACATCGAGCGAGGCAATCGGTTGCAGTGCGGCAGGGGTCAGGTGGATGGTGTTGCCGTCTTCGCGACCCGAGTAGGCAATGGCACCGATGAACTCGAAGAACTGCGTGGCGCGCAGGATCGTGTAAGGAATGCCCGAGTGTTTGATGAGTTTTTCCTGAGCCATTTTCGCCCGGAAGTAACCACTTTCGAGCATGCGCTCGGTGCCGACCACCGACAGTGCAACATGGTGTTTGACGCCGTCGATTTTCTCCGCCACGAACAGGTTTTTCCCGGCCGTTTCGAAAAAATGCAACGCCGCGTGATCCTCGAATGAGGGCGAGTTCGCCACATCCACCACCACGTCTGCGCCTTTCAAGGCTTCCTTCAGTCCTTCGCCACTGATGACGTTGACGCCGGTACTCGGCGACGCTGCCAGCGCTTCATGCCCCAGTGCCCGCAGGTTTTTGCACAGTTGACTGCCGATCAGTCCAGTCCCTCCGATGACGACGATTTTCATGACCCGTCTCCCGTTGCGGTGAATGGAACACTCATTAAACACCTGCATGACTCAGGCATCCGGCGCGTAACGGGGTTGCGCGACAGGTGGTCGGGCCGTCAGTGCACCCATGGCACAAACGGCGATTTTTTGCTTTAGTCCACCTATGGCTGGCCTTTGTGTGCAGCACCTCACTGCACCAGGGCGTCCTGCCGGAGAATCCCATGAACCTTCGTTTCCCGCGTTCCGCCGCCGTGCTTGTCGCGCTCACGCTCGGCGTGTTGCCGTGCGCCAATGCCATCGAATACAAGCAGGTGAATGAGACCGCCAGCACGATCTCTTTCACCTACAAACAGTTCAGCTCACGGGTCTACGGCACGTTCGGCAAGTTCGAAGGCACGCTGGATTTCGACACGGCGAACCCCTCGGCAGCCCACGCCGTGCTCACGATCGAACTCGACAGCATCGATGCCGGAAGCAGTGACGCCAACGAAGAGCTGAAAAAGCCTGCGTGGTTCGATACGGCCACTTATCCGAAGGCGACATTTGAATCGACCGCTGTAAAAGCGTTGAGCAACAACCGTTACTTGATCACCGGCAATCTCACCCTCAAGAAAATAACGCGCACGGTGCAAGTGCCGGTCCTGCTGAAGTCCCAGAAAGCGATCGGCATATTCGATGGCCAGCTGACACTCAAGCGCAGCGACTTCAAAATCGGTGAAGGCGAGTGGGCGGACACGGTGGTTTCCGACGATATCAACATCAGGTTCCGGATGGTTGCGCCGGAGCAATAGCTGTTTAGCCTCCTGCGCAATGTTCTGATTCACCGCGGCTTTACGTCGCTTGCTCTGCCATGGTTTTACTGTCATCGTTCGCGCTACTGGTAATCTTTCTTATTTGAGAAATTTTTGCGTATGCGCGATTTTTCCGTGGCTGATGACGACGTTGCCCGTCGTCAGCGGACGTTCACCGACCTCTATAGCGATCACCATTCCTGGTTGCATGGCTGGCTACGGAAAAAACTCGGCTGTTCGCAACGTGCGGCCGATCTGGCCCATGACGCGTTCATTCGCGTGCTCACCCTCGCCGAGCCTCACACCATCAAAGAGCCGCGGGCGTTTCTGGCGACCATGGCGGGGCGCTTGTTGATCGATGGTGCCCGACGCCGACGGATCGAACAGGCGTACCTCGAGGCGCTGGCGATCCAGGCGCATGACGCCGGCATGCCCGACCCCGAAGCGATCCATGTGGCGCTTGAGGCGCTGGAAAAAATCGCCGTGATGCTCGCCGGGTTGCCAGACAAGAACCGTGAGGCGTTCCTGCTCAGCCGGCTCGACGGCCTTACCTACAGCGAGATCGCGATTGAACTGAAAGTGTCCGCCAGCACGGTCAAGAACTACGTCGCCGGTGCGCTCGTCCATTGCTACAACACCTTGTACGGGGCGGAACAGCCGTCGTGACGAACATCCAACCACCCTCCGAGCAGATGATCCTTGAGGCGGCTTACTGGCTGACGTTGTTGCACGACGATTTGGCTACCGACGCCGAACGCGTGGCTTTCGATGTCTGGTGCGAAGCCGACCCGCGACACGCGCTCGCCCTGGAGCGGATGCGAGCTTTGTGGGGCGGTTTTGACGAGCTGCCTGCCGCCCCCGCACGCGTTGCCCTCAAGCATGCCTTTGCCCGGCCGGGCCCGAGAGTGTCGGGCCGTGGCGCCCAGGCGATTGCGCTGCTGGGTGTGTTGGTCTGTGGCTGGATCGGCCTGGACAACATGCCGGTCTGGCTCGCCGATCAACGTACCGGCGTGGGCGAGCGGCGCGAGGTGGTGCTTTCGGACGGCAGCCATATTCAGCTCAACAGTCATTCGGCGCTGGACGTGAAGTTCGACGGCCAGCAGCGCGTCATCGAGTTGTTGGAAGGGGAGATGTGGGTCGAGGTGGCCAAGGACGCCCGGCGTCCGTTTGTGGTGCGCACTGATCAGGGGACGGCGACGGCACTGGGCACGCGATATCTGGTGAAACGCGCAGCCGATGGTTCGACCGTGGTCAGTGTGCTGGAGTCTGTGGTTGCCGCCAAAGCCAACGGCGCCGAGGCGGTGAACGTCGCGGCGGGCGAGCAAACCACCCTCAGAGAGGGCCGGGCGCAAGCACCGCAACCCATCGGCAACGCCCACCCGGATGCCTGGACCCGGGGCCTGCTCAAAGTCGATGACCGTCCCTTGAGCGAAGTGCTTCAGGCCCTCGCCGGTTACCGACGGGGCCTGGTGCGCTACGACGAACAGGCGCTGCAAGGGCTGCGCGTCTCCGGCGTGTTCCGCCTCGACGACACCGATGCTGCACTCGCGACACTGGCGGACAACCTGCCGATCCAGGTCGAGCACTTCACCGATCTGCTGGTGGTGATCAAACCCCTCTAACCCCCCAACCCTGTAGGAGCCGGCTTGCCGGCGATCCAGGCGACACGGTCTGTCTGACCCACCGTCATCGCTGGCAAGCCAGCTCCTACAAGGTTGAGGAAGGCATCAATACCGTTTCACCCCAACCTGTAGGAGCCGGCTTGCCGGCGATCCAGGCGACACGGTCTGTCTGACCCACCGCCATCGCTGGCAAGCCAGCTCCTACAAGGTTGAGGAAGGCATCAATACCGTTTCACCCCAACCTGTAGGAGCCGGCTTGCCGGCGATCCAGGCGACACGGTTTGTCTGACCCACCGCCATCGCGAGCAGGCTCGCTCCTACAGGGTTTCGGGGGGGCTAAAAAATATTAATGCAAATCGCTCGCATTCATTGTCTGTTTTTCCGACATGGCCGTCATGGTTAGTAACGCCTTCCATTTCGCAGGATTTCTCATGTCTCGCTTTGCTCGTCCGTTGCACCCACTGGCGCTTTCAGTGGCGATGGCTTTTGTCGCGGCGCCGCTGCTGGCTGCCGAATCGCCGGTCGCGGGTTCACACACCAGTGCTGTCCGCAGTTTTTCGATCCCGGCCGGGGATTTGAGTCAGGCGCTGAACAGCCTGGCCGAGCAGGCAGATCTGGTGTTGGCCTTCGACCCGGCCTTGACGCGCGGTAAACGCAGCAATGGCCTGGGCGGACCATTCAGCACCGGCGACGCACTTGCCCAATTGCTCCAGGGCAGCGGCCTCAACGCCATCGCGCTGTCGGCCACGCGCTATCGCATCGAACCTGCGCCCGAGGCGGTCGAAGGTTCTCTGGAGCTGCAAGCCACCAACATCAACGGCGCGTATGCGAGCGAAAGTCCGACCGGCCCGGTGGCGGGTTATGTCGCGACGCGCGCGCTGTCGGCGACCAAGACCGATACGGCGCTGAACGAAACACCGCAGTCGATTTCCGTGGTCACCAAGGACCAGATGCGGGCCCAGGGCGCGGAGAACCTCAACCAGATCTTGCGTTACACCGCCGGTGTGATTCCCGAAACCCGTGGCTCTACCGCTTCGCGACTGGATCAGATGACCATCCGTGGTTTTTCCCCGGCCGTGTATCTGGACGGCTTGCGCATGCCGGGCAGTCGCGATGCCTCGCCGCAAAAAGACTCGTTTGATCTGGAGCGCGTGGACGTTTTGCGCGGGCCGTCGTCGGTGCTGTACGGGCAGGCCAGCCCCAGCGGTGTGGTGAACATGGTCAGCAAGCGGCCGCTGGATACGCCGTTCCATGAAATCGGCGTCGAGTACGGCACCTTCGACAAGAAACGCACGACCTTCGATTTGAGCGGCCCGCTCGACGACCAGGGCGTTTACTCCTATCGCCTGGCCGGTCTGTACGACGAGGCCGATGGTCAACTGGAACACACCGAAACCCAGCGTCAGTCCATTTCGTCGGCGTTCACCTGGCGCCCGAGCGATGACACGTCGCTGACGCTGCTGGGGCATTTCCAGAAAGACCCGAAGGCGGCTTCGTACGGTTCGACACCGGCGTGGGGCTCGGTGTTGCACAGCCCGACCGGGCGTGACATCGATGTCGATTTCTATGACGGCGACAAGGATTTCGAGAAGAGTGACCGCGAGTATTTCTCCATCGGTTACTTGTTCGAACATCACCTCAACGACGTCTGGACCTTGCGTCAGAACGCGCGTTACCTGCGCAGCGAAGGCGTTTATCGCAGCCTCTACAACAGCAACCTGCGCGCCGATTACCGCACCTCCAACCGGTCGACCATTGCCACAGACGTCGACCTGGATGCCTACACCCTGGATAACCAGGTGCAAGCCAGATTCGACACCGGACCGGTGCAACACACGGTGCTGTTGGGTGGCGATTATCAGAACACCAGCACGGATACCAAGTCCGGTTTCGGCACGGGGCCGACGCTGGATATCTTTGATCCGGTCTACGGTGTTCCGGTCGTCACACCGGCGTTCACCACCGACGCGACGCAGCGTAACCAGCAGAAGGGCTTGTACCTGCAAGACCAGATCAAATGGGACAAGTGGGTGTTGCTGATGGGGGGGCGCTACGACTGGGCGACCAACAACAACAGCTCGATGAACTTGCGCAACAACGTCAAGACCAAAACCTCTCTGGACAGCGAGGCGTTCACCGGTCGCGTGGGGCTGGTCTATCTGTTCGATAACGGCCTGTCGCCGTACATCAGCTACGCCGAATCCTTCGAACCGCAGTCGGGCACCGGCTATGGTGGTTCGGTGTTCAAGCCGACCGAGGGCCAGCAGTACGAAGTGGGGATCAAGTACCAGCCACCGGGCAGCAACAGCTTTATCACCGCGTCGGTCTTCGACCTGCGCCAAAGCAACGTGCCGACGCTTGATCCGGATCCGACGCACCTGTGCGGCACCGGGCGTTGCCAGGAACAGAGCGGTGAAGTGCGTTCCCGTGGTTTCGAACTCGAAGGCAAGGCCAGCCTGAATGACAACCTGGACATCACCGCCGCGTACGCTTATCTGGACAACCGCATTACCAAGTCCAACAGCACCGTGAGCTACGCGCCGCTGACCGACATCGCCGTCGGCCCGGCAGTGCCGGCGAAAGGCACCACCAACTATGGTGTGCCGCGTCATACGGCCTCGGTCTGGGCGGATTACACCTTCCACGACGGCGTCGCGAAAGGCTTCGGTGTCGGCGGCGGGGCGCGTTACGTCGGTTCCTCCTGGGGCGACACTGCCAATACACTGAAGGTGCCGGGTTACACGCTGCTGGATGCGGCAGTGCACTACGACATCCCGCACATCAACAGCCTCAAGGACAACCTGCGCCTGGCGGTGAACGCCAGCAACCTGGCCAACAAAGAGTACGTGGCGTCGTGCTATTCCTACTCGTGGTGCTGGTATGGCGCACAGCGCACCGTTCAGGCGAGCGCGACGTATCAGTGGTAACACCCCGCTGAGCTGACACACCACGTCGCCTGAATCGCCAGCAAGCCGGCTCCTACACACCACCGAACCTGTAGGAGCCGGCTTGCCAACGATGGCGGCGTATCTGATACACCGCGCAAGCCCCATCGCCAGCAAGCCGGCTCCTACAAGGATCAGTATTCACCTGACACACCACCGAACCTGTAGGAGCTGGCTTGCCAGCGATGGCGGCGTATCTGATACACCGCGCAAGCCCCATCGCCAGCAAGCCGGCTCCTACAAGGATCTGTATGCACCTGACACACCACCGAACCTGTAGGAGCCGGCTTGCCAGCGATGGCGGTGTATCTGATACACCGCGCAAGCCCCATCGCCAGCAAGCCGGCTCCTACAAGGATCAGTATTCACCTGACACACCACCGAACCTGTAGGAGCCGGCTTGCTGGCGATCCGGGCGACGCGGTGTGGCTGACCAGACGTCAAAGCGTGGCCGTTTTAATGCACGGCAATTGGCGCTGTAACGGTCTTCCCGAGCGCTGAGCGAACGGTGATGGTCGGGCTCGGTGTCGGGCCGTTGCCGGTGGTGGTAACGGACAGTCTCCAGCGTGCACCCGTACCGTTCGGCGTGAGCGTCGCGGTTCCCAGATTGAGCTGGCCGCCCGTGGTCGACGCACTGACGGTGATGCTGTTGCCCGCCGCCCGCGAGGTCGTCCCGGTCACGTCCCAGGTATAGCGATTGTTGCTGCGCACGTTGACGGAAGCGCGGGTGACCAACAACGTTTCATTCACTGCCGCCGCAGCGCTGACCGCCACGTATACCGTCGCCGGTTTGTCCGAGACGGCGCCAAGGTTGTCACTGGCTTCGTAGGTAAACACCGCAGTGAACGGCGCCGCAACAATGGTCGGTGGCATATAGAACACTCGAATGCCGTCGGTGCTCACGGAGCCCTGGCCCGAATCCGGCTGGGTCAGGCCGACAACCTTGAGCGGCAGGTTACCGTCCGGGTCGGTGTCGTTGGCGAGCACGCTGATGGTCACTGGCAGGCCGTTACTGCTCGTGGCGCTGTCATTGTTGGCCACGGGTTTTTTGTTCGGGCCTTCATTATCATCGCCGTCAACGCCAGTGCGGAAAGTCGGCAGTGCCACGGAGTTGACGAAGGTGACGCCGTCCCAACCCGGTATCGGCGTTGGCATCAACTGGAACTGCCCCGGATGCTCGGAATCCCAGCGCAGCAGCATCGACGTGTCCTCGTGCTGAGTGTTGTGGCAGTGCTCCATGTAGGTGCCGGCGAACTCGCGGAAGTGAAGCGCCACGTCGACATCCACTGAACTGTCGACGCCTTCGCCAATACGAAAGACGTCCTTGCGTGCCCATTTTTCCCATTCCGGCGGTGCCTTGCCGTCGCGACTGAGAATGACGCCTTCTTCGAAATGCACATGCACCGGATGGTTCCAGCCATTGCCGCCGTTCTTGATTTTCCACACTTCGAGGGTGCCGTCGCCGGAGAACCCGGCGTCCGTGGGGCCGCTGGCCAGTTGCGGTGCGGCACTGATGCGGCGCGGGTCCATGGGAAAGCCGGGGCCGCCATCGGTCTTGATCGTCCACGGTGCTTCATCGGTGCCATCGGAGCGACCGAAAATGAATTCCCGATGCCGCGCCACGTTGAGCCTGGCCTGGTCGTTCGGGTTGTCGCGATCGATGGGCAACGGGATCATCGTCTTGCCGCCAGGCACAAAGGCTGCCGGGTCCATGGCCACGTCCTGACCACTGTAGGGCTGAACCAACAGTTGCAGGAATTTGCCAACCAGCGGGTCGCCCCTGTCCCATTTCGGGCCATTGCTGGTTTGCTTGATGACGGCCTTGTACTTCTCGGACAGCACGTCAGCCAGGGGGGCGGGTTCTTCCGGGCCCTTGCCGTCTTCGTGCACCAGCAGGTTGACGAAGTACAGTTTGTCGCCGACCTTGATCCCGTTTTTCGAGAAATTGACGATGATGTCGAAACGTTCGGCGATGCCCATGGTTGGCAGGATCGCATTGTTATTCGTCTTATCGCCGTCACCATCCAAGTCCATGCTGCCGTCGAACGGCACGGCGTGTTCCATGATATTGCCGTCGTTGGCAATCAGGTGGAGCGGCACCCGATTATAGGAAACCCCAGAACCGGCAGGCCCCGGAAATTCACCGCTATTGCCGCTGATTTCCCGTACCAGCGCCAGCTTGAAATAGCGCGACACCGAGCCGTTGAGAATGCGGAAACGGTAGCTGCGCGCGCGGACTTTCAGGCTCGGCTGGTACTGCCAGTTGACCAGCATCTGATCCCCGAGAAAGCCGTCGGTGTTGAACGGGTTGAACCACAACTGGCCGTTCTCGTCCCAGGCCTTATCGGAGATCAGCAGGTTCACGTCGTAGTCGCGGTTGCCCCAAGGCATTGCTGAACCGCTGGGAAAACGCAGGTTGACGCCGTCCTCGATCGCTTCGTTGCCGCGATCCACAGCGCTGTAGTAATTCATCATTGCCGCATTGCCCTTGTAGACATTCTGCGCGGTGAAATCGAGCATGTGGTCGTGGAACCAGTGGGTGCTCATGGTCTCGCGCCAGTCGCCACGGATTTTTATGCTGCCGTTTTCGCAGGTCTTGAGGCCCGGACTGACATCGTTGACGAAGAGTTTTTCGCCCGGTGAGCAGGGGAAGGCTGCACGCGGATCCTGCGCCTTGGTGTTGATCGTGTCGTAGCCGGCCAGTTGCAGCGGCCAGCGATAATCGTAGAACTGCCCCGGAAAGAAAAATGCATTGGTAAAGCCATCGCTTTCAGCCGGCGAGTGCCCATTGTGTTCGTGGGTACTGATGGTGTGCAGGCCAAAACCGGCGTTGGCTGCGGGGTCGATTGGCAGGGCGTTGTAATGGCGCATCAGCAACGCTTGACCGTAACGGACCATCAGCAATTTGGCCGGCACGGTGCCGTCGAATGTCCACAGCGAGTTGTGATTCTGCACCGGCATTCTTGAATGAAAACGCACGTCGATACCGCGAGTGGTGCCCGCTGTCGCCGGGATGTCCGAAGTTTGGTAGTAGAGCCCGCCGGGGGCGAATTCGCCCTTGTTGTAGTGGTGCAATTGTTGGGCGTCACGCAGGCCTTGGTTGGTTCTGGCACCGGCTTGAACAGTCTTGAACTGAACCTGCGGGAAGAACTCGTTCCAGCGTTGATGCGACCAGCCTTTTCCCGGTGGCCGACCCTCCGCCGGCGAGCCTACCGGATGCCGGTTGAGGAAGGCTTCGATCTGCGCTTTCCACGGGTTGCGGTCCAGTACATTGGAAAACTGCGAAGGAAACGGGGACAACCCCGGCTGGCGCAGGAAGGCTTCGAGCGCTGCACTCGACGGGCCGCTGCGGGCGACGTTGTTCGGATCCTGCTGGGGCGCCGGGCCGAGGGTTGGCACGGGGAATGTCAGCGTCTGCGGCGGGGTAGTCGGGTCGAGTGTTTCCGAGCCGAACTCTTCGAACAGCAGCAGTTGTTGAGTGAATGGTTCGGCTCCGAACAAGGGGCTGGGCTTGCCGTTGGTGGGGTAGTTGAACGATGTCTGTGCGGCGGGTGGCAGTACGTTGTCGGCACGCGGCGTGTTTCGGTCGCCGAACACGCCGTTGGGCAAGGCCAGGGCACCTTGATTGGCCGGGGGCAGGTTTTTCAGTGCTTCCAGGGCTGCCTTAGGGTCGGCAGGCGGGTTATGGAAGGCTGACGGATCGGTCGGAGGCGGTGGCCCGAAATCATCGAGCGGAGCGGCATTCACCGCAGACAGGCTGAAAGTCATCAGCATCACCAGAGTAATGCCCGGCGTCCGGAAAAAGCCGGGCGACTTGTTCACAGGAGCTGAGCTTTTCATGGTGGTTCTCTGGGGGCGTGTCGTGGTGTCGGCACATGCGCAAAAATCGACGCAAAAGCTGAGCCACTAACGAGATTGTCAGATAAATCATCGCGTTAGGTTCAGTGATATGCGTGGGAAGTGTTAACGAGAGTTAACAGTTGGGGGATATTCCTCAGTCTTGGGGAGGGTGTTATTCCCCATTGCCCCGTCCGGTGAGGAGGTGTTGTCGTTGGCCTCATCGCCGGCAAGCCGGCTCCTACAGTTGATTTCCATAGTCACTCGGCATGACTGCCAACTGACACGCCACCCCGGTCTCGTCGGCGCGTTATGATAGGCGCGTCCGCCGCCAGAGTCAGAGCAGAGCCTCAATGCCCCAGATCACCCATTTCAAAACTCCGTGCCCCGAGCACCTCACCAGCCAGATTCTGCAGATGGTGGTCGATAACCTTACCGACATCAGCATGGTCGCCATCCCGCCGAGCAACCTGTTGTACAACGTTTACCAGTACGCGATCGGCTATGAGGTTCACCTCTATCTGGAGGCGCTGAACGGGGCGAAAGGGGTGGCGGTGGAGTTGTTGGTCGCGACCGATGTGGACGATCCGGAACAGGTCATCGGCTTCTTGCTGTACCTGCCGATCAAGGACGATCCCGAGGCGTGCGGCGTCGCATACATGGCGGTGCAGGCCGGCCATCGGCGTCAGGGCGTGGCGCGGCGGATGCTGCGGGAAATGGTCGGCCGCTACCCGCATGCCGAGCTGACCTGCGCGGTGGCCAAGGTGCCGTGGTTTGAATCGATGGGCTTTCAGGTGCTGGGCACGCGCGGTACGCAGGTGTTGATGAACACCCGCGATCATCGCTCTGACGGATTGATGGGGTTGCTCGACGTGGCGTCGATCTACAGCTCGCTGGAGGTGCGGCAGATTCATACGTACCTGCTGCAAAAGCACGGCAAGCGGGCGATGCTCGATGCGGAAAAGCAGCGTGACCGGCATCTGGATCAATTGACGCACAAGGCCAATGAATTTGTCCGCGAGCGGTTGGGCGAGTCGCCGCGCTGACTGCGCCCCACCAGACAACTCAAGCAATTGTGGGAGCGGGCTTGCTCCGGGCGGCGTTCCGACGAAGGCGGTGCATCAGGCAAAGATGAAGTTGACTGATACTCCCTCTTCGTCGGAACGCCGCCCGGAGC
>NZ_JAGYGF010000086.1:0-16004 GCF_019947305.1 Pseudomonas sp. BF-RE-21 | reverse complement strand
AGAGCCAGGTCGGCTTTCAGGCCGCCTCGGCGGCTGTGGCGGTAGTCGCCCCCTCGAGAGGCCGAGTGGAGGTTCTGCGCAGTGGGCAACCCGGCATGGATGCCGGGTTAGCCGCCCCCGGCCATGGATGGCCGATGGCGGCGGGCCCACGGAGCAGGACCGGAGCGAGGGCATGCCGAGCATTAGCGAGGCACCGAACGAAAGGGGCAGAAGCGCTTTGGTTACTTTCGCGCTTTTCGAAAGTGACTCGCCGTAAGGGCGAAACCAATAGCCGCCGCATCCGAAAAAACGGATATGTACTCAGACAACAATCTCCCACAAGCTTTGACACGGCATGAATCAACGCTGGCAAAGACACCGATGGATGTCAACGATGACGCGGGAAGCCTAGCCTCTGGCCCTTCCCTGGCGAGCTCACACCTGGCAAAAAAAAACGGCGACTGCTGGCACAGTCGCCGAAAAAAACCGGTGTTGTCGACACCGGTCGAGGACACCACCACAGTGAGGAGTCAACCGCGGTGCAGCCCTCTGTCAAAAAGCGTTATGCGTCGGGTGTCAAAAGCCCCAGTGCAGCAACAACAGCACCAGCACGACGAGGAACACCGTCTCCCCCACCATCAACAGAATCGGCTTGATACCCACCGCCGCCAGTTCCTTGAGCTGGGTCTTCATGCCCAGGGCACTGATGGACACCACCAGGCACCAGCGCGACAGCTCATTGATCGAACCCTGCACCACCGGGGCCACCCAGCCGGTGCTGTTGATGCACGCCAGCAACAGGAAACCGACGGCGAACCACGGCAGCAACGGTGGTCGCTTGCCGGTCGGATCGGCGCCCTGCATGCGGGTGATCATCGCGGCGGTGACGATCACCGGCAGCAGCATCGCGACCCGCATCAGCTTGACCACCGTGGCCGTATCGCCAGTCTCGGTCGACATGCTGTAACCGGCGCCGACCACCTGGGCCACGTCGTGGATGGTCGCTCCCAAGAACACCCCGGCCACTTGCGGCGACAGTTGCAGCCAATTGGCAATCATCGGGTACACGATCATTGCCAGAGTCGACAGCGCCGACACCCCAATCACCGTGAACAACGTCGCGCGTTCTTTCTGCGGATGATTGGGCAGCGCTGCCGCCAGCGCCAACGCGGCCGATGCACCACAAATTGCCGTGGCCCCTCCGGTGAGCATGCCGAACAAACGCTGGAAGCCCAGCGCCTTGGCAGCGATCACTGAAACGCCGATGGTCACCACCACCAGAATCACCACCAGCGCCACTGGCTTCCAGCCCAGCGCAGCCATCTGTTCAAGGGTGATGCGCATGCCCAGCAGCGCCACGCCGATGCGCAACACGGTGCGCGCCGTGAATTCGATGCCGGCCTTGCAGGCACCGTCGCCGGCCAGAAAATTCAGGGCCATGCCCAATAGCAAGGCAAACAGCATCACCGGCGCACCGTAGTGCTCGGACAAAAAGGACGCGGCCGCCGCCACGATCAGACTGACGACAAAACCCGGCGCCAGTTCGCGCGTTCGGCTGTGGATACGGGTGAGAGCGATGGCGCTCATGGCGCGGCCTCCTCGGGAACAATGACGATGAATGCCTGGCCGTCGATGATCTCGACCGGGTAGTTGGCGACTTTGACTGCGGTGGAATTGAGCAGGTAACCGCTGCGCAGATCGAAGCGCAGACCATGGGCGCAACACTGAATCACTCGCCCCTCAAGACGCCCGCCACACAGCGAGGCGCCCTGGTGCGGGCAACTGTCGTCGATGGCGAACAAGTCACCTCCGACGTTGAACAGCGCCAGGCTTTTGTCATCGAATTCGAACAGTGCACGACCGCCGACCTGCGGGTGTTTGCCGGCAGGCACGGGGATACGCCGGGTCATACAGGTTGCCGCTCGTAATCACTTTCTTTCAGTGCCTGGCTCATGGCCCCGAGCAACACCGCTGCAGGTTGCGCGCCCACCACCGTCATGCGGCGATCGAACTGAAAGCCCGGTACGCCACTGCTCGCCTCGGGTGATCCGGCAAATGGCGTGGCGTCGCCCGTCAGGCAGTCAGCCAAGACCTGCGCATCAATGCCGCAGGAGCGGGCAATGGCGAGCAAGGTCTCGCGGCAACCAAGGTTTTCGCGTTTGCGGAAATAAGCGGCGAACAGCCGCTCAAGCAACATTTCACTCTGGGCAGCGTTGCCCAGCGCGCTGACCCGCTCGAACAGACGATGGGCGTCTGCGGTATTGGGCATCGTCTCGATCTGGCCGAGGTCGATGGTCAGTCTAACCGCCGCGGCAGCCTTTTGTACCTGGGCCTGGCGCATGGTCATGGCATCGGCATTGCCCAGACGCTTGCGGTAGAAATCGACGAAGGGCTCACCCTCCAACGGCAACTGCGGCAGCAACTGCACGCCATGCCACTGCGTGCTGATCTGCACATCCGGATGGCGACTGCGAAACTGTACCTGCGCATGCTCCAGTTGGCGTTTGCCGATCAGGCACCAAGGGCAGATAAAATCGAAAAACACATCAATCTGTAGACGACGACTCACAACTTCACCTCTAACCCGGCCTGGCTGACGGGGTCAGGCACGCGCTGACCCTGAAGGCGGGCAATATCTTTGTGGTAATGACACTTGGCATAAAAGAACACGGCCGCTGCCGCGAGGCTGACCAATGGCACCAGTTGGAAAGCGGCATGCAGGCCGATGAGGTCCGACACCCTTCCTGTGATGAACGGCCCTGGCGCCAGTCCCAGCATGTTGTTGGCCAATGTCAGCGTGGCGAAGGCCGTGCCATGAACCGAGTAATGGGTCAGGTTGGCGACCATCGCGCCAGCCGGGCCGGTGGTGCCGGTGGCAATCAGCATGCCCAGGCAAATCAGTGCCAGTTGCATAGGCCCTGCCGTCATTGCGAACGCCGCCGACAGCAGCAGGCAACTGCCCAGGCAAAAGGCGATGGCCAGGCTGACCTTGCGTTCCGGCGAGTTGCGACACAGCCGATCGCTGAGCATGCCGCACACAATCATCCCCGCACCGCTGCACAGCACGATGATCGCCGCCATGGCGCCGGCTTTGTCCGTCGGCATGTCGTAGTAGCGATTGAGGTAGCTGGGAATCCACACCATCACCGTGCCGCCGACGAACAGCTGCAAGCCGCTGGCGACGTAGGTCGCTACCACCGAACGACTGGACCACAGCGTACGCAGCGGACGCTTGGCCCCCGCGACAGCCTTGGCGACCCGTTGCGGTGCGATGCGCGCTTCCTTGACGATGATCGGATAAAGCATCGCCAGCACCAGGCCAAACAGCGCCATGCCGGCGAACGACCAGCGCCAGCCTAGCTTGGCCGCGATGGCACCGCCCAACGCCATGCCCAGCACCGAGCCGAACATGCCGCCCGCCATGAACGCGCTGGCCAGGGTGGCGCGCATGTGCTTCGGAAACACCGAAATCACCACGGCGATACCGACGCTGCCATAAGCCGCTTCACCGACGCCGACCATGAACCGGGCAATGAACATTTGCTGGTAATCCTGCGCCAATGCGCAGCCCAGCGTGGCCAGGCTCCACAGCAACGCCATCAGCGCCAGGCTCTTGACTCGTCCAAAGCGGTCAGCCATCAACGACAGCGGGAATGTCAGCAGGCCGACCATCAAGGCAACGATACCGCTGAGCAACCCGAGCTGGCCGTCGCTCAGGGCCCACTCGCTCTTGAGCAGCGGGAATACCGCGTTCAGCACCTGACGCGACATGTAATCGGAAATCAACAGGCCGAACGTCAATGCAAAAACGATCCAGGCATATTGGCGCGAAACGCCGACGCAACCTGCGTCGTCATCGTCAGCGGCGATTGGGTGAAAGGCCATGCAGCCTCCTCAATGCTTTTATTTATTGTTGTTATCAAGCGTGTTGCAGTGCGGTGGACGAGAGGTTGCGGCCCCTCGTCCGGACCGCCGGTCAGCCGCGTTGCGGCACTCCCTTTTGCCCAGCCTTGCGGTTGGGGGCCATACCGTTGGCCAGCAGGGTCTGCTCGATGCTGTCGTACTTCACACCGATGCGATAAATCTCGCGGGCTTCTTTGCCCGTGGCGATTTCGCGACCCAGTTCATGGGCAATGCGCACGGTTTGCTGGATCTGCGCCACCGAGCCGAAGCGATCACCCTTGTGATCAATGATAGTGTCTTCATTGCCCACGCGCGGGTGCATGCCCATGGCCATCGACATGGTGTTGAACGGCATGACGTTCTTGAGCAGCGACTCGGAGGTCAGGGTGCAGCCGTTCGGCGCGCGGTGGATGAAATTGAAGAAGTTGAACGGGTTCGGACCGTCGAAACCGCCACCGATGCCGATCCAGGTCAGGTTCAGCGGGCCCTTGTAGATGCCCTTGCGCACCAGGCGCTCGAGGGTTTCCAGGGCATGCATGCCGGTCAGCTGGAAGTGCGGCTGGATGTCGTTGTCCATCAGGCGCTTGAGGTGCTCGGCAACCCAGGCCGGGCCGGCCGGTACGGTCATTTCGCTGTAGGCAGCCTGGATCAACGGGTTAGCCAGTGAGGTACCTTCCAGGTATTGCGGATACAGCAGCTCCATGATGTTCATCTGGGTGGTGTTGATCGCCACCGTGACCTGATCCGGTTTTGGCGTCAGCTCGGCCAGCATGTGGCGGGTATCGTCGGACAGCCATTTGGCGGCTTCGCCATCACTTTCCGGGGCGAAGGAAATCGAACCGCCGACCTGGATGATCATGTCCGGCACGGCTTCGCGCACGCCGGCGATCAGCTCGTTGAACTTCGACAGGCGCTTGGAGCCCTTGCCGTCCAGTTCACGCACATGCAGGTGCAGCACGGTGGCGCCGGCTTCATAGCAATCGACCGCTTTCTGGACCTGCTCGTCCATGGTCAGCGGGATGTCTTCCGGGAAATCTTCAGGCATCCATTCCGGGCCGTACGGGGCCACGGTGATGACCACTTTTTCCATGTTTTCCGGGTGCAGGGAATCGTCGAAGAATTGCATGATTTACTCCACTTTTTATGATTGTCCCGCCCACCCGGGATCGTGCCGGGCAGACGTGTTTACGAGTGCGTATGCAGAAAGGGTCGATCAGTAGGTCTTGTCGCCGATGATCCCGGCGCGCTCCATCTTGCGATGGCACGGCGGGTAATCCATGACGGCGTAGTGCTGGGTACTGCGGTTGTCCCAGATGGCGATGCTGTTGGGCTTCCAGCGCCAGCGCACCTGATACTCGGGGATGTACGCCTGGCTGATCAGGTAGCGCAGCAATTCGCTGGCGCCGGGGTTGGCGTCCTGGCCGAAGCGCACCCGCTCAGAGGTGTGGTAGTTGCTGATGTGGGTGGTGAAGGCGTTGACGAACAGCACCTTCTCGCCGGTTTCCGGGTGGGTGCGCACCACCGGGTGCTCGGCGTCCGGGTACATCGCCTTGAGCGCCAGGCGTTTTTCGATCGGCATCGCCGCACCGAAACTCGCTTCGATGCTGTGACGGGCACGCAGGTCGGCGATTTTCACCTTCACGTCTTCCGGCAAACGCGCATAGGCCTCGACCATGTTGGCCCACATGGTGTCGCCGCCGACCGGCGGGCATTCCACGCAGCGCAACACGCACCCCATTGGCGGCGCCTCGCGCCAGGTGGCGTCGGCGTGCCAGGCGTTTTCATAGCGGTCCATCGGCTGGTCCGGACTCTTGTAGATCCGCACCAGCCCCGGATGATCCGGATCGCTGCCGGCCACCGGATGGTCTTCCAACTCACCAAAGCGGCGAGCGAAGGCCACGTGCTCCTCGCGAGTGATGTTCTGATCACGCAGGAACACCACCCGGTGCTTGAGCAACTGGGCACGAATCTCGGCAAACAGACCGTCGTCATGCACCGCGTCGGCGAGGTTCACGCCAATCAGTTCGGCGCCGATGTTGCAGGTCAATTGTTCGACTTTCATGGCTGGCCGCTCCTTAAATGACGAAAATCGACGAACCGGTGGTCTTGCGCGACTCAAGATCGCGATGAGCCTGCACCGCATCCTGCAAGGCGTAGTGCTGGTTGATCTCGATCTTGATCCGGCCGCTGCCGACGTGGTCGAACAACTCACCGGCCAGGGCGGCTTTCTCCGCTGGGTCGGCGATGTAGTCAGCCAGCGCCGGACGGGTCAGGAACAACGAGCCTTTCATCGCCAGCATCACCGGGTCGAACGCAGGGATCGGACCGGATGCCGTGCCGACGCACACCATCAGGCCACGACGCTTGAGCGAATCCAGGGAGCCGGCGAAAGTGTTCTTGCCGACGCTGTCGAACACCACGTTGACGCCGACGCCATCGGTCAATTCGCGAACACGGGCGGCGACGTCTTCATGGCTGTAATTGATAGTATGGTCGCAACCGTGAGCCCGGGCGATTTGGGCCTTTTCTTCGGTCGAAACCGTGCCGATCACGTTCAAGCCGAGCAATTTTGCCCACTGCGAGACGATCAGGCCGACGCCACCGGCTGCGGCGTGCAGCAGAATGCTGTCGCCTTCCTTGAAGTCGTAGATGCGGCGCATCAGGTACGAAGACGTCAGGCCGCGCATGGTCATGGCCGCAGCGGTCTCGAAACTGATGGTTTCCGGCAGTTTGATCAACGGCGCGGCCGCGATCAGCCGTTCGGTGCTGTAGGCGCCAAGGGTGTTGAGGAAACCGGTATAGGTGACGCGGTCCCCCACCTGGACGTTGGTCACCCCTTCGCCAACGGCCTGGACCACACCGGACGCTTCAACCCCCATGCCGTTGGGCATCGGAATCGGGTAAGTACCATTGCGAAAATAGGTGTCGGCATAATTAAGGCCTACAGCCACATGACGAAGACGAACCTGGCCTGGACCGGGATCGCCGACCTCGACCTCCTCATAACGGAGGACTTCGGGACCACCGGTTTCGTAGAAGCGTACGGCGTTGGCCATTTTTTCTTATTCTCCAGTCTGTACAGCGTCGATTTGCGCTGATTGGACTGTAGGACGCAGTCTGGTGAGCCGCTTCTCATCAGACGACACAGGCTTTTCATTTCATGACAGATGGTTGCGGGCATGGAACGCAAGACTGCGCTATGACCAGGTTGGACCTGCGTCAGATATCGTCATCCGCCGCCTTGGTTGTGACGATGAGGGGCTCGATACCCCAGTCGCCCGGCACGTTCCAGTCTTCGCCAAACAGCTCGGCCGGATGCATCGTACGCTCGGAGCCATTGCCGCACGCCAACGACTTGGCCGGGCAATACCGGTCGCACCCCCAGCAAATCCGCTCGGGGTGCTTGGGGTTGTCGGGGAAGTTCTTGGCCATGCCGATCTCCGGTCATTGAGAGGCGTTTTTCCAACCTACAGCCTCTGTGCAAAGTCGTCCTTGATGGATATCAAGCTATCGACATCGAGTGACTGCCCTCCCCCGATCATGATCCTGAGGCTAAGCTGATAACGGCCGAACAGACTTGGAGTCGTCGCTCATGATCAATAAAAATCCTCACCCGAATACAGAGACACCCGACCGTCCACCGCTGTCGACATGGGACGATCAAGACGCCGCAACATCCATCGATAGCGATGCCTTTATCGCCCCGCCTGCGCTGACAAACGCCGAACTGGTTCACTTGCGTGTCCGCGTCATTGCCCTGGAAAATCTGGTCATCGCGCTGCTGGCGGAAGGTTCGGAACGTCAGCTCGCCGTTGCCCGGGAAATGGCCGGCTACATTTCCCCCAGAGCCGGATTTACCCAGCATCCCTTGACCGTCCATGCGGCGGCACAGATGACCCACAGCGTCGAGCGCGCCCAGCGATTTCGCCGGCGCGACGAGCCGTCGGTTTAATTACTCAAAACTTGATAGCAATCATTATTGTTCGCAGCAAACCTTCCTAGACTCGGGTTCCTACTCGTCAGTGCCCAGGAAGAAATCATGCGTACCTCTCTCACACTCGCTTTGCTCTTGTTCGTACCGCTGGCTCAGGCCAAGGAATACCCGATCGGCGAACCACAGCTGTGTCCGGGGCTGGAAGTCGGGGCGGTTTATCTGCAACCGATCGAGATGGAACCGGCAGGCATGATGCGCGCCACTGCGGATTCGGATGTGCATCTGGAGGCCGACATCCGCGCCACTGCGGATAATCACCAGGGCTTTCAGGAAGGCAGTTTCGTGCCCTATCTCAACGTCTCTTTCAATCTGAAAAAGCAAGGCAACGACCCGGAACTCAAAGGCGATTTCCACGCCATGGTCGCCAACGACGGTCCGCACTACGGCGACAATGTGAAGCTGATGGGGCCGGGCAAATATCAACTCACCTTCACCATCCTGCCACCCGGTGGTCATGCCTCTCTCGGTCGCCACACCGACAAGGAAACCGGTGTCGCGCCCTGGTTCGAACGCTGCGAGCTGCACTACGAATTCGTCTACGCCGGCATTGGCAAAAAAGGCGGCTATTGAATGAAGCGCCTGCAGGTTGCCTGCCTGCTGGTGGCTGGAGCCCTTGCGCCGTTGACCGCCCATGCCGAGTTACCGAGCTACGAACTGATCCTGCGCGATGGCCACTTCACTCCGGCCTTGCTGGAGGTCCCGGCCGGGCAGCGATTCAAGATCGTCCTGAAAAACAACGGTCAGGGGCCGGCCGAATTCGAGAGCACACCGCTGCGGGTTGAAAAAGTCATGTCACCGGGCGTGACCACCTTTGTCGTCATTCACCCGCTCAGGCCCGGTCACTACCCGTTTTTCGACGAGTTCAATCCGCAACTGCCCGAGGGCGGCATCCTCGCGAAATAACCTGTCAGCGCACGGAGTTTTCATGAATCAATCAATGTTCATCGTCTGGCGCGAAAGCGTCGAGGCGTTGCTGGTGATCGGCATTCTCCAGGCCTGGGCCAGCCAGCAGTACCAGGGTCATCGACTGGTCAAATACTTGTGGGTCGGCGTGGGGCTGGGGTTGCTGCTCTCGGGTCTGCTGGCCGTGCTGATTCTGTTTGCCGGCGAGGCCATGAGCGGCTCGGCCAGTGAATGGTTCCAGGCCGCACTCGCCCTGGTCGCCAGCCTGTTGATCGTGCAAATGGTGGGCTGGATGCACCGTCACGGGCGCTCCCTCAAACAGGATTTGCAGCGCCATGCCGATAGCCATCTGGCCCGGCAAGGCGGCATGGGATTGTTGCTGCTGGCGATGCTTGCGGTCAGTCGTGAAGGCAGTGAAACGGTCGTGTTTCTCTATGGCGCCGGTGCTCAACTGCGAGGCCCGCAGCTCGGTTTGTTTGCCATCGGCGGCGCCATGGGGCTGGTGCTGTCGGCGTTGACCATCATCCTGCTGCACAGCAGTCGCCGGTTCATTTCGTGGCAACGATTCTTTGCCATCAGCGAAGTCATCCTGCTCATGCTCGGGGCCGCATTGCTGGTCAGTGGCACCGAGCGAATCGGCGGCCAACTGCTCGCCCTCGATCTGCCGGAACAGGTTTACAGCGTCATTGGCGACGCGTTCTGGGACAGCAGCGTCTTACTGAGCGACAGCCATGGACTCGGTGGTTTCCTGGCCGGTTTTGCCGGTTATCGGGCAACCCCCAGCGGCCTGACCTTGCTGGTGTGGATCGGTTACTGGCTGGTCGTCGGCGGATGGCTACGGCAACGGACGATGGAAAAAGTCCCATGCCTGAACTGAGTTGGCACAATCGATGGCTCCAGCGACTGGGCGACGGGATGCGTCGCCATGCGCGGTTCATTCGTGCCGCGCAGTGGTTGGTTGTGGTGTTTTACGCAGTGCTGCTGGTGATCCCGCCGCTGTTGCCGTTGCCGGACAGCCAGGCACGAATGCTCGACAACCTGACCTTGCTTGCACAGTTTCTGTTTTGGGGGATCTGGTGGCCGTTCGTGCTGCTGTCGATCGTGATGTTCGGTCGGCTCTGGTGTGGCGTGCTGTGTCCGGAAGGCTCGCTCAGCGAATGGGCCAGCCATTACGGTAAAGGCATGGGCGTGCCGCGCTGGTTGCGCTGGGGCGGCTGGCCGACCCTGGCGTTCTGCCTGACGACCCTCTATGGCCAGTTGATCAGCGTCTATGACTACGCTCAGGCGGCGCTGCTGATTCTGGGTGGTTCGACTGTCGCTGCGGTGGTCGTCGGGTTGTTGTTCGCCCGAGGCAAGCGGGTCTGGTGCCGTTACCTGTGCCCGGTCAGCGGCGTGTTCGCACTGCTCGCCCGCCTGGCGCCGGTGCATTTTCAGGTCAATGAACAACGCTGGATAGAAAACGCCCCGCCACGCCTGCCGCCCCCCAACTGCGCACCGTTGCTCGATATCCGACGCCTGCAAGGCGCCAGTGATTGCCATGCCTGTGGGCGCTGCAGCGGGCAACGCGGTGCCGTCCAGTTGATCGCCCGGTCGGGCAATCAAGAGATTCTTCACGCGACGTCGCAGACGCTATCCCCGTGGGATGCTCGCTTGCTGCTGTTCGGTGTGATCGGCCTGGCGATGGGCGCATTCCAGTGGACGGTCAGTCCCTGGTTCGTCGCCCTCAAACAAACGCTCGCCCAATGGCTGGTTGAACACGACCAGTTCTGGGCCTTGCAAGACAACGCGCCCTGGTGGCTGCTCACCCACTACCCGCAGCTCAACGACAGCTTCAGTTGGCTCGACGGGTTCAGCATCGTCACTTACCTGAGTTTGAGTTCGGTGCTGCTCGGCACCGTGCTAATGGTTCTCCTGCGCCTGACGGCTCGACTGGCGGGCGATCGTGCACTGTATTGGCCCCTGGCGCTCACACTCACGCCCCTGGGTGGTGCGGGACTGTTTCTCGGGTTGTCGGCAACCACCGTGAAACTGCTGCGCTATGAAGGTTTGCTGCTGGAATGGGTGCAACCGGTCAGGGCCTGCCTGTTGGTGGCTGCGATAGGCTGGAGTTTGCTGCTGGGATGGAAGCGACTGAGCCGCGAAAACCGCTCTCTGGCGCGGCGCATGTCGGGCAGCGCCTGCCTGCTGTTGGCCAATGGTTTGATCGGGTTTGGCTGGTGGTTGCAGTTCTGGGGCTGGTCCTGAGCGCCCACCTCCACAACCACCCGCCCGGGTGGTCTAGACCTTGAATCGCGCTACGGTCTGATGCAGCGCCCCGGCCATCTGCGCCAGTTCATGGCCAGCGGTGTCGGTGTGCTGCGCACCCAGCAAGACTTGCTCGGACAAGGTGCGAATCCCCACCAGATTGCGATCCACCTCACGCGCCACCAACGCCTGCTCCTCCGTGGCACTGGCAATCATCAGGTTGCGTTCATTGATCTGCGAGATGGACCGGGTGATCTGATCCAGTGCATCACCTGAGCGCTGCGCCACTTCCAAAGTAGCCCGCACCAGATGACTGCTGCTTTGCATGGCCGTCACCGCATGGCCCGTATCCTGGCGAATGTTGCCGATCATCTGCTCGATTTCCTGGGTGGACTCCTGCGTGCGATGCGCCAGCGCACGCACTTCATCGGCGACCACGGCAAAGCCGCGCCCGGCATCCCCGGCCCGTGCGGCTTCAATTGCCGCGTTGAGGGCCAGCAGATTGGTCTGCTCGGCGATGCTGCGAATCACGTCCAGGACTTTGCTGATGTCCTGCACCCGGCCTGCCAATTGTTCGATACGTTGCGAGGTGTCGGTGACGCCATCGGCCAGTTCGCCGATGGCAACCACGGTTTCCTGAACCTGTTCGCGGCCGCGCTGCGCGGTTTGCTCGGACTGCTTGGAGGCCTCGGAAGTACTGACCGCGTTGCGCGCCACTTCATCCACCGCAGCCGTCATCTGATTCACCGCCGCAGCGGCCTGCTCGATCTCCAGCCCCTGCAATTGCAGGTTGCTGGCGGTCTGGCTGCTGACGGCACTCAGTTCTTCGGAAGAGCTGGCTACCCGGTCAACCGAAGAAGCGATGTGCTTGACCATGGCATTCAGGCTTTGCTGCATCTGATGCATGTTCATCATCACACTGCCGTCGGCACTTGCCCCCACCGGCACCTGAATCGTCAGGTCGCCCTCGGCGATTTCACTCAAGAACCGTGCGGCATCATCCGGCTCGCCACCCAATGGCCGGGTCACACTGCGCGTGACGACTATCGCAGCGGCAATCACCAGCGCCAGGCAGAACAGGAACAACCCCAGCATGTTGCGCCGGGCATCGCTGTACAGTGCCTGCGCCGACTGTTCACGGTCGATGAAGATTTTCCCTTGCAGCGCCATCAACTCATCCAGGCTGCGATACACCTCGGCTTCGGCCGGTACGACTTTCTGCTTCAGCTGGGCCATGGCATCGTCGGAAGCCCCTTGCCGAATCAAGACCTGCACCTGGGTGAACGCGGCAACGTAGGCTTCGCGGTTCTTTTTCAAGGCGAGGTAAGCGGCTTTGCCCTCTGGCAGATAGAACAGCGGCTCAAGGGTTTCGAGCGCCTGGGTGATGCGTTTCTTGGTGGCGTCGATCGACTGCTGCACTTGCTGATTGTCCTTGTTGATCAGCAAGTCCCGGGTGTTCCTGGCGTTATCGCGCACGCCCGTGGCAATGACCATGATCGGTTCGATCTTCGGCCAGTCCTGTTTGACGATGACCACCGCCTGTTCCTTGAGCGTTGCCAGATCGTGCAACGCGTAAAACGCCATGCCCATCAACGCCAGCGGCGCGATTGCAAAGCCGATGACGATCCGTTGAGCCGTGGTTAATTTAGCCATATCAAATGCTCCCAGTTTGATACCTGCCTGATTGGCAGCGCATTTGAAATTCATGGTGGATGTCACTGTTGAACGTTGTTCCCCGGGTTCGGTTACCCCCGTAACACGAACGCTGGAAACAACTCGCGCATCGCTTCCCAAAGATCGGGTAGCAAAGCCTGTGCCGAAACGCTCGGCAGCAGCGGATCGAACATCCGCTCGGTGCGCACCAGTTGCACAGCGAAGCGCTTGACGCCCAGCGCGCTCAATCGCTGCGCGAGGGTCAACAGACGTGCCGGTTCGACGAGATGCCAATGCACGGTGGTGCGGCATTCGTAGTCGACATCGCTGGCCAGCAGATGCTCGAGGCTGCGCCAGTTGGCTGTTCCGCTGCCCTCGACGCGGGTGATGGCCTGGCAATCCTCGGGCAATGCCTTGACGTCGAAGCCCACCCAGTCGGCCCCGGCCAGCGCCTTGGCGAACGCGGCCGGCTTGATGCCGGCGCTGTGCAAACCGATGCGAAATCCCATGGCGCGCACTTCATCCATGGCGCCGGGCAACGCGTCCTGCAAGGTCGGCTCACCGCCGCTGAACACCACGGCATCGAGCAGGTCCTGTCGACGTTGCAGAAACGCCATAACCCGCCGCCAATCCACTTCCTCGGTGCCACGAGGCGGGATCAGTTGCGGGTTATGGCAGTAACGACAACGCCAGGCGCACCCCTGGCAAAACAGCACGCAGGCGAGCTGTCCCGGATAGTCGATAGTGGTCAGGGGCACCATGCCCCCGACCCGCAGCATTCGACTCATTGGCGCCCGGCCACGGCCGCGCTTTCGGTGAAGTGCACCCGTTCGCGGTGCTCCGACTGTTTGCCCGGATTGAACGCCGACACCGGACGGTGATAACCCATCACCCGGGTCCAGACTTCGCAGCGTTGACGTTGAGCCTGGGGCAGTGTTTGCGATGCAATCATGGTGAAGCTCCTTGCGGTTGAGTGGATCGAAATCAGTGAACGGTGCCGGTTTGCTGTTCTTTGAGCAGCAGGATCTCGTCGCATTTGGGGCAGAACTCGTGCTCGCCATCGAGGTAGCCGTGCACCGGGCAGATGGAGAATGTCGGGGTCACGGTCAGGTACGGCAGGCGGAACCGTCCGAGGGCTTTGCGCACCAGTTGCTTGCAGGCTTGGGTCGAAGAAATCCGCTCGGCCATGTACAGATGCAAGACCGTCCCGCCGGTGTATTTGCATTGCAATTCGTCTTGCAGTTCCAGGGCCTCGAAGGGGTCTTCGGTGTAGCCCACGGGCAGTTGCGAGGAGTTGGTGTAATACGGCGCCTGCGCGCTGCCGGCCTGGAGAATGTCGGGATAGCGCTTGAGGTCTTCCTTGGCGAAACGGTAGGTAGTGCCCTCGGCCGGCGTCGCCTCGAGGTTGTAGAGGTGGCCGGTTTCTTCCTGGAAACGCACGAGCGTGGCGCGCACATGGTCCAGCATCCTCAGGGCAAACTGCCGGCCGTGCTCGGTGTGCATGCCCTCCTTGTCGCCGCTGAAATTGCGCAGCATTTCATGCAGGCCATTGAGGCCGATGGTCGAGAAATGGTTGCGCAAGGTGCCGAGGTAACGCTTGGTGTATGGGTACAAACCGGCGTCCATGTGATGCTGAATCACCTTGCGCTTGACCTCCAGGCTCTCCATCGCCAGTTCCATCAGCGTGTCCAGACGCTTGAGCAAACCGCTGGTATCCCCCTTGAACACATAACCCAGTCGCGCGCAGTTGATGGTCACCACGCCGAGCGATCCGGTCTGCTCTGCCGAGCCGAACAAGCCGCCACCGCGCTTGAGCAACTCGCGCACGTCCAGTTGCAAGCGGCAGCACATCGATCGCACCTGATTGGGCTGCATGTCCGAATTGAGGAAGTTCTGGAAATACGGCAGGCCGTAACGCGCAGTCATCTCGAACAGGCGGTCAGCGTTTTCGCTGTCCCATGGAAAATCATGGGTGATGTTGTAGGTCGGGATCGGAAAGGTGAACACCCGCCCTTTCGCATCGCCGGCCTGCATCACCTCGATGTAGGCGCGGTTGAGCAGGTCCATTTCGGCTTGCAGGTCGCCATAGGCAAACGGCATTTCCTCACCGCCGATGATGGGGATCTGCTCGCGCAGATCCTGCGGGCAAACCCAGTCGAAGGTCAGGTTGGTAAAGGGCGTTTGCGTGCCCCAGCGCGATGGGACGTTGAGGTTGTAGATGAATTCCTGGATCGCTTGGCGTATCTGCTCGAAACCCAGCTGGTCTTTGCGCACATAGGGCGCCAGGTAGGTGTCGAACGAACTGAACGCCTGGGCACCGGCCCATTCGTTTTGCAGGGTGCCAAGGAAATTCACCATCTGCCCCAAGGCACTGCTCAGGTGCTTCGGCGGACCGGCTTCGACCCGTCCCGGCACACCGTTGAGCCCTTCGTGCAGGAGGGTGCGCAGCGACCATCCGGCGCAATAACCGGCGAGCATGTCGAGGTCGTGCACATGCAAATCCGCCTCGCGGTGGGCCTGGCCGATGGCTTCGCTGTAGACCTCGTCCAGCCAGTAGTTGGCGGTGACCTTGCCCGACACGTTCAGCACCAGCCCGCCCAGGGAATAGCCCTGATTGGCGTTGGCCTGGACCCGCCAGTCTTCACGGTCGAGGTATTCGTTCATGGAGGTGGCGACCTCGACCAGGGTCCGGCGGTCGCGGCGCAAACGTCCGTGCTGTTCGCGGTAGACGATGTAGGCGCGCATGGCGAAGAAAAAACCGGCGTCCATCAGCACCCGTTCGACACGGTCCTGGATCTGCTCGACATGCAGTCTCGGCAGCCCTTCCAGACGGGCGAGTACGGCCTCGAGCAGGCCTTCGGCTTCAACGTCGGTGTATTCCCCGGTTGCCCTGCCGGCAGCGATCAACGCCTGACGGATCTTGTCGGCGTCGAAGGCAACCAGGTCACCGTTGCGCTTGTGCAGACGGTTACTTCCTACTGAGATCAGCGTGCTTTGCATTCGGCCTCCAGATACTACATATAGATTTTTATTCATCTAAAAACACAACATGCAGTGGAGGTTACGGACAAAGGACGGATCTGCAATTGACCGATATCAAGATTTGGCGGTGATTGCTTAGCATTTGTTTTTGGTGTGTATATTCGTTGTTGTGGTGATGGCGGCTATTGGTTTCGCCCTTACGGCGAGTCACTTGGAAGAGCCCCAAGTAACCAAGGGCTCTTGCCCCTTTCGTTCGGTGCCTCGCCATGGCTCGGCATGCCCTCGCTCCGGTCCTGCTCCGTGGGCCCGCCGCCATCGGCCATCCATGGCCGGGGGCGGCTAACCC
>NZ_JAGYGF010000085.1:0-16068 GCF_019947305.1 Pseudomonas sp. BF-RE-21 | reverse complement strand
GCTTGCCGGCGATGGCGTCCTCAAGGGCCCCATCGCCGGCAAGCCGGCTCCTACAGAGGGCGAGGCAATCGGGACACGAAACAAAAACAAGAGTGAAACGACAGAACGCAGTAGCTCTGACCCATACGATTTTCAAGGAGTAACAACATGATTCCGGTGATCTTGTCAGGTGGTAGTGGCTCACGTCTTTGGCCGCTTTCCCGTAAGCAGTTTCCTAAACAATTCCTGGCCCTGACCGGCGAACACACGCTGTTCCAGCAAACCCTGGAACGCCTGGTGTTCGAAGGCATGGACACCCCGATCGTGGTCTGCAACAAAGACCACCGCTTCATCGTCAACGAGCAACTGAGCAACCGTAAGCTGGAAACCCAGCGCATCCTGATGGAACCGTTCGGCCGCAACACCGCGCCGGCCGTGGCCCTGACCGCGATGATGCTGGTCAACGAAGGTCGCGACGAACTGATGCTGGTGCTGCCAGCCGACCACGTACTGGAAGACCAGAAAGCCCTGCAACGCGCCCTGGCCCTGGCCACCGTCGCCGCCGAAAACGGCGAAATGGTGCTGTTCGGCGTCCCGGCGACCAAACCGGAAACCGGCTACGGCTACATCAAGTCGACCAACGACTCGCTGCTGCCGGAAGGCGTCAGCCGCGTCTCGCACTTCGTTGAAAAACCAGACGTGAAACGCGCCACCGAGTTCGTCCAGTCCGGCGGTTACTTCTGGAACAGCGGCATGTTCCTGTTCCGCGCCAGCCGCTTCCTGGAGGAGCTGAAAAAGCACGATCCGGACATCTACGACACCTGCCTGCTGACCCTGGAACGCAGCCAACAGGATGCCGACACCGTCACCATCGACGAAGCCACCTTCGCCTGCTGCCCGGACAATTCCATCGATTACTCGGTCATGGAAAAAACCCAGCGCGCTTGCGTTGTACCGCTGACCGCCGGCTGGAGCGATGTCGGTTGCTGGGCGTCGCTGTGGGAAGTAAATGACAAGGACGTCAACGGTAACGTCACCAAAGGCGATGTGGTCATTCAGGACAGCAAAAACTGCATGATCCATGGCAACGGCAAACTGGTGTCGGTGATCGGCCTGGAAAACATCGTGGTCGTCGAAACCAAGGACGCCATGATGATCGCCCACAAGGACAAGGTCCAAGGCGTGAAACAGATGGTCAACACCCTCAACGAACAGGGCCGCACCGAAACCCAGAACCACTGCGAAGTCTATCGTCCGTGGGGCTCCTACGACTCGGTCGACATGGGCGGGCGCTTCCAGGTCAAGCACATCTCGGTCAAACCGGGCGCGTGCCTGTCACTGCAAATGCACCACCACCGCGCCGAACACTGGATCGTGGTCAGCGGCACCGCTGAAGTGACCTGCGACGAGAACGTGTTCCTGTTGTGTGAGAACCAGTCGACCTACATTCCGATTGCTTCGGTTCACCGTTTGCGCAACCCGGGCAAGATTCCACTCGAGATTATTGAAGTGCAATCGGGCAGCTATCTGGGTGAGGACGATATCGAGCGGTTTGAAGATATCTACGGTCGGTCTACGCCGATTGAGCGTGGGGTTTCGGTGAAAACCATCGCGCAGTAAGTCATCGGTAAAAAGAAGCCCCCATCCAGGTCACTGCGTTCCCTATCCGCAGTGGTTTGGGTGGGGGCTTTTTTTATGGAAATCATCGACGTTGCGGGTTCAACCTCGAAAGTGGCAGGTGGGTAGGCTCGGACTTCAATTTTGCCTTGAGTCTTTTCGCCACGTCCAAGTCTCTATTATTTGTTGAGCCAAACAGCACATATTTCATGTTCGTACTTTTGCCCACCTCGTTCAAACTCCGAACCGTGACGAAGGTTCGCACCCGCCTCAGTACAGGTATCGACTCTCTTCCAGGCAGATCGCTAAAACCGCCCCTCACCTCGGGTCGAATGAGTGGGTTCTGAATAACGCCACTGACAAACGCCCTGTCTTCACCAGCGGTACGCTGACTTATCGATATTTTCTGAATGGCCAGGATTTCTCGCTTTCCGTTTTCCGGCTTTGCTTTCATCAATGCAAAGAAGCGAGGCTTGTTCGCTGCTGCCGAAGCAGTTGATCCATCAATGCCCTTAGCGACATCACGCATCCGCCCTGCTTGATTTGAAAGTTCTATCATCGACAGGCCCAACTCCGACTTTCCAGCAGTGGATGCACGATTCGCCAAGTCCAGGTACGTCTTGCGGTAGCCCTCCAATGCCTCAACGATTTCCTGCCCAGTCAAGGCGTACTCCGGATCACCCACTTCGAAAATGCGATAGTCATGGGTTTCTTCGTAGCCTCCCTTCGTCTTGTCATGGCGCTGCAACAGGAGATTCAACAGTTGAGTTTCAAGCAAGTGCTGTTTCCAGCCTTGGGTTGAAAGGTCAAGCTCATGGAAAGATGCGTTGAATAATTCGTCACCTGCCAAACCGTTGTAGTCTCGCAACACCATTGGATTGTTTCGAACCATGGCATAGAAATTCAATCCATCAACCGCGCCCGCCGGATCTGGATTCAACCAACGCTGCAACCAAGGCACGTAATACCTGAACCCATAGTAATAAAGCCCCGTCGCGTCCCGTTCCTTACCCGAATATCGCACCGTTTTGTAGCTGACCTGCACCGCCTCGCCGTTCCACCATGCCGTGCCACCAAACGGGTAAAACCTTTCCTGGGTGATGACATTGGCGTGCTGATCCAGCTCCAGCGTGCTTGAGCCCAGCCGGTCCGTCAGGCTATAGCGCTGCTGGTCGTTGCTGATCTCGCTCGGTCTTCCCGCCTCCCAGTGCAACACCCGCACATTGCCGCGCCCGGCCTGGACATTGATCACGTGCAGCACTTCGCCGCTGCCAGTGTGGGTCCGGATTTCCAGGCCGGGCAAATACAGGGTTTCGATGATGTTCGTTTGGGCATTGGTTTGCAGCGAGCGGACTTTGCGCACGCGCAGACCGTCGGCGCCATAAAGGTATCGCTCGCTGTCGTTTTCGGTATCACGCACCACCGGGCGGACTTCACACAATTGATTGCGCGCGTCCCAACGCAGCGTTTGCCCCGGTTGCAGCTTCAGCAGGTTGCCGTTGGTGTCGAAACTGTCACGGAAGTCTTGTTCAGTCGGCTCGATACCATTGCGCACCGGCAGGCAGCGGTTGCTGTGAGCATCGGCGACCAGACGATGGCCGTGGTTTTGCGGGCCGATGTGGGTCAGTTCAAGCAGGTTGTGGCCGGCGTCATAACGGTAGGTCTGGCGGTAATTGCCGGGCATGGCGGGGTCCGCCGTCATCGCCGACGACGGGCCGTGCCTGATCAAACCGGCCTCCCAGCCTGTGGCCTCGATCAGCCGGTTGAGCGTGTCGTAACGATAGTGGCTGACCGGTTCGATACGCTGATTGGCGAAGTAGCGGATCGGCAGCGCGGCGTCTTCGATGCTCAGCACATTGCCGACCGGGTCGTAGCTGTAACGCAGATCCTGCAATGGCTGGTTCTGGCCGAGCCGGGACAGCAGGCGTTGCAGACGACCGTCCTCGGCGGCGTATTCGAGGGTGGTGATCACGCCATTGCCGGCGACTTCCCTTTCGACCTGGGCGTGGGCGTTGTAGGTAATGGCGCTGACCATCGGCAGGTGTTGGGGCGTGTGGCTCAGACGCAAATCCACGGCGCGCAACTGTCCGTCCACAGTCTGGCTGAAGCGTTGTTCATTGCCTTGGGCATCGGTTCGGGAGAGCAGGTCACCCGGTGGGTTGAAACGTGAATGCGTTGAAAACGACTGCGCGATGTCGCCGAGACGCCGCTCTTGTTCGAGTACCGTGCCGGTCAATCCGTAGTCGTTGAGCTGCAGAACACCGGCAAGGTCTGTGTGGCTGATCAGTTGGCCGCACTGGTTGTGATCGGCGGAAACGGGATCGTTCGCCGCATAAGTCAGACGCTCCGCGCAAACCGTTGCGCCCTCTAACGTTTGCTCGAACAATGCCGTCAATCGCAGTTGATTGTCGTAGTGCAACCAACGTTGCGAACCCCGGCCATCCCAGGATTGAACCGGTTGATCTGCCTCGCCGAAAAGATTCACGCGTAAGCCTGCATCGACACTGAGGGTGCACAAGGCCGTGCCGGAGAGGCCATGAATCGTAACCAGATTGGCCGGTGCCGAAGCCATCTGGAACAACCGCGAATCCCACTGCGCAATCGCCCGCCCAGCGGGGTCATGAACCGTGCGATTGACCTGAGCTTCGGCGACCGCCTCCTCCGCGGCACGGTAATAATCCACTGAGCGTAAGGCCAGACCACGCGGATCGATGGCAATCAACTTTGGGGTATGGCGGTGCATGGCCGTTACTTGAGCATCCATGACAATTCATCTCGAAGAATGACGATCAGCTAATGCTTAAAAACCATGCTTGGCTACTGTCAGAAATTACAGTCAAGACGACTGGTATAAATACTAGCCAACACACTTCAATCGCCCTGGCCCAAGTTGGTTGGGTGGGAGCTTTTATATAATGTTCATCACAACTTCAGATAATTGCCTGCAAGCCGCTTCAAGAAACTGGCAACGACTCCCGAATAGTCAAATACTCATGAATAGAAATCCAGCCACCGTCATATCTAATCTGTACCGCCTCATGCGGAACATCCCCCCCCATGTAAAACGTTTCAATCTCTCCCTGCCCCATGTAACCCAACACATTTACCAAACTTGGAATTCGAATTTTATTTTCCTGAACCAACCGCTCCGCGTCATTAGTAACAATATTAGCCATCGTCCTGAACTCTGATTCCAACGAATTTAAATCAGTACTCACCCTAACTAGAATGTTGCCCTCTCTTTTTGAAAAGCGCTTTGCAATACTTACATCCGGCGTAAATGACAACACCCTTCCAGACAGACCCGATTGCATTCCGCTATGCTGAAAAAGTTGAGCAATATACTCGTCGCCACCAGGTTCCACTGCTCTACTTGCTCGTTCCAACCCATTATAACTTATTGCACTAACATGATGACTACGATAAAGAAACCCTTCAATTTTCACATCCTGCTGCGCAACACTATTATTAATGCCAGCTTTAAAATCACTAAACACCCTGCTATCACCAATTTTTCCTGACCTTTGCGCAAGAGTAAAAACCGCGCGCTCGTACGCAGGAGCGTTTTCCCCCGGGGCATCTGGCTTACTTGACTTAACACCAGAAGACTCTCTGCCCTTCGAGTTCCCCAATCCAACCAGGCGACTAAAGAAATTCCCCAGTCGGTTAAAAAGACCTGAAGAGGCCAAACCTTTTATATCGAAATCGTTCACAGGCGAATTTCCAACCATCCGATATAAATTAAGGCCATCAATATCTCTCGCCGGATCCGGACTCAACCACCGCTGCAACCAAGCCACGTAATACCGCAACCCATAATAATAAAGCCCCGTCGCATCCCTCTCTTTCCCCGAATACCGAACCGTTTTACGACTCGCCTCGACCTCCCCCATCCCGGCAAACCAGGCGGTAGTCCCGAACGGGTGATAACGCTCCTGGCTGATCACTTCGCCGTCGCTGTCGAGCTCCAGGGTGGAGGACCCCAAATGATCACTCAGGCAGAACCGGTACTGATCATTGGCGCTGTCCTTTGGCGGCGCCGTTTCCCAGTGCAACACCCGCACGCTGCTGCGCCCGGCCTGGACGTTGATCACATGCAGCACTTCGCCGGTGCCGCTGTGGGTACGCATTTCCAGGCCTGGCAAATAACGCACTTCAGCCAAAACCGTTCGAGCATTGGTCTGCGTCGAGCGGACTTTGCGCACGCGCATGCCGTCGGCTCCGTAAACGTAGTGCTCACTGTCATCTGAGGCGCCGTCTCGTTCTACCGGCCGCACTTCGCACAACTGGTTACGCAGGTCCCAACTCAAGGTTTGTCCCGGTTGCAACGTCAGCAGGTTGCCGTTGGCGTCGAAGCCCCTGCGAAAATCCTCTTCGCCGGGGTCCACGCCGTCGATCACTGGCAGGCAACGGTTGCTGAAGGGCGCGGCGACCAGACGATGCCCATGCTTTTGCGGCCCTTCGTGGATAAGTTCCAACAGGTTGCCGCCCCGATCGTAGCGATAGCTCTGGCAATAATTGCCCCGTGGCGCAGGATCGTCGAAGGCCGAAAACTGTGGGCCTCTGTTCGCGCCGCCGGCCTCCCAGCCCGTCGCACGGATCAACTGATTGAGGCTGTCGTAGGCATATCCGTTGACCGGGTCGATACGCTGGTTGGCGAAGTAGCGAATGGACACGGCGGCGTCTTCGATGCGCAACACGTTGCCCGTCGGGTCGTATTCATAATGGGAATCTTGCAGGACGTCGTTGCCGCGCCTGGCGTGCAAGCGGGTCAGACGAGCATCTTCCGGGGCGTATTCGAGCGTGGTGATCACGCCGTTGCCCGCCACTTCCCGTTCGGTCTGGCCATGGGCGTTGTACTGGATGGCGCTGACCAGCGTTTTTGGCGTGGTGTCGCTGCGCAGTTGCAGTTGCACCTCGCGCAACTGGCCGGCGACGGTGTGGCTGAAAAGCTGACGGTTGCCTTGGGCGTCGGTCTGTTCAACAGCCTCGCCCAGTGGGTTGAAGCGTGAGCGAGTGGTCGCGCCAGATCCCGGTTCCAGCCAGGTATCGCGCTCGTCCACGTGTTCGGGCCAATCGGGGATTTCCAACGTACGCAGAAAGTGCCGGGTCTGCTCAAGCAACCCGCCGGTCAATCCAAACGTCGGGAACAGCTGCGTGCCTGCCCGGTCGTCATGCCGGATCAATTGGCCGCACTGGTTGTGATCGGCAGACGCCGGATCATTGGCTGCATAAGTCAGACGCTCTGCGCAAACCGCTTCGCCCCCCGCGGTTTGCTCGAACAGCGCGGTCAGGCGCAGTCGATTGTCATAGTGCATCCAGCGTTGCGAACCCCGGCCATCCCAGGATTGAACCGGTTGATCCGCCTCACCGAAAAGATTCACGCTCAAGCCGGCATCGACACTGACGATACTCAACGCAGTGTCGGACAGTGACAGGATGCTGCTGAGGTTGGCCGGTGCAGAAGTCTCCAGGAACAACCGCGGATCCCACTGCGCAATCGCCCGCCCAGCGGGGTCATGAACCGTGCGGTTGACCCGAGCTTCGGCGACTTCACCCTGCGCGGCACGGTAATAATCCACCGAACGCACAGCCAGCCCCCGCGGTTCAACGACCGTCATGCTTGGGGTGTCGCGGTGCAGGAAAGCCAGCTGAGGCTGCATCAGGCGTCTTCATGTCGATTTGCACCAGCTAATGCTGAAAACCCATGCATGGCTACTGTCACAAATTACAGGCTCGACAAACGGTCGCCCTCACCACGCCCATCGCCAAGCACACCCGCCCTTAGGTAGGATGAGCCTCTCTCCTGCGAGGTTGTGCGACATGTTCATCGGCGTCCTGTTGGTCATCACCTGGCTGATCCTGTTGCTGCGCTACCCGTCCAAGGCCCTGCCCGTTTCGGTGGCGGCCGCCATCGGACTGGGGCTGGTGGCCACCTGGGTGGTCTGGCTGGACAATCGCGAGGTCAAGCAATTGGCGCGCCTTGAGTTGCGCATCACTTACGCGCCGGAGCACTGCCCGGCGGATCGCCCGTTGCTATTGAAGATGAACAACGGCAACGACGTGCCGCTGACCGAACTGCGCTGGCGCGTCGCAGCCTACGCGCCGGGCGATACGGTCAACCTCGCCGACAATCAATACGCCGCACCGCGTTATCGCGGCCCAGGCGAACTGCAAGCCGGGGCGAACTGGGAAGATTGCCTGCCCATGCCGCCGCTGCGTCCCGGTTATCGCCCGCAAACCCTGGAGTTTCGCGCCGAGCGCTTGCAGGGTAGTTTCTCCGACTGATCCCCACTCTTCCCTTTGCACAAGGACCGCGCCATGCCCGTTGCGTTGATTACCGGTTGTTCCAGCGGCATTGGCCGCGCTCTGGCGGATGCCTTTAAAGGTGCCGGTTATAAAGTCTGGGCCAGCGCCCGCAAGGCTGAAGACGTTGCCGCGTTGACGGCGGCCGGTTTCACCGCCGTGCAACTGGACGTCAACGATGGCGTGGCACTTGAAGCGCTGGCCGGGCAGATCAACCAGCAACATGGCGGCCTCGATGTGCTGATCAACAACGCCGGTTATGGCGCCATGGGGCCGCTGCTGGACGGCGGTGTGCCGGCCATGCAGCGGCAGTTCGAAACCAATGTGTTTGCGATTGTCGGTGTGACGCGCGCGCTGTTTCCAGTGCTGCGCCGGGCCAAAGGGATAGTGGTGAATATCGGCAGCGTTTCCGGGGTCCTGGTCACGCCATTTGCCGGTGCTTACTGCGCCTCGAAAGCCGCAGTGCATGCCTTGAGCGATGCGTTGCGCATGGAACTGGCGCCGTTCGGTGTGCGAGTGATGGAGGTGCAACCGGGCGCCATCGCCTCCAGTTTTGCCAAGAATGCCGGGGCCGAGGCGGAGCAGTTGATCAGCGAACAGTCACCGTGGTTTCCGCTGCGTGAGGGCATTCGTGCGCGGGCCAAGGCGTCCCAGGACAACCCGACGCCGGCCAGTGAGTTTGCCGCCGGTTTGCTCAAGGCAGTGCAGCAGGACAAACCGCCGCGCCTGATTCGTTTGGGCAATGGCAGCCGGGCGTTGCCGTTGTTGGCGGGGTTGTTGCCCAAAGGGTTGCTGGAGTCGGGGTTGATGAAGCGGTTCGGGTTGAGTGGGCAGCTTTGAGACCGCGTTATCGTTCTTCGCGGGCAAGCCTCGCTCCTACAGGTTTTGCGCGAGCCTTGTAGGAGCGAGGCTTGCCCGCGAAAGCGTCAGAACAGACTCTGCAAAATTTTCAGGAAGTAACATGACCGACTACACCGAATACTTTGACGAAGTGATCCAGGCCCACGTCGCCATCGAGCAATGGCTGGCCGAAGAACGAAACGTCACCGAACTTGAACAATTGCTCGCCCGTTTTTCACCGCAGTTTTCCATGGTCTCGCCGTTGGGCCGAGTGCTGGATTTCGACGCGCTTGGCGAGTTGTTCCGGATGGCGGGCGGGAAGAAGCTCGGGTTCAGGATTGAGCTCAGCGAGTTGCGTGGCATTGCGCTGTCCGACAACGGCGCGACCGTGAGTTATCGCGAGCAGCAGACCGATGCGACCGGCCAGCAGACGGACCGGCGTTCGACGGTGGTGTTTGAGAAGCAGGCCGGTGGAAAGGTGGTTTGGCGGCATTTGCATGAGACGTTTTGCAAGGAGTGAGCTGTAAGACCGAGGCGCCTGAATCGCGAGCAGGCTCACTCCCACAGTAAAACTTCAGTGAACACAAGATATATGTACGACGGAGATCAAGTGTGGGAGCGAGCCTGCTCGCGATGGCCGCGACTCGGTCCAAAAGTTAGTTAACCACCACCGTGCACGTAATCCCCGCCGCCAACAACACCCCTTCCGGCACTTCATCAATGTGAATCCGCACCGGCACCCGCTGTGCCAGGCGCACCCAGTTGAACGTCGGGTTCACGTCCGCAATCAGCTCGCGGCTTTCCGGGTTATCGCGGTCGTAGATCCCGCGAGAAATACTCTCCACATGCCCCTTGAGCACTTCGCCGCTCATCAGTTGCATGTCGGCCTTATCGCCCACCCGCACGTGCGGCAGTTTGGTTTCTTCGAAGAAGCCGTAGACCCAGAACGAGTTCATATCGACCACGGCCATTTTCGCTTCGCCGATGCGTGCGTAGTCGCCGGGATGCACGTTGAGGTTGGTCACGTAACCGTCCACCGCCGCGCGCACTTCGGTGCGTTTGAGGTTCAGTTCGGCGGCTTCCAGTTGCGCTTGCGCGTGCTGGTAATCGGCGAGGGCCGAGTCTGCGATATTGCTGGCGTCGTCGCGGTTTTCCCTGGAGATCACCAAGGCATCCATGTCGGCGCGGCGATGGGCGTTGACCTTGCGCATCTCCCACGTCGACTTGCGTGAAGCCACCAGTGCCTGCGCCTGTTTGACCGCGATGCGGTAGTGCTCGGGGTCGATGCGCATCAGCAGATCGCCCTTCTTCACCTGTTGGTTGTCGCGCACCGGCACTTCCACCACTTCACCGGTGACGTCGGCGGCGACGTTGATGATGTCGGCGCGCACCCGGCCGTCGCGGGTCCACGGCGTGTTCATGTAATGCACCCAGAGGGTCCGGCCGATCCATAGCGCGAGGGCCAGCACCAGCAGAGTGGCGAGCAGGCTGAAAAGCTTTTTCATCAGGGCCTTCTTCAGTGATAGAGAGTCAACGGTAGACAGTCAGCGCCAGTGCGCCGAACAGACAGGTAAACAAACTCAGGCGCAGCAGCGCCGGGTGCCAGAAAAAACGGTACAGATCGAACCCGGACAGGAACCTGTCCAGCGCCCAGGCCAGCACCGCGGCGATGAAAAACATCAGCGTCATGGTCGGCATGTACACGCCGTGGAAGGCGATTTCACGAGGCATGTTCAAGTCCTTGAGGCGTGGTCATTGCGTAGGCGGCAAGCGGTGATTGCGGGTCGAGTAATGAGGTGCGGATGAAATGCAGGTAGCTCTTCACCCGGCGCAACGCCGAGGTGTCGAAGTGCGGCGCGAAGGGCTCGTCGGTGGCTTGCACGCGGCTGATCGCATGGTCCACCGCGATCAGGCAGCGCTGCAGATTGCTCTGGCCCGGTTGCAGAAACAGCCGCACCAGCGAACGGCCCATCACGCGGATGGCCTGGCGCCACGGCTGCGATTCGGCGTACGCCGGGTGCACCGGCAGAATCGCCTGTTCCTTGCGCAACTCGATGATCGCGTGACCGACTTCCAGCACCACGAACATCCAGCGCAGCAAGTCCCGTTGCACCTGCGGCTGGCCGGCGGCGAGGCCATAAGCCTGGTGCAGCAAATCCCGCGTACGGCTTTCGAAACTCGACGCCAGGCCCTTCAGTTTGCCGCTGATCGCATACACCACTTGCCCGCGCAGGTCCTGCTCCAACCGGCGCCATAACCAGCGGCTGTTCGGCGGCAGGATGATCGCCCCCGCAGCGGCGCACACCAGCATGCCGAGCACCATGGCGATGTAGTCGTTGATGAAGGTGTAAGGGTTGTAGATGGTGAGGTTGTCCGGCACCGAACCGGTGCTGAAAAAGATCAGCAAACCGAGGCCGACACCGGCGTATTGCGGGCGCGAGGTCAGGAACGAACCGAGCACGATCACCGGCGCGAGCATCACGCACAGCAACGGAAAACCATCGATCCACGGGAAGATGAAAAACATCTCGACGAAGCCGATCAGCGCACCCAGGAACGTGCCGCAGGCCATCTGGAATGCCATGCGTTTCGGGTTCGGCGTCGCCGCCGAAAGGCCCACGGTGGCGGCGGCAATCAGAGTCATCATCGCCCCGCTCGGCCAGGCGGTTGCCACCCAGTAACTGCCCAGCACCACCAGAATAAACGCCGCGCGAATCCCCGAAGCGGCGGACGCCATCCAGTTGGTTTGCGGGGTGAAAGGCTCGTCCCACTGCTCCCGTTCATGACTGTGATCGGCCAGGGACGCGTGGGTCTGTGCATAACCGTGCAGGTCGTCGACGAAGCGATAAAGCAGCTCATACGCGGTATGAAAATCGAGCTGCTCGGCGTCGCTTGGCTCGCTCTCCTGAAACGTCGCGCGCAGGCTGCGCACACGCGCCGGCAGCGCTTCCTTGTAGGCGCTCAGCGCAATCACCAAGCGTGCAGCGTCAGGGCTGGTCAACGCGCGACCACTGAAACCGTCGAGCACTTCCGCGAGGTCCTGCAAGCCCGGCTTGATTGCCGCGACCACATGATCGGCGCCACTGCTGCGCAAGCGTTCGAGCAGTTGGTGCAGGGCATTGAACCGCGTGGTGACGCCCATGAACTCGCTGTTCAAGCGACTGAGCCGACCGTTGCGCCGACGCATGTGCGGGTCTTCGAACACGGTGACGCTGCGCAGCCCTTCCAGGCCGACGGCCTCGGCGATGAAGCGCACGTTACTGACTTCAAAAGCGTCCCGTTTGCTGCGACCGCGCAAGCCATCGGTGACGAACAAAGCGAACACACCGAAGCGCTGATACAAGGCATTGCGCATCGCCGCGCTGGCGGTTTGCGGCAGGATGGCTGCGCTGACCAGCGTGGCGCAGAGAATCCCCAACGAGATTTCCAGCACGCGCCAGACCGCCGCCATGAACGCGCCTTCCGGGTGCGCCAGGGCCGGCAAGCCGACCATCGCGGCGGTGTACCCGGCCAGCACAAAACCGTAGGCGCGGAAGTTGCGAGAACGCGCCGCACCAGCCGAGCAGATGCCGACCCAGATCGCCAGCGAACCGAGGAACAACTCGGTGTTCTGTGCGAACAAGGCAATCAGCGCGACCATCACCGCCGACCCGGTCAGCGTGCCGAGAAAGCGGTAGAAACTCTTGGCGAACACCTGGCCGCTTTGCGGTTGCATGACAATGAACACGGTGATCATCGCCGTGCGCGGTTGCGGCAATTCCAGACGCATGGCCAGCCACAGGGTCAGGAACGCGGCGAACAACACCTTGAAAATGTAGACCCAGGTCACGCCGTCGCTGCGTGCCCAGTCGAAAAAACCCCGGCGCCATTCAAGGGAATACAGCCAGCGCAGCGGTGCGGGCAAGGGAGTCATGAAATCCTGCTCATAGAAATTCGATCAAGACGCAGAACCTGTGGGAGCGAGCCTGCTCGCGATTGCGGTGTGTCAGGCGACATCATCATTGGCTGACACTCCCTCATCGCGAGCAGGCTCACTCCCACAGGTTTTGTGTTCAACGCAATAGAACCGGGGTTTTCGGGGGCTGGGTTTTCTCAGCATTCGGCACGTCATTACCCGCACCAAGCCCGCCACCGAGCGCCGTCACCAGTTCGGCATGAGCACTCAGCCGCGCAGCCTGAATCTGTTGCTGAACCTGCTGCTGTTTGAACAACAAGGTCTGGGCATTGAGCACGTTGAGGTAATCGGTAAGCCCGCGTTGATAAGCGATCATCGCGATGTCGTAAGTCTTCTGCGCGGTGGCCACGGATTCGGCGGCGAAGGTTTGCTGCTTGTCCATGGATTCGCGGCGGATCAACTGGTCGGAGATGTTTTTCAGCGCATTGACCAGCGTCTGGTTGTACTTCGCCACGGCGATGTCGTAACCGGCCGAGGCTTCCCCCAACTCGGCGCGCAATCGGCCACCGTCAAAGATCGGCAACGAGATCGCCGGGCCGACGCTGTAGTTGAGTTTCTTGCCGGTCAAGAACTCCAGCGCACCGCCGCCGGTGGCCATGTAGCCGAGGCTGCCGACCAGATCGACGTTGGGATAGAAACCCGCGTGAGCCACATCGATGCCCCGCGCCTGAGCCGCCACTTGCCAGCGGCTGGCGACCACATCGGGACGCTGGCCGAGCAATTGCGCCGGCAGCGACGATGGCAGTTTCAGCGCGGTGCCCAATGCCAACGTGGGTCGCTGCAACTGCGCGCCGTCGCCCGGGCCTTTGCCTGCGAGTGCGGCAAGCTGATTGCGGCTGAGGGCGATTTCTTCGTCGAGTGCATCGAGCTGGCGGTGGGTTTCCGGCAGCGGCGTTTCGGCCTGGCTGACTTCGAAGTGGGTGCCGATGCCGCCGCTCAGGCGTTTCTGCGCGAGGTCGAGAATTTGCTGCTGTTGTTGCAGGGTCGCGGCGACGATGTCCCGTTGCGCGTAATGCAGCGACAGTTCGATGTAGGCGCGAACGATGTTGTTCTGCAGTTCGAGCTGGGCCAGACGCGCTTCGGCGGCGCTCATGTGCGCCATGTCGACGGCGCGCTCGGTGGCGTTGCTTTCACGGCCCCAGAGGTCGAGGGCATAGCTGAAGCCCAGCGCGGCGTTGTTGTCCCACGTCGTCGCATTGGCCAGCTCGCCCGGCCCGTAGAACTGATCGGTGGGCCAGTTGTGGCGCTTGAGGGTGGACCCGCCATTGATCTGCAGCGACTCGGCAGACTCGGCGATGCCCGCCATGGATTTGGCCTGACGCACCCGTGCCGCCGCCATGGCCATGGTCGGGCTGCCTTGCAGCGCAAGGTCGATCCAGCGGTTCAGTTGCGGGTCACCGTAGGCTTGCCACCATTGCGCGGTGGGCCAGTGAGCGTCCTGCGCGGCGCTCTGGATGGCGTCGTCGGTGGCCAGTGAATTGGCCTCCAGTGCCTTGCCCTGCGGGGCAATACCTGCGGTTCCGATGCAGCCGCTGATTGCCAGGGTTAAAGCCAAAACACTGAGCGTCTGAAGCGCTCTGCTGATGCGACGCGGCACTGCGGCGATTTCCTGAGAAAGTGGACTGGATCCCGTAGGAGCGAAGCTTGCTCGCGAAGAACGATAACGCGGTCCATCTGTTAAACCGCGTTATCGTTCTTCGCGAGCAAGCTTCGCTCCTACAAGGAACGGCGCAATTCTAGGGGGCGGGTTTGATGGCGATAAGCTGGGATTCCTGTGAATCTTTGTTACCGTTAACGCGATAATCCCTTGGTCGGGGTCTCAGACTCTGAAACTTCGTGTCACAATTTGCCATCGCACCCGAGAGCACCCCATGGACACTTTGCAAAACATGCGCGCCTTCAGCTACGTGGCCGAGGCCGGCAGCTTCACCGCCGCCGCCGTGCAACTCGACACCACCACGGCCAACGTCTCGCGCGCGGTCTCCAACCTGGAAGCCCACCTGCAAACCCGCCTGCTCAACCGCACCACTCGTCGCATCGCCCTGACCGAGGCCGGCAAGCGCTACCTGTTGCGCTGCGAGCAGATCCTGGCGTACGTCGAAGAGGCCGAAGCCGAGGCCAGCGATGCCCACGCGCGCCCGGCCGGGCAACTCAAGGTGCACACCATGACCGGCATCGGTCAGCACTTCGTGATCGACGCCATCGCCCGCTATCGCAAGACCCATCCCGACGTGACCTTCGACCTGACCATGGCCAACCGCGTGCCGGACTTGCTCGACGAGGGCTACGACGTGTCCATCGTCCTTGCCAGCGAACTGCCGGACTCGGGCTTCGTCTCCCAGCGCCTGGGCATCACCTACAGCATCGTTTGCGCCTCCCCGGCCTACGTGAAAGCCAACGGCTGCGCGCACAAGCCCAGCGATTTGCTGAACCATGCGTGCCTGCGCCTGGTGAGCCCGGTGATTCCGCTGGAGAAATGGAATTTCGACGGCCCGGAAGGCCAGGAAATGGTCACCATCAACAGCTCGCCGTTTCTGGTGAACTCCGCCGATGCGATGAAAACCGCGATCATCAGCGGCATGGGCGTCGGCGTATTGCCGGTGTATGCGGCGATCGAAGGCTTGCGCAACGGCACACTGGTGCGGGTGATGCCGAACTACCGCTCGCAGGAACTGAATCTGTATGCGATCTATCCGTCGCGGCAGTATCTGGATGCGAAGATCAAAACCTGGGTCGAGTATTTGCGCGGGTCGTTGCCGGAGATATTGGCGGCGCATCAGGCGGAACTGGCGGCGTATGAGTTGAGCGGGAGCCTGGGCGGGGCGCGATTGGCGAATTGATCCCTGTCTGTCGATTGGCATTCATTGTGGGAGCGAGCCTGCTCGCGATGGTCGTGAACGATAACGTTGTGAACCTGATACCCCGCGGTGTTCTCACGTTTTTCGCGAGCAGGCTCGCTCCTACAAAAAGCGTGCTGTCCTAGGATGGTTCTGACGCGTTCTGTCGGTTGTCGGGTAAGACGTTAAATGGATAGGCTCTGAAGTCGCTGACGAATCAGCGGTCGGGCCTGGAAACCTGATTAATCCCTCCTCTGCACATGTCATACTGCGGCGCTTTTTTCTGCCCGCAATGTTATGGCGGCTGTGCGCGGGAGACCTTCGGGTCTGCCGGGTTTTGGTGGGATTGACCGGTTTTCCAGCCTGCGCACAGCTGCCACCTTTCGCCTGGAAACGAAATTGGCAGCTCCTTAATCCCAGCATGGAGCGACGCCCTCATGAAAAAGCCCTCACCCAATCCGCCAGATGCGGAAGTCACCTCCCCCCAAAACTCATTCACCCTGAAAGCCTTGATCCCGCCCCACACCCCCAGCC
>NZ_JAGYGF010000084.1:0-17172 GCF_019947305.1 Pseudomonas sp. BF-RE-21 | reverse complement strand
CTTACGGACGCCATCGCCGGCAAGCCGGCTCCTACAGGTACGGTGTTTACTTGCGCGCTTCGAGTATCAGGTTGAACGGTGTTTCCGTCGCCCGACGGAATGTGCTGAATCCCGCTTCCGTAAACACCTTGCGCAACCGCGCCTCACCGGCCTGGGCGCCGAGCCCGAGGCCGACTTCCTGAGACAGCGAGTTCGGGGTGCAAATGAACGTCGAGGCGGCGTAGAACAACCGGCCAACCGGGGTAACGTTGTCATCGAGCTTGTCGTTGGCGAACGGTTCCACCAGCAGCACCGTGCCGTCCGGTTTCAGCGACTCATAGGCGTGCCGCGCCGCGCCCACCGGGTCGCCCATGTCATGCAGGCAGTCGAAATAGCAGATCAGGTCGTAGTCGTCACCGGGATAGCTTTTTGCCGTGCCCTGGAAGAACCGCGCCCGCCCGGACACACCGCCTTCCTCGGCGCGCTGGGTGGCGACGGTGACGGACGGCGCGTGGTAGTCGAAGCCGACGAACCGCGAGTCCGGGAACGCCTGGGCCATGATCACCGTCGATGCACCATGCCCGCAGCCGATGTCCGCGACCTTGGCGCCAGCCTCCAGTTTGGCGACGACACCTTCAAGGGACGGTAGCCATTCGGCGACCAGGTGCGCCTTGTAGCCTGGCCGGAAGAACCGTTCCGTGCCGCTGAACATGCACGGATGGTGTTCGCCCCAGGGCAGGGCGCCGTTGCCGCGCATGGCTTTGACCAGCTTGTCCTTGTCATGGAAAAACGACGCGACCACCCCGATACCGCCCGCCACGTAGACCGGTGAGTCTTCGATCGCCAATGCCAGGGCTTGTTCTTCGGGCAGGCGGAACTGGCCGTCGCGGTGTTCCATGTAACCGGACGCGGCGTGAGCGCTAAGCCATTCGCGCAGCAGGCGGGGGTTGCAGCCGGTTTTCTCGGCGAGTGTTTCGGGGCTGATCAACTGACTGTCGGCCATCGCCCGGTACAGCCCGAGCTCTTCGCCGAGGATGACGTTGGCGAGCATCGCCGCGCCGCCCATGTCGTTCACCAGTTTGCCCATGAAATCGTTGAGTCTGGCCTCGTCCATCACGTGTGCTCCTTTTGCTGGATCACGGTCCAGGGGCATTCTTTGTCGAGGCATTCACCTCTGGGCAGTGGTCGTGGAAATGATCAGGACGGTGAGTACGTCCTGCGTGCAGTAAGTTTAGTCCGCAGGCCGTGGGCTGTCGGGCGGAGCGACGAAAGCCCGCATTTGCCTGATTCGCACACATCCCCTGTAGGAGCGAGGCTTGCCCGCGAAGGCGGTATTTCAGACACATCCTCGTTGACTGTTACGCCGCCTTCGCGGGCCAGCCTCGCTCCTACACGGGTACGTGTGTATCGGAGTGTATCTAACGTCCTGCTCGATACATTTCCCGCAATACCGGTGCGTTGCCGAACACAGCCCAGATACAAACCTGCGATGAACTGCACAGGCCGCTTGGCACCCTATACACCGTGAAGGGGACAACAATGACCACGCTCCTGCCTGAAACCGACCTGACATCCACCCCCGTCGATCGCCTGCGCGTCGACCAATACACCAACGGCCTCATCGGCCCAAGCCAGCCAATGCTCGGCCCGCTGGCCGACGGCGGCACCCTGATCACCGGCACGCCGCCGGGCTGCTGGGGGCCGATGATTACGCCGGCCTTCGAGGGCGGCCATGAAGTGACCCAACCGGTGGCCATTGCCGGTGCCGAAATTGGCGACGCCGTGGCGATCAAGATCAAAAGCATGCGTGTCACCTCGCTGGCCACCTCGTCCGGCGTGATGAGCTTCGTTGAAGGTCGCTACAACGGCGATCCGTTCGTCGCTAAATTCTGTAGCAAATGCGGCACTGAACACCCGGCCAGCTACGTCGAAGGCATTGGCGAAGATTCGATTCGTTGCAGCAATTGCGGCGCCGAAGTCAGCGCTTTCCGCTTCAGCCACGGTTACGTGATCGTGTTCGATGCGCAGAATCAGGTCAGCCTGACCGTCAATCAGGACATCGCCAACCAACTGGCGGGCAACGCCTCCGAGATGTCGGCGCTGCCGGAATTCGCCGCCCAGCATTCGATCCTGTCCCTGGCCCGCGCCGACATCCCCGGCGTTGCCGCGCACATGCGGCCGTTCCTCGGCAACATCGGCACCACGCCGTCGCGGGACTTGCCGGACTCGCACAACTGCGCCGATTTCGGCCAATACCTGATCGGCGCACCGCACCGTTTCGGCATGACGCGTGAGGAACTGCACGCGGCCAAGACCGACGGTCACATGGACACCAACTCGATCCGCGAAGGCTGCGTATTGATCTGCCCGGTGAAAGTCCCGGGCGCCGGTGTGTACATGGGCGACATGCACGCCCAGCAGGGCAACGGCGAGATCGCCGGGCATGCCACCGACTGCTCCGGGGAAACCGAAGTGCAGGTCCAAGTGATCAAGCACCTGACACTGGAAGGCCCGATCCTCCTGCAAAACCTCGACGATCTGCCGCCAATGGCGCGGCCGATGAATGCCCTGCAACGGCAGAAAGTCCGTGAACTGGGCGAGCGTTGGGGCCAGACCGAGATCGAGCAGAGCGGCCCGATCACCTTCATCGGCAGTGGCGAGAACCTTAACGTGGCGGTGGAAAACGGCCTGAAACGTGCCGCTTCGGTCACGGGCCTGCCGTATGACGAAGTGCTCAACCGCGCGACCATCACCGGTTCCATCGACATCAGCCGCTTGCCCGGCACCGTGCGCGTGACCTTCCTGTGCCCGATGAACGCGCTCGATCGCATCGGCATCGGCCATCTGGTGCGCGAGAAATACGACCTGGCGTAACGCCCACCGGCGGCTCTGTACCGAAGTGTGTACAGACCCGCCGGCGATACAACCGCCGCGATTTTCTGCCGGAACGCAACACAGGCCCGATACACCGTTTCGGTTAACTGTGATTACGTTCTGACAACCTTTGAGATCGACATCATGCAGACTTCCAACACATCAACGAAGGCCACCGTCGGACTTGGCCTGCGCCGCGGTTTGATGAAAGACCTTCAAGCCGCCCGCGTGGGCGATTTCGACTTTCTGGAAGTCGCGCCGGAGAACTGGATCGGCATCGGCGGCGCTCATGGCGCGGCACTGCGGGGCCTGGCCGAGCGCTATCCGCTGTCCTGCCATGGTTTGTCCCTGTCATTGGGCGGGCCGGCGCCGCTGGACGTCGGGTTCCTGCAAGAAGTGCGGGTTTTTCTCGATCAGTACAACGTGCCGCTGTACAGCGAACACCTGAGCTACTGCAGCGATGACGGTCACCTGTACGACCTGTTGCCGCTGCCCTTTACCGAAGAAGCAGTGCACCACGTCGCCGCGCGCATTCGTCAGTCCCAGGACATTCTCGGTCGGCGCCTGGCGGTGGAAAACGTCTCGTATTACGCCGCTCCGCAGCAAGACATGGACGAGCTGACGTTCACCAACGCGGTGCTGCGCGAAGCCGATTGCGACCTGTTGCTGGACGTCAACAATGTGTACGTCAACTCGATCAACCACGATTTTGATCCGCAGGTATTTCTGGCCGGCATCGATTCGGACCGGGTGGTGGCGATGCACGTGGCCGGGCATTTCGATGAGTCCGACACGTTGAAAATCGACACCCACGGCGCCTCGGTGAAACCGGTGGTGTGGTCGTTGCTGGCCCAGGCCTATGCTCGGTTCGGCGCGCAACCGACGTTGCTTGAGCGGGATTTCAATTTCCCTGCATTCGCGGAACTGGTTGCCGAATTGCAGACCATTCGCCGCTTGCAGGACAAGGAGGTGAACCGTGGATAACGCAAGCCTGTTTCAGCAGCAAAACACCTTGGGGCTTTACCTGCGTGACCCCGATCACTGCGCGCCACCGGCCGGAATGGACGTGGCGCGGGCACAGGTTTATCGCGACCTTGTTTTCAATAACCTCTCGATCTTGCTCAGCGGCACTTTTCCGGTGTTGATCAAGATTCTTGGCGATGAGCGCTGGGGTTCGCTGGTGCGCATGTTCCTGCGGGACCACCGCGCGCAAACGCCGAAATTCGGTGAGATCGCCAGGGAGTTTGTCGACTTTCTCGCGTCAGAACCGCCCGCGTTGCACGAGGGGGCGTGGCCGCCGTTCATGGTGGAACTGGCGCATTACGAATGGATCGAGATGGTGTTGCAACAGTCCGACGCCGAGCCATTGCCGGCGAGTGATGTCGGGCTGTTGCTGGATCGACCGTTGCAGGTTTCACCGCTGGCCTGGCCGTTGGCGTATGCCTGGCCGGTGCAATTGGTGGGGCCGGACTATCAGCCTGAAACACCTCCGGCTCAGCCGACGTTGTTATTGGTTCGTCGGGCGGAGGACTGGAGTGTGAAGTTTTCCGAACTGAGCCCGCTGGCCTGGCGCTTGTTGCAGCGGATCGACGAGTTTCCCCAACTGAACGGGCGTGAGCAACTGGAAGGATTGGCCGTGGAAGCGGGGGCGGCGGGATCGCAGGATTTCATCGACAGCGGAGCGGCGTTGTTGCGGCAGATGCACGGGGAAGGGGTGGTGAGCCCGGCATAACCCCCTGTAGGAGCCGGCTTGCTGGCGATGGCGTCCGTTCAGGCGATAAATGTGTCGACTGACCTACCGCTATCGCCGGCAAGCCGGCTCCTACAGGGGGGATGCGTTTTTATTGGGCGGAGAAGAAGTACCGCGTCAGGTGAAAGAAGATCGGTGCCGCGAAGCAGATCGAGTCCATCCGGTCGAGCATGCCGCCGTGGCCCTTGATCATGGTGCCCCAGTCCTTGGCGCTGAGGCTGCGCTTGATCGCCGACATCACCAGGCCGCCCAGGAAACCCATCACCACAATCACGAACGACATCATCAGCGACTGCCAGAAACTGAACGGTGTCATCCAGAACATGCAGCCGCCAATCAGCGTGGCCGACAAACCGCCGCCGACCAGGCCTTCCACGGTTTTCGAGGGGCTCACCAGCGGCGCAACCTTGTGCTTGCCGAAGAGCTTGCCGAACACGTACTGCAACACGTCACTCAACTGCACGACGAACACCAGGTAGAACAGCAGCAGCGCGTTCTGGCCCTGGAAGCCTTCCAGGTCCAGCAGCAACAGCGCAGGCGCGTGGCTGATGCAGTAGACGCAAATCATCACCCCCCACTGAATTTTGGCCGCCCGTTCCAGGAAGGCGTCGGTGTCCTGGCTCAGCACCGCAATCGCCGGCAACAGCAGGAAGGCGTACACCGGAATCAGCAGCGTGAACAGCGAATACCAGTGGGTGCCGATCAGTACGTATTGCAAGGGGATCAGAATGAAAAACGCCGAAAACAGCGCGTTATGGTCGCCAGGCCGGGTCGGTGTCAGGGTGATGAATTCCCGGAGCGCGAACAGGGAAATGAAGCCGAACAGAATGACCGTCGCGTTCCCGCCCAGCAGGTAGGACACGAAGAAAATGATCACCATCCCCCACCAGGCATTTACGCGCTGGTTGAGGTTTTCGATGGTCGATACCGAACCCTCTGTCGTAGCCCGCTTGGCCAGTATCCGGCCGATGATCGAAGCGATCGCCAACAGGGCGGCAATGGCGCCGAAGAACCACAAAAACTTTTCATCAAGATTCATTCCGACAACCTCACAATCGCGTCACGCGCCCGATCCAGAAACACCTGTTTTTCCTCGCCACTGATCCGTTGCAGCGGATCGCCGATACGGATTGTGCAGATGATGGGCAGGGGGACGTGTTTGCCTTTTGGCATGGAGCGATGCAGGTTTTCCAGGTAGATAGGCACCAGGTCAACCTCAGGGAATGTCTCGGCCAAGCGGAACAGACCCGATTTGAAAGGACCGGGCAACGCCTCGCTGCCGCGCGTGCCTTCCGGAAAGATGATGATCGAATGGCCGGCGCGCACCACGTCGAAAATCGGTTCCAGTACGTTGACGCCGGGCGCGGGGTTGCGATCGATCAGCACCGCATTCAGGCCTTTCTGCGAGATGTATGACAGGAATTTGTTCTTTCCCCAGTAGTCAGCGGCCGCAACCGGTTTCACGTTCACTCGGGCTTCCGGTGGCAGGGCCGCGATGATTGCCAGGGTGTCCATATGGCTGGAGTGATTGGCGAAGTAGATACGCTGGCGTGTCAGGTCCGGCGGGCTTTCCCATCGGGCGGTGACGCCGATCACGAATCGAAGAACAGAAATCAGCGCGTTACTGATCCACATGAGGATTCCCCTTCAGTTCGCGCGAGATGGCCAGGGTGCGCGTGACGCAGGTCGCGGCGGAGCCGATGGCGATGATGACCAGCGCAATCAACAGCACGTAGTGAGTGGCATAAACGCTCGCTTCGACGGCATTCAGCAGCAGCCCGACCGTCATGACCGCCATTCGGTGCTGCTTGGCCATCGGGCCGATGAAGCTCTGCTTGAGACCGATCGAGCCGCCAAACACCCTGACGTAAGCCGTCAATGCCGCAGCCAGCGCGGCAAACCAGCCAAGGTCAGAGTAGCCGATGGCGTAGCCCAGGCCGACAATCAGCAGGCTGTCGGCAATCCGGTCGGGGAATTCGTTGTAGAGGCTGCCGATGTCGGATTTCTTGCCGCCTTCAATCGCGACCATGCCGTCGAAGAGGTTGCACAACAGGCGCAACTGAATGCCGAGGGCGCAGAGGATCGAGCCGATGACGCCCGTGTCGATATTGAGCGCGACGATGCCAGCGAGTGCGAAGGCGATGCTGGCCACGGAGATCTGATTGGGGGAGAGGTCCCTTTTCACCAACTGGTCGGTGACGTATTTGGCCCATCCCGCAGAACGCGTTTTGATGGGTCTTCTGTTTTCATCCATGTGCAATGTCCATATCACTTTTGTAGGAGCCGGCTTGCCGGCGATGGACGTTAACGATAACGCGTTTATTCAGACAACACGCGTTAACGTTCACGCCCATCGCCGGCAAGCCGGCTCCTACAAAGGTCTGGTGGGGAGCTTTAGCTCTGCGCAGAGTCCGCCGCCTTCGCGGTTGCTTAGCGTCAACGACCCGCCGAGGGCCAGCGCCAGTTGCTGGGCAATCGCCAGGCCCAGGCCGGTGCCGCCGGTGCTGCGGTTGCGCGAATTCTCCACGCGGTAGAACGGCTCCATCACGTGGGCGAGTTCTTCTTCGGCAATCCCGGGGCCGCGGTCCATCACCTTCACCGACAAGCTGCCGCCAGGTTTCGATTCCACCTGCAGTTGCGCCGCGCCGGCGAATTTGAGTGCGTTGTCCGTCAGGTTCACCAGCACACGGCGCAAGGCGTGCGGCCGGGTGTCGATGACGGTGTCACTTTTTCCGCTGAGCTGAACGTCCTTGCCCATGTCCTGATAGTCGAACACCAGGCTGTCGAGGAACGAATCCAGATCGGTGCGACGGCTCTCTTCGGTGGCGCCATGGACGCTGCGGGCATAGGCCACGCCTTCGCGCACCAGGTGCTCCATCTCGCCGAGGTCGTTCCACAGTTTGTCTTTTTCGTTGCAGTCGTCCATGAGCTCGGCGCGCAGTTTCATCCGAGTGATGGGGGTTTGCAGGTCGTGGGAAATCGCCGCCAGCAATTGCATGCGTTCTTTCAAATAGGCAGCGATGCGCGCCTGCATGGCGTTGAAGGCCATGGCGGCGTGGGCGACTTCGGTCGGGCCTTTTTCGTCCAGGTGCACCGGGTGGGTGTTGGGGTCCAGCGTTTCGACGGCCTGTGCGAGGCGGGTGAGGGGGCGAATGGCGATTCTCACTGCCAGCCAGGTGCACAGAATCATCAGCAACAGTTGGCCGAGCAAGACGACCGGCAACCAGGGCGACAACGGCACCATCGACGGACGCACGTCGATGGTGACCGGGCTGCCATCGGCCAGTTTCAGATGGACCTGGAAGTGTTTGACCGGACCGGGAATGTCCGTAACCGTCATCGGGTAATCCTTGCCGATGGCGTCCTTGATCGAGGTCATCGCGATAGGCGTATCGCTCATCGCCGTGCCGGGCGAACCTTCATCCAGCAAATAGCGGTAGTTGCGGCGATCCAGTTGTTGCAGCCAACTCATGCGTTCTTCGGCCGGCAAGCGGTCGAGGATGGCGATGGACGTTGAAACGTCGGTTTCCAGATTGCCCAGCATGGTGTTTTTCGCGCTTTCGTAGCGCTCGTAGTACTGCGCGCCGAAAGACAGGACCTGCGCCAGAATCAGACCGATCAGGAAAATCAGCGACAGGCGCGAGGCGAGGGTGCGGGGCCACCGCAGGGAAAGGTTCATGCGGGCGCCCCGAGGACTTCCACCGGCAGCGAAAACACATAGCCTTCGCTGCGCACGGTTTTGATGTAGGCCGGTTCCCGTGCGTCGTCGAGCAAGCGCTGACGCAGGCGGCTGACCAGCAAATCGATGGAACGGTCGAACAGATCGGCATCGCGGCCCTGGGTCAGGTTCAGCAACTGGTCGCGGTTGAGCACCCGTTGCGGATGATCGAGGAACACCCGCAGCAGTCGATATTCCGCGCCGCTGAGCGCGACCATGGTGCCGTCGTCATCGAGCAGATGGCGGGCGGAGGTGTCCAGGCGCCAGCGACCGAAGGCCAGCAGGCGACCGCTTTCGGTGACCACCAGGTTGGGCGGCAGCATCCGCGTGCGCCGCAGCACCGCGTTGATCCGCGCCAGCAGTTCACGGGCGGCGAACGGCTTGACCAGGTAATCGTCGGCGCCCATTTCCAGGCCGATGATACGGTCGGTTTCATCGTTGCGCGCGGTGAGCATCAGCACCGGGGTGGTCTTGTGTTTGCCGGCGCGGATCTCGCGGCACAGCATCAGGCCATCGTCGCCCGGCATCATGATGTCGAGCACGATCAGGTCCACTGGCGTGGTCTCGAGGAACGCGCGCATCTGCCGGCCGTCCGCCACGACGGTGGTGCGCAGGCCGTTCTTCTTCAGGTAGTTGCCTACCAGCTCTCGAATCTCGCGGTCATCGTCCACGATGAGGATGTGATCGACGTGTTCCATGGGGCCAAGCCTCTTCAAATAGGGAATGCGCACAGTCTATCGAGCCTTTGCCCGCTCGCCCGCCACCCTTTGTATTGCAGTGTATCTGGTGTGTCGGCGGATACACATGGACTTAAAAACCCGGGAATCCAGGGGTTTTGTATCGCTGTGTATCGGCAGGCCCCTTTGATACGTACCGATTTACACGCGCCGCTTCTCGACACAGACGAGATACCTCAGGGCCTTCTAATAGGTTCCATCGAGGCAAACCCAACCGCCTCGGCTCAATTGAACGACCTACCCATTGAAGCCTTGAGGACACCACCATGAACACCAAAGCCATCTACGCCGCTTGCCTGTTTGCCGCCCTGAACATCTGCACCCTGTCGGCCCGTGCCGAAGCTGACGTCAGCGCCAGGACCTACAGCTACGGCACGCACCTGGACATCAAGAAAGTGGTGTCGTTGACACAGGACACCACGAACGCCTGCGGGATTGTCGATGCCCAGCTGACTTACCTGGACTCCCAGAACAAAACCCAGGTGCTGGACTACCGAAAAATTGCTGACTGCAACGAAGACAACTGAGTCCTTCGCTGACCGATTGCCAATCCCCTTTGATACAGGAATAACGCCATGAACAACGTAACCCGCTTTTTGACCGCCGCTGCCTTCGCCCTTGCCGGCGCCGCCGCTCACGCCAACGCCGCCGTTGAACAAAGCACTTGCGGCAGCAGCACCTGCTTCCAGCTGACCCCGGTGAACGAGCAGGGCGCCAACGCCTTCCTGGCACAGGACGGCTCGAGCCGTACGCCGCAAGGGCAGATGGTTGCCGAGAACGGTGGCAGCCGCACGCCACAAGGCCAATTGCTGGATGAGCAAACGGCCTGAAGTCACGCAATCCCACTGTAGGAGCCGGCTTGCTGCGGGCGGCGTTCCGACGATGACGGCAGCACATTCGACATTGATGTGACTGACAAATCGCCATCGCCAGCAAGCCGGCTCCTACAGGGGACTCGTTGCCACCCTCTAATGCATTAGGTGATCCTCATGTTCCTCATCGCTTTCCTGGGCGGCATTTTGACCGTCCTCAGTCCCTGCATCCTCCCGGTCGTGCCGTTCCTGTTCGCCGGGGTCGACCGCACTCGCTCCTCGATCCTGCTCACCCTCGGCGGCATGGTCCTGACCTTCGCCCTGATCTCCAGCCTGGCCGTGGTCAGCAGTGAATGGGTGGTGCAAGCCAACAACACCGGTCGCCACGTGGCCCTGATTGTGATGGCGCTGTTTGCCCTGTCGCTGATTTCGGCGCGGGTCGGCGGCTGGCTGGCACGCCCGTTCGTGCTGTTGGGCAATCGCCTCGACCCCGACACCCGCAAAATGTCCGGCCCGTTGGGTTCGGTGATGATCGGTGTCGCCACCGGTCTGCTCTGGGCGCCGTGCGCCGGGCCGATCCTCGGCGTGATCCTCACCGGCGCCATGCTGCAAGGCGCCAACGCGCAGACCAGTCTGTTGCTGGTGGCGTACGGCCTGGGCAGCGCGTTGTCCCTGGGCACCTTGATCTTCGCCGGTCGCGGCCTGGTCAATCGCTTGAAAGCGTCGATTCCGGTGACCGGCTGGTTGCGACGCGGTACCGGGTTTGCGGTACTGGCGGCTGCGGTGGTGATTTCCACCGGCGCCGACAAGACCCTGCTGGCCGGCACTTCTTCCGAGGGCGTCAGCAGTATCGAGAAAGGCGTGCTGGAAAGCGTACCGAAAGTGGTCGATTACCTGGTCAGCAAGGTCAAGGCCGATACAAGCCTGGACAATGCCCAGGGTCCGATGCCGTCGCTGTCCGGCGCCGTCGAATGGATCAACTCACCAGCACTGACCAATGAGTCTCTCAAAGGCAAAGTGGTGCTGGTGGACTTCTGGACCTACGACTGCATCAACTGCCAGCACACCCTGCCTTATGTGAAGGACTGGGCGAAAAAATACGAGAAGGATGGCCTGGTGGTGATCGGCGTCCACACCCCGGAGTACGGCTTCGAACGCATCATTGCCAACGTCAAGGATCAGGTGAAAAAGCTCGGCATTACCTACCCGGTGGCCATCGACAACAACTACGCGATCTGGCGCAACTTCGATAACCAGTACTGGCCGGCTCATTACCTGATCGACGCCAAGGGGCAGGTGCGTTTCACCCACTTCGGTGAAGGTCGCTACGAAACCCAGGAGAAAATGATCCAGCAGTTGCTGGAAGAAGCGAAAGCACCCGCTGCGTAACCCGTCAACTCAATGGCTCACAGGCTCCGCGCCGTGGGCCATTGTTCGTTTCTCCTGACTGCGCCGCCACGCCGCGGGCGGTGCGCCGAACTCCCGCCGAAACGCCCGACTGAACGCCGTATCGGTCTGGTAACCGACCTCCTCGGCGATGCGCATCAATGAGCTGTTACTGCTGCGTAACAGGTTGGCCGCCAGCAACATGCGCCATTGCGTCAGGTACTGCATCGGCGAAATCCCCACCAGTTGCTGAAAGCGCTCCGCCAATACCGATCTTGAGGTGCCGGCGGTGCGCGCCAGTTCATCCAGTGTCCAGGCATGACAGGGTTTTTTGTGCAGCGCGTTGAGGGCGGCACCGACGATCCGGTCGCCCACACCCGCCAGCCAACCGGTCCGGCCTTCGCCCTGTTCGTGCATGTACAAACGCAGCACTTCGATGAACAACACCTCGGCCAGCTTGGCCAGTACGCCTTCACCGCCAGGCCTTGGCGAGCGCGCTTCGGCCAGCGCATAACGCACCGAAGATTCCAGCCAGATCCCGGCGTTCGAACCCCGCACATTGACCTTTACCACGGCCGGCAACCCCGTCAACAACATGCCCGCCAGCCGCGTATCGCACGCCAGATAACCGCACACCAGGCGCGTGACCGCGCCGCCACCGCCATAACTCAACTGCCGTGGGCGGCGCGCGAGTACGACGTCCAGCCGTGCACCGCTGGCCGGCGCGAGACCGGGTTTGGAGCACATGCGGTGGGCATCGCCCTGCGGAAACACCACCACATCGCCAGCCGTCAGCAATTGGGGAGGATCATCACCGAGTTCGACATAACACTCGCCTTCGGTGATCAAGTGAAAGATCACCACGCGTTCGGCGCCGGGTTCGAGAAACGGTGCGGCGGTGTCTGCGCTCGGTGACTGATAACACCAGGGGGCAGTGAACCTGGCGTTGATGAAAATCGCGCCGACCAGGCGGACGACGCGCAGGGTCTGGGACAGGGCGTCCATGGTGGTGTTCCCCTGTGGGCGGGCAGCTTTTGATTGTGAGCCTGTCGCGGCACAACGCGAAACCTCCGGACGATCGGGCAAGGTTGGCCGACGATCGGGCAGGACGCCGATGGTCAGCAGCGCGATAGTTGGCACAGGGTCTGCCGACCCTGTCATCAATAACAAAAATGAGAGGTTGCCATGCCGAAGTTCATCATTGAACGCGAGATTCCGGGTGCTGGAACACTGTCAGAAAGGGATTTGAAAGCGGCTTCGCAAAAGTCCTGCCGAGCGTTGCGCGACTTGCCGGAGGTGCAGTGGCAGCAGAGTTATGTCACCGGTGACAAGCTCTACTGTGTGTACCTCTCGCCCAACGAAGAGTTGATCCGGGAACATGCCAGGCTGAGTGGTTTCCCGGCCAACCGCATTTCCCGGGTCATGACCGTCATCGACCCCACCACGGCGGAATAAGCCAGGGGCGTTTGAACTCGTAACGGAGCGATTTGATGAGTACTACCATTGATCTCACTGCCTTGAAAAACCGTCAGATGGCCGCCTGGGCCAGTGGCGACTATGCCGTGATCGGCACCACCTTGCAGATTGTCGGCGAGCAGCTCGCCGAAGCCTGCGACCTGCTTTGCGACGAGCGCGTGCTGGACGTCGCCGCCGGCAACGGCAACGCGACATTGGCGGCCGCGCGCCGGGGTGCCCGCGTCACGTCCACCGACTACGTCGCCGCGCTGCTGGAGCGCGGCGAAGACCGGGCCCGGGCGGAGCGCCTGGAGGTGACCTTTCAAGTGGCGGATGCCGAGGCGCTGCCGTTCGAGGACGGCAGTTTCGATGCCGTGCTGTCGACCTTCGGCGTGATGTTCGCGCCGGACCAGGCCAAAGCCGCCGCCGAGCTGGCACGGGTCTGTCGTCCGGGCGGCCGGATCGGCCTCGCCAACTGGACGCCTGAAGGTTTCGTCGGCCAGATGTTCAAGACCCTGGGCCGGCACATGCCACCTCCGCCGGGGGCACAACCACCGTCGAACTGGGGTTCCGAGGCCTGGCTGCATAAGCATTTTGATGAGCGCGAGTTTCTGCTTCAGGTGACACGGCGGTTCTTCAATTTCCGCTACCGTTCGGCCGCGCATTTCATCGACACGTTCCGCACCTGGTATGGCCCGGTCCACAAGGCGTTCGCGGCGCTGCCCCCCGAAGGCGCACAGGCCCTTGAAGGTGACCTGGCCGAGCTGATCAACCGCTTGAACCGCACGGGTGAAAAATCGCTGGTGGTGCCGAGTGAATACCTTGAAGTGGTGATCACCCGACGCTGAAAAACGCCACGCCCCCTGTAGGAGCTGGCTTGCCAGCGATAGCGTCCGTCCAGTTACCATCGTGTTAACTGGCAGACCGCCATCGCTGGCAAGCCAGCTCCTACAGGGGGCGTGGCGAGTTTCCGGTTTTGCGGCGTACCGGGTTACTCATCCAACCGCTCGCTGTACACCACCCAGACGCTGCACGGCATTTTGTACAGCAGGTGCTCCACCGTGCTGCCGATCAACCTGCCCAGGCCGCGATGGCCGATGCGGCCCATGACGATCACGTCGATGTCGCAGGCATCGGCGTAGCGGGTCAGGACCTTTACCGGGTTGCCCATGATCATGTGCCGTTGCTGCGGCGCGATGCCGTTGCGTTCGGCCAGTTCGTTGAAGGCGGCTTCCTGGTAGTCGAACAGGGTCCTGGCTTTGCCCGACGAGAAAAACGCCGAACCGTTGTCGAAGCCGAATTCATCGGCGCTGATCGATGACAGGTCATAGGCGTAGACCACATCCAGCTCGGCATTACAGGCGCTCGCCAGTTTTGCCGCTTCGTGAAGAATGCGGTCGTTGAAGCTTTTGTAGTGATCATCACGATGGAACGGGTCGACCGCCGCGACGATCTTGCGCGGCAACGCACGCGCGGCATGGCTGACGAAGTGCAGCGGCACCGGGCATTCCCGCAGCAAATGCACGTCGAGTGGCGTGAACATCAGCCTTGAGAGCATCGAATGCGGCTCCAGCGCCTTGATCAGCACGTCCATCGGCTGCTCTTTCAGGTGAATCAGGATTTCCTCCAGTGGCCGTTCGACCCACGTCACTTCGGTGGTGACGTGCACCCCGATCTTGCGCAAGGGCCGCGCCTGGTCCTCAAGCCATTGACGGTGTCGATCGACATAGCCCAGGCGCATCTGCTCCAGGGCCTTTTCATTGACCAGACTGGCGGTCGCCAGGCCCTCCAGATAATCGAACGCAACGATGTGCAGCGCCGCGTCTTCGGCCTTGGCCAGCGCTGCGGCCCTGTCGAAGGCGGGGCTGTGTTCCATCAGGGGTGAGGCGACCAGCATGAAACGTGATTGCTCAGACATGACAAACCTCCCGTGGGTAAACGAGCGTCAGGGTCATTCGACAGGCATTCAACCTTTTGAGTATTGACCATGATCAACCTGTCGTCTGGTCAGGTGGGAGTGGGGCGGGGTTATGAGGGTGGCGATTACGCCGTGAACTTCAACCTTGAGAACGACGCGATCCCTTGTAGGAGCTGGCTTGCCAGCGATGGCGGTCCGTCAGTAAAAGTAAGGGTAACTGGACGGACGCCATCGCCGGCAAGCCGGCTCCTACAGGGGATTTGTGGGGTTATGGAATTCAAATAACCTTGGCGCCGCGTGCTTCCAGCAGTTCGCGCAATACCGAGCGATGGCAGTGCGCTTCATCTTCGCAATAGCAGCCGACGGCCAGCGAGGTGTGATGGGAGAGGGCTGCCAACAGATCCAGCAACTGGCTGGGCGCAGGCTGATTCATTTCAGCCTTGAACTTGCGCTTGAAGCCTTCCCAGGTTTTTTCATCTGTCGCCGCCTTGGCTTCGGCCACTAATTCAGCGCTGGGCGACAGCAGCGGTTGCCACACATCATAAAAATCCCGGCGGGCAAACTCAGCCTTCGGCACGCCACGAGGCGGGCGACGCACGGTGCCTAACCGAAGGCCTTCATCGGGCAGGCGCGGTGAGCCGAGTCGTACGATATGAATAGGCATGGCTTATGGGTGCCGCGAGCCGTCAAACCATTCCATCGCCGTGCGCCAGATGCAAATCCCCAGGAAGTAGGCCGACATCAGCAACCAGAGCCCCATGACCATCGGGTTGATCACCGGATGGTTGATCACCAGCGACAAGCTGCACAGCAACCAGATGGCCGTCACGGCGATGTTGATCGGCATGAACCGGCGCACGCGAAACGGGTGCAGGAATTTCATCCGGGTCACGGTCAGCAACGCCAGGCCGATGACGGTGAGCAGGGTGATCCACGGCGACGGGGCGATGATGTACAGGCACAGCGCAACCACGTTCCACGCGGCGGGGAAGCCCTGGAAGTAGTTGTCTTTGCTTTTCATGTTGACGTTGCAGAAGCAGAACAGCGACGAGACCAGTATCAGCGACACGGTCAGCAGCAGGGTGTAGTCCGGCAACGGGATGTAACGATAGATAAACAGTGCCGGGATAAACACGTACGTCAGGTAGTCGATGACCAGGTCAAGGATCGAACCGTCGAAGCTCGGCAACACCGACTGTACGTTGACCTTGCGCGCCAGTGCGCCGTCGAGCCCGTCGACAATCAGTGCGACGCCCAGCCACAGCAGGCAATTGGTGGGCTGGTTTTCCAGCAGGGCGAGGGTGGCGAGGAAGGCTGTGACTACGCCAGTGGCGGTAAAACCATGGGCGCCCCATGCTTTGAGCCTGGCGATGTGTAGGGTGGATATCACGGGGGCGTTCTCCAGAAAGTGAAGCAAGCCAGTCATCACCCTCGTTGATCGGGGGCGGTGGCGAACCGGGTCGGGTTGCAGGTATCGACCGGAAATCCGGGAATAAGGTTCACCGTCTGTAAATCTTAGCTGGGTCGTCAAAAAATACTGTGGATTAATCCTGATGCGCGCATGAAGTCCTTCACTATGGGGTATGTCCTTGTCGGACTGTGCTGCGTCCATTTCGGTAGGGCTGATGGCTGACCTTATCTTGCGGGTGTACTCGGAACCCTTGTGGGAGCGGCGGTGCGACGATTCGACTTGCTCGCGAAGGTTTTGTGTCAGGCGACGGATTTTTTGAGGGTGTACATATCCATTCCTGCGGTAACGGCGGCTATTGGTTTCGCTCTTACAGCGAGTCCCTTTTTCAAACGCCAAAAAGGAACCAAAAGGCTTTGCCCCTGACGTACGGTGGCTCGCTAAGGCTCGCCATGCCCTCGCTCCGGTCCTGCTCCGTGGGCCCGCCGCCATCGGCCATCCCTGGCCGGGGGCGGCTAACCCGGCATCCTTGCCGGGTTGCCCACTGCGCAGAACCTCCACTCGGCCTTCCGACGGGGCAGATCAAAAGCCAAAGCCAAAGCCAAAGCCAAAGCAAAAACGAGGCGGCCTGCCGGCCGACCTGGCTCTTTGATCGTACGTGTTCTCCTTCTCCGTCGCGCTCACTCATTCCGGCCATGTACACCGATCCCCTGTAGGAGCCGGCTTGCCGGCGATGGACGTGAACGATAACGCGAGCTGTCTGAATGAACGCGTTGCCCCGACGCTTTTCGCCGGCAAGCCGGCTCCTACAGGGAATCGCGTACGCTTTTGATTTTCGCCACTCATCAGGCCGAGCGTTAATAATGGATACCCCCCAAAACGCTTGAACACCACAGACAGCGAAGTCAGCCAAACGGTAATGGCGCAATGACGTACGGGGACTATCGTTGCCTGACTGGATAACTCCAACCGATGAGGACGTCGTCATGAACACCAGCGATTTGCTCGAACAACTTTTGCGAGCCGGCCAGGGCTCGATGACGCAGCAAAGTGGCGGCGCACCTCAAGGCGGCATGGGCGGCGGTCTTGGCGGGTTGCTCGGTGGCCTGTTGGGCGGCGGTGGCGGTGCAAATGC
>NZ_JAGYGF010000083.1:0-17272 GCF_019947305.1 Pseudomonas sp. BF-RE-21 | reverse complement strand
GTGTGTCAGTCAAACCTGTGTGGCTGACACACCATCGCGAGCAGGCTCGCTCCTACAGGGGGTGTTTATTGTGGGTTAGAGCATCTTCTCCAGGCCCACGGCGGTGCTCATCCATGCATTGAAATGGCGCCACCAGCTTCCCGGTTCATCGGTCAGTGTGTGCATTTTGCCGTCGTCTTCGGTCACCCAGACGATCCGATTGTTTTCCAGCTTCACCTCATAGCTCAGAGGCGGCGCCATACCTTCCAGCGCCGCCTTGCGCACATAGACAGCGAGTTCGGGGCTGTCTACCAGCACCCCGACCTCGGTGTTCCACAGCAGCGAGCGCGGGTCGAAGTTGAACGAGCCGATGAAGGATTTCTGCTGGTCGAAGATCATCGCTTTGCTGTGCAGGCTCGAATCGGAACCCCGGTATGGCTTGCTGTAGAAAATATGCGGCCCGCTGCCGCCGCCTTCGCCGGGCTGGCGACGCAATTCGTACAACTTCACGCCATGTTCCAGCAATGCCCGGCGATAGGGCGCGTAGCCGCCGTGCACCGCCGGTACATCGGTGGCTTCCAGCGAGTTGGTCAGCAGGCTGACAGAGACCCCGGCATCGGCGCGGCCGGTCAGGTAAACCAGCCCTGGCTGACCCGGTACGAAGTAAGCCGAGATCATGATCAGCTCTTTGCTGACCCCGTTAAGCTCTGGCGCCAGTTGCGTGGTCAGCAGCAATTGAGGATCGGGCTCGCCGTCTGACAAAACCTTGCTCGGTGCGTCCCACAACGCCTGGTTCCAGGCCCAGATCAGCTCCCGGCGCCAGATGTCCATGCGCGGGTTTGTGGTGTAAGTCATCAGCCGCTGATACAACGCGTGATTCTGTTTGCGCGTCTCTTCCAGCGATTCTTCCAGGCGTGTGCGGGTGTTTTGCAGGTCCTTTTGCGTCGGTCGGCTCGACAGGAATTCATCGATCGGCTTGCTCAGCGCACTGTTCCAATACTGGTCGAAGCTGTGGCCAAGCTGCTCGGCGACCGGGCCGACGCCGAGCATGTCGATGTCGGTGAAATTCAGGTTGGGCTCGGCATCGAAATACTCGTCCCCCAGGTTGCGACCGCCGACGATGGCGGCGCTGTTGTCCGCCAGCCACAGCTTGTTGTGCATGCGTCGGTGTTGCAGCGACAGGTTGAACAGCCGGCCCATGGTCCGCGTCACGCCGGTGCTGCGGCCCAGGTGCAGCGGGTTGAACAGGCGGATCTGGATCTGCGGGTGCGCCGCCAGCGTGGCGATGATCCAGTCGAGGCCATCGCTGGTGGTGTCGTCGAGCAGGATTCTCACGCGTACGCCACGGTCAGCAGCCTTGAGCAGTTCGTCCACCAGCATCCGTGTGCTGATGCCGTCATGGACGATGTAGTACTGCAAGTCGAGGCTGCTTTGGGCGTTGCGGATCAGCTCGGCACGGGCCATGAACGCTTCGCCGCTATTGGACAGCAGCCGAAAGCCCGACTTGCCCTCGTGGGGCGCGGCCTGGGCCTGGATTGATCGACCGAATGCCGAGTCGCTGGCGGGCAGCGCCTGGCTCGGTTCGCGTTGAACATCGAGACTGGCGCAACCGCCCAGGAGCGAGGCGAGTAGCAGCAGAGCGAGTAGGGGCTGTCTGACTCTCACGTGGGATCGGTCCGATTGGCGGCAGGTGTCGACATATGGACGCTGGATCTCGGCTAAAGGTCAGTCGGTGAAGTTCTCATTTTCCGCCAGCAGTTTGATTGCCGCCGCGCCGACCTTGCGCACCGCGTCTTCAATCTGTGGTGTTGGCTTGGCAGCGTAGTTCATCCGCAGGCAATTGCGGTATTTGCCCGAGGGCGAAAAAATGCTGCCGACGGCAATCTGTACGCCTTGGTCATGCAGGGCGCGGTTCAGTTTCAGGGTGTCGAAGCCATCAGGCAGTTCGACCCAGAGCATGAAACTGCCTTGCGGCCGACTGGCGCGGGTACCGGCGGGAAAATAGCGGCTGACCCAATCGATCATGATGTCGCGATTGCGCTGGTATTGTGTGCGCACCCGCCGCAAATGAGGCTCGAAGTGACCGGCCTTGAGGAATTCGGCGATGGCAATCTGCGGTTGCGGCGCTGTGCTGCCGGTGCTGATGTATTTCATGTGCAGCACCCGCTCCAGATAGCGGCCCGGTGCAACCCAGCCGATGCGCAGGCCGGGTGCCAGCGTTTTGGAGAAAGAACTGCAGAGCAGGACGCGGCCGTCTTCGTCGAAGGATTTGATCGTGCGCGGTCGCGGGTAGTTGTAGGCCAGTTCGCCATACACATCGTCCTCGATGATCGCCACGTCGAACCGCTGTGCGAGTGTCAACAACGCGCGTTTGCGCGATTCCGGCATGATGTAGCCCAACGGGTTGTTGCAGTTGGGGGTCAACTGTATGGCCTTGATCGGCCATTGCTCCAGAGCCAGTTCCAGTGCATCGAGGCTGATCCCGGTCAGCGGGTCGGTGGGGATTTCCAGGGCTTTCATGTTCAAGCCCTTGAGCGTCTGCATGGCGCCATGAAAGCTCGGCGAATCCACCGCGACGATGTCGCCCGGCTCACAGATGGAGCGAATGCTGGTGGACAGCGCTTCGTGGCAGCCGGTGGTGATCACCAGGTCGTTGGCCGTCAGTTGGCAGCCGGAGTCGAGCATCAGGCGGGCGATTTGCTCACGCAGTTCGAGAGTGCCGTGGATGTTGTCGTAATACAGGCCGGGCATGTCCTGCCGTCGACTGATGCGCGCGAGGTTGCGCAGCAACGGTTTCATGGTTGGCGTGGTGATGTCCGGCATACCGCGACCCAGTTGCACCACGTCTTTGCGTGGCACCGCGCGGATCAGTTCCAGCACTTGGTCCCACTGCGAGATATCCACAGGGCGTTGCGCCGGACGGCCAATCGCCGGCAGTTCCGGCAGGTCGCGGCTGGCCGGGACGAAATAGCCGGACTTGGGTTTCGGCATCGCCAGGCCGCTGTCTTCCAGCACCCGATAGGCCTGTTGCACCGTGCTCAGGCTGACCCCGTGTTCGACGCTCAATGCCCGCACCGACGGCAGCCGGTCGCCGGGGCGATAGAAGCCCTGTTCGATCCGCGTGCCGAGCAATTCGGCGAGGTTGACGTAAAGGGTCATGGCGCAGTCTCGGTGTGAGTGATTCGGTTAACCAGTACAGATCGGGCAAAAAATTGTAATTCAGAGGTTAAAACGCCGAATCTGTATGGAATTAATACAGGCTGGTTGAATCTGTAATGCTTTTCGCCGTCCGCGCATCATGAAAGCTCTGGCTACCCAAGTAAACAGGAGCAATCAAAATGAACGGCTTGAGCGATGTGCGGCTGACGTTACGCAGTCAGGAACTGGCGGCAGGGCAAATCAACGGTACGCGCGAGGCGTTGATGCGCAACGCACCGTCGGGCCTGAGTCGCTGGGGTCTGTTCTGGCATCGTCTGCACACGCGCAAGGCGTTGCTGGAGCTGACGCCGGAGCAATTGAGGGATGTCGGGTTGAACCGGGAACAGGCGCGGGATGAGGGGCTTAAGCCATTTTGGCGGGTTTGAAATGTGTGGCGTTCTCCCGGACGCCTTCGCGGGCAAGCCTCGCTCCTACAGTTGGACGCGTATCCCTTGTAGGAGCGAGGCTTGCCCGCGAAGGCGTCATCACTGACGCCACAAATCCCTCAGACCAACTCTTTAAGCCGATGCCACAACATCCCCAGCGCCAACAACGGCGAGCGCAAATGCTTCCCGCCGGGGAAGGTAATGTGCGGCACCTTGGCAAACAGATCGAACCCGCCACCTTGCTGCCCGCTGATCGCCTCGGCCAACAACTTGCCCGCCAGATGCGTGGCATTCACGCCGTGACCTGAATAAGCCTGGGCGTAATACACATTCGGCTGGTCCTTGAGCCGGCCAATCTGCGGCAATCGGTTTGCGCCGATGCCGATCATCCCGCCCCACTGATAATCAATCCTCGCACCAGCCAGTTGCGGGAACACCTCAAGCATCTTCGGCCGCATATACGCGGCGATGTCCTTCGGGTCGCGACCTGAATAATGGCAGGCGCCACCGAACAGCAAGCGACGATCCGCCGAGAGCCGGTAGTAATCCAGCGCCACCCGCTGATCACATACCGCCATGTTCTGCGGCAGCAGTTCATGCGCCTGTTCTTCGCTCAAGGGTTCGGTGGCGATGATGTAGCTGCCGGCGGGCAACACCTTGCCGCTGAGTTCGGGGTTGAGTTGGTTGAGGTAGGCATTGCAGCCCAGCACCAGGGTTTTTGCGCGAACCGAACCTTGAGCCGTATGGACCTTCACCTCCGGGCCGTAATCAATGCGGGTCACTGCCGATTGCTCAAACAGTCTGGCGCCCAGTTGCTGCGCAGCGGCGGCTTCGCCCAATGCCAGATTCAGTGGGTGCAAATGGCCCGAACCCATGTCGATCAGGCCGCCGACGTAGCGATTGGAACCCACCACGCTGTGCATTTCATGGGCTTGCAGCAATCGGGTTTCGTAGCGGTAACCAAGGCTGCGCAGTTCCTCGGCGTCTTCGGCGAAACCTTCCAGGTCGCGGGGTTTGTTGGCGAGATCGCAGTAACCCCAGGTCAGGTCGCAAGGGATCTGAAAACGCTCGATGCGCTGTCGGACGATTTCCACGGCTTCCAGCCCCATGAGTTTCATCTGACGCACGCCGTCCGTGCCGATCACGTTGGCGAACTGATCGAGCCCATGACCGACGCCACGAATCAGTTGCCCACCATTACGGCCGCTGGCGCCCCAGCCAATCTTGTGCGCTTCGAGCAGCACCACGCTGAGGCCGCGTTCCGCCAGCTCAAGCGCGGTGTTCAACCCGGAAAACCCGCCGCCGACCACGCACACATCGGCTACCAGCTCACCTTTCAACACCGGATGATCGGGCTGCGGCAGGCTGCTGGCGGCATAATAAGAGGCGGTGTGCTGAGCACGGGCATTCATGCGCATCATCCTGATTTTTGTGTTTAGTAAATTTGACGGAGCATAAGCCGGACCTTCCGGCGCGGGCAACACTGGTCGGTTGTGGCTGTCTGGATCGGCGCGTTTGCGTCAGAATCGCGCTCCAGTCCGCTTTGGGTCACCGTTTCGATGAGCTGCAACAGTCAGAAAATCCGCACGTTACGACAGCAGATCCCCTCGTTCGAGTGCGTGCCCGGCTGCCATGACTGCTGCGGGCCGGTGACCACCTCGCCGGAAGAAATGTCGCGCCTGCCGCGCAAGACCCGCGCCGAGCAGGATGCGGCGATGGATGAGCTCAACTGCGTGCACTTGGGGCCCAACGGCTGCACGGTGTATGACGAGCGACCGCTGATTTGCCGGTTGTTCGGCACCACCAAGACCTTGCCGTGCCCGAATGGGCGGGGGCCGGTGGAGCTGATTCATCCGCGGGTGGAGAAGCAGATTCATGAGTACATGGCTTCTACCCGGCAGGTGCTCGTCTAAGTCGAGACCGAGTCGCCTGTAATCGCCAGCAGGCTAGCTCCCACATTGGAATGCATTTCAACTGTGGGAGCTAGCCTGCTAGCGATGGGGTCTGAACAGGCACCACAAAGTCTCAATCCGGAATCGGCAGACTCAGACTCTCCTTCACCTCTTCCATCACGATATAACTCTTCGATTCCCGCACATGCGGCAGCTTGAGCAGGATGTCGCCCAGCAGCTTTCGATAAGACGCCATCTCCGAGATCCGCGCCTTCACCAGGTAGTCGAAATCCCCTGACACCAAATGGCATTCCAGCACGTGGGGCAGTTTCAGCACCGCGCGTCGGAACTCTTCGAAAGTATCGCCGGATTTGTAGTCGAGGCTGATCTCGACGAACACCAGCAGACTACCTTTGAGGTGCTGCGGGTTCAGCCGGGCGTTGTAGCCCATGATGATCCCTTCGCGCTCCAGGCGCCGGACCCGCTCGGTGCAGGGCGTGGTCGAGAGCCCGACCTTTTCCCCAAGCTCCGTGAAGGAGATACGCCCGTCCGCTTGCAGGATCCGCAGGATGTTGCGGTCGATCTTGTCCAGCTCACGTTTGGTCTGAGTGTTGGTACGCATAGGGGATGCGCCTCCGTGAAAAGCGTTTTTGCCGAGAATTGTCGCCAAATATAGGTGCTTATATAGTGAAATGCACTGGCTAATCTTTTTTAAACTGCCCACATCTACGGTCTGTTCTACAAACGTCAGCGGCACGCCGCGATGAGGGATATGAAAATGCGCGTTATGGTCTTGGGTAGCGGCGTCATCGGTACCACCAGTGCTTATTATCTGGCGCGTGCCGGGTTCGAAGTGGTGGTGGTGGACCGTCAGCCGGCTGCGGCCATGGAGACCAGTTTCGCCAACGCCGGGCAGGTTTCGCCGGGTTATGCCTCGCCATGGGCCGCGCCGGGTGTGCCGCTCAAGGCCATCAAGTGGCTGTTGCAGCGCCACGCACCGCTGGCGATCAAGGCCACTGCCGACATCGACCAATACCTGTGGATGGCGCAGATGCTGCGCAACTGTACCGCCAGCCGTTATGCGGTGAACAAGGAGCGCATGGTCCGTCTGTCCGAGTACAGCCGTGACTGCCTCGACGAACTGCGCGCCGAAACCGGCATTGCCTACGAAGGCCGCAGCCTCGGTACTACTCAATTGTTCCGCACCCAGGCTCAACTCGACGGCGCCGCGAAAGACATCGCCGTACTGAAAGAGTCCGGCGTGCCGTTCGAACTGCTCGACCGTGCCGGCATTGCTCGCGTTGAACCGGCGCTGGCCAGCGTGACCGATATCCTCGCCGGTGCCCTGCGCCTGCCGAACGACCAGACCGGCGATTGCCAGATGTTCACCAGCCGCCTGGCCGAAATGGCTGTGAAACTGGGTGTGGAATTTCGCTTCGGCCAAGACATTCAGAAGCTCGACTACGCCGGTGATCGCATCAACGGTGTGTGGATCGACGGCAAGCTGGAAACCGCTGACCGCTACGTATTGGCACTCGGCAGCTACTCGCCGCAGTTGCTCAAGCCGCTGGGCATCAAGGCACCGGTTTACCCGCTCAAGGGTTACTCCCTGACCGTGCCGATCACCAACCCGGCGATGGCCCCGACGTCGACCATTCTCGACGAGACCTATAAGGTCGCGATCACCCGTTTCGACAACCGCATCCGCGTCGGCGGCATGGCTGAAATCGCCGGTTTTGACCTGTCGCTGAACCCGCGTCGGCGCGAAACCCTGGAGATGATCGTCAACGACCTTTATCCTCAGGGTGGCGATCTGGCCCAGGCAAGTTTCTGGACCGGTCTGCGTCCGACCACGCCGGATGGCACGCCGATTGTGGGTGCAACGCCGTTCAGCAACCTGTTCCTGAACACCGGTCACGGCACCCTCGGCTGGACCATGGCGTGCGGCTCCGGTCGCTTGCTGGCCGACCTGATGGCGAAGAAAACGCCGCAGATCAGTGCAGAAGGCCTCGATATTTCCCGTTATGGCAGCAAAGTCCAGGAGCCCGCAAAACATGGCAATCCAGCGCCAGCTCACCAATGAGCGCATGAGTCAGATCGTCGCTCACAACGGTACGGTGTATTTGGCAGGGCAGGTCGGCGACGACCTGAACGCCGGGATTGAACAGCAGACTCGCGAAACCCTCGCCAATATCGAGCGTTTGCTGGATATGGCGGGTACTGACAAGCACCATTTGCTGTCGGTGACGATTTACCTGAAAGACATCGACGCGCACTTCGAAGGCATGAACGCGGTGTGGGACAAGTGGCTGCCAAAAGGCGTCGCACCGGCCCGTGCAACGGTTGAGTCGAAGCTGTGCGAACCGGAAATCCTGATCGAGCTGTCGGTTGTAGCCGCTCTGCCGTAAGCCTGTCAGAAAGATCCCTCTCCCGGTGCTGTTGGCGGTTCACGCTGTCAGCCAGCGCCGGTTTTTATTCCCATGACCGCCTAGAAGCCCTGCCGCCATGCGTCCAGCCCGTGCCCTGATCGACCTTCAAGCCCTGCGTCACAACTACCGGATCGCCCGTGAACTCACTGGGGCCAAGGCCCTCGCGGTGATCAAGGCGGATGCCTACGGCCATGGCGCGGTGCGTTGCGCCCAGGCGCTGGAAGCCGAGGCGGACGGGTTTGCTGTGGCGTGCATCGAAGAAGCACTGGAACTGCGCGCTGCCGGCATTCGCGCGCCGGTGTTGTTGCTGGAAGGTTTTTTCGAAGCCGACGAGCTGGCGCTGATCGTCGAGCATGATTTCTGGTGCGTGGTGCATTCGCTGTGGCAGCTTGAAGCCATCGAAAAAGCCGCGCTGAGCAAACCGATCACTGTCTGGCTCAAGCTCGATTCGGGCATGCACCGGGTCGGTCTGCATCCAAAGGATTACCAATCGGCCTATCAACGGCTGCTGGCCAGCGGCAAGGTCGCGAAAGTGGTGCTGATGAGCCACTTCGCCCGCGCCGATGAACTGCACAGTCAAGCCAGTGCCGAGCAGGTGGCGGTGTTTGAAGCCGCCCGTCAGGGCTTGGCGGCCGAGGTCAGCCTGCGTAACTCGCCGGCAGTGCTCGGTTGGCCGCAGATCCCAAGTGACTGGGTGCGTCCGGGCATCATGCTCTACGGCGCCACGCCTTTCGAAGAAGCCAACGCCGTGGCCTCGCGCCTGCAACCGGTGATGACCCTGGAATCGAAAGTGATTTGCGTGCGTGAGCTGCCGGCCGGTGAGCCGATCGGTTACGGCGCCAAATTCATCACCCAGAAGCCGATGCGCGTTGGCGTGGTGGCGATGGGTTATGCCGATGGCTATCCGCGTCACGCACCGACCGGTACGCCGGTGATGGTCGCCGGGCAGCTCAGCCAGTTGATCGGCCGGGTGTCGATGGACATGCTGTGCATCGATCTGACCGATGTACCGCAAGCCGGCCTCGGTTCGACCGTCGAGTTGTGGGGCAAAAACGTGCTCGCCAGCACCGTGGCGGAAGCCGCAGACACGATTCCCTATCAGATCTTCTGCAACCTGCGCCGGGTTCCGCTGCTCTATTCCGGGGCTTGACCCGAACCGCACGGACCGGAAGTCGCTTCGCCGAACAGGATTCAGGCCAAAGTGTTGTAAATACTGAACGCTGTCGCCATGATAACGCTCATATTCCTACAACCTGAATCCTGGAGGCGCAAGCTTGGACGTCGGTGAACGACTGCAATCCATCCGTAAGCTCAAAGGTCTTTCGCAGCGTGAACTCGCCAAACGCGCGGGCGTCACCAACAGCACCATTTCGATGATCGAGAAGAACAGCGTCAGCCCCTCGATCAGTTCGCTGCGCAAGGTTCTGGGCGGGATTCCCATGTCGATGGTCGAGTTCTTTTCCGAAGAGATCCTGCAGGAAAAACCGACTCAGATCGTCTACAAGGCTAACGAGCTGATCGATATTTCCGATGGCGCAGTGACCATGAAACTGGTCGGCCGGGCTCACCCGAGCCGCGCCATTGCGTTCCTCAATGAAATCTACCCGCCAGGCGCCGACACCGGTGACGAGATGCTCACCCATGAGGGCGAGGAAACCGGGATTCTGGTGGAAGGGCGTCTGGAACTGGTGGTCGGGCTGGAAACTTTTGTGCTCGAAGCCGGTGATAGCTACTACTTTGAAAGTACCAAGCCGCACCGTTTCCGTAATCCGTTCGACGCGCCGGCGCGACTAATCAGCGCAGCCACGCCAGCGAATTTCTAAGAGAAGAGGCGTCCTGCCAGCACGGCAGCGGCACCCAAAGGGTTTTTCCGCGGCGCAACAAGACCCCTTCGACTTTGGGGTTGTTTCAGTGCGGCGGGCTTACCGCTATACTTGCGCCCGCCTGCGAACCGTGGCCGTAGGCGTGACTAGCCACCATTGAGGGTGAACGCGTGAACCTAATTATGAAAATGCTGGCTGCACCAGCAACCGTATTGGCCCTTTGGGCTGTCAGCGCTCAAGCTGCGACGAATGACGATATTGCAAAACGCCTTGATCCAGTTGGCCAAGTTTGTGTTCAGGGTCAAGAGTGCAAGGGGATGGAAGTCGCTGCTGCTTCTGGCGGCGGTGGCGGTGCCAAGGCACCTAAAGACGTTATTGCAAAACATTGCAACGCTTGCCACGGCACCGGCCTGTTGGGCGCGCCGAAAATCGGCGACAAGGCTGCCTGGAAAGAACGCGCCGATCACCAGGGCGGTCTCGACGGCATCCTGGCCAAGGCCATTACCGGTATCAATGCGATGCCGCCTAAAGGCACCTGCGCCGACTGCTCCGACGACGAGCTGAAAGGCGCCATCAAAGAGATGTCCGGCCTGTAACACGCCCGCATCGTTAGCGAAAAAGCCGCCTCCGGGCGGCTTTTTTGTGCCTGTTCACCTGTAGGAGCCGGCTTGCCGGCGATGAACGATCACACGGTTTGTCTGGCTAACCGCGGCGCCTGGATCGCCGGCAAGCCGGCTCCTACAAGGTTTTGTGTTGGCATCCGGGGCTGTTCATTGCAGCAAAGACCCGGCAAGCTCGGTCCAACCCCAATTCATGGAATGTAAGGGAGGATCAGATGGTGCAGCTGTGTTCTATCGAGCAAGCGGTCGATGAGGTGCTGGCGCGGTTGCCGGCGCATATCCACATGGGCCTGCCCCTCGGCCTGGGCAAACCCAACCACTTCGTCAACGCGCTGTATCAACGCGTTGCGCAATTGCCCGAGCGCAAGCTGACGATCTACACCGCGCTGTGCCTGGGCCGTCCTGCATTGGGCGACGGCTTGCAGAAGCGCTTCCTCGAACCCTTCATCGAACGGGTATTCGGCGATTATCCGGAGCTGGATTTCCTCGCGGGCCTGCGCAAGGACAACCTGCCGCCCAACATCCATATTCAACAGTTTTTCATGCAGCCCGGCAGCCTGCTTCATAGCGAATCCGCCCAGCAGGACTACGTGAGCAGCAACTACAGCCACGCCGCGCGGGACATCAACGCGGCCGGTTTGAACCTGGTCGCGCAACTGGTGGCCAGCCACTCCGAACACCCGGATCGCCTGAGCCTGAGTTGCAACCCGGACATCACCCTCGACCTGTTTCCGATGATCGCCAAGCGCAGGGCGGCGGGGGAGACGGTCCTGCTCGTGGGCCAGGTGCACAACGACTTGCCGTACATGCCCGGTGACGCGGAAATCGGCATCGACACTTTCGACCTGCTGGTCGACGAGAAAGACAACACCACGTTGTTCTCGACGCCGAACATGCCGGTGGGTTTCCAGGACCATTTCATCGGCCTGCACGCCAGCGCGCTGGTCCGCGATGGCGGCACCTTGCAAATCGGCATCGGCGCCATGGGCGACGCGCTGACGGCGGCGTTGCTGGCGCGGCAGGCGGATAACGACGGATACAAGGCGTTGTTGGCCGACGTAAATCTCAGCCAGTGGGCGCAGTTGATAGACCGCGAAGGGGGGTTGGAACCGTTCGCCAAAGGCCTTTACGGTTGCAGCGAAATGTTCGTCAACGGCCTGCTGGTGCTGGTCGATGCCGGGATCGTGCGGCGCAAGGTCTACCCCGATGTGCCAACCCAACAACAGGCGAATGCCGGCACGTTGGATGAAGCGGCGCAAACCGACGGCATCTCGGTGCACGGCGGATTCTTCCTCGGGCCGCGCAGTTTCTACGAGCGTCTTCGAGAGCTGCCGCAAAGCAAGCGACTCGAATTCAACATGACCCGCATCAGCTACATCAACGAGCTGTACGGTCAGGAGGAACTCAAACGCTTGCAGCGCCTGGATGCGCGCTTCATCAACACCGTGTTCACCATGACGTTGCTTGGCGCCGGCGTGGCCGATCAGCTTGAAGACGGTCGTGTCCTCAGCGGCGTCGGCGGGCAATACAACTTCGTCGCCCAGGGTCATGCGCTGGAAGGCGCGCGTTCGATTCTGCTGCTGCGAAGCTGGCGCGAGTCGGGCGGGGAGGTCAGTTCCAACATCGTCTGGGAGTACGGCCATTGCACGATCCCGCGGCATCTGCGCGACATCGTGGCTACTGAATACGGTATCGCGGATTTGCGTGGCAAGACCGATGCAGCGGTGATCGAGGCGTTGCTGAACGTCAGCGATTCACGGTTCCAGCCCGGCTTGATCGAGCAGGCGCAGAGTGCCGGGAAACTGCCGAAGAGTTTTCGTCTCGATCCGCGTTTTGCCGACAACCGCCCAGAACGTTTACAGGCGATTCAGGCGCGGCATCCGCAGTTGTTTCCGGAGTATCCGCTGGGGAGTGATTTCACCGCGCATGAGCGGGATTTGTTGCGGGCGCTGAACTGGTTGAAGAGCAAGTTCAAGCTGACGGAGATTCTGGAGTTGGGCAAGGCGGCGCTGGATGCGCCGGAGCCGGCAGCGTTTCCCGAGCATCTGGAGCGTATGCAACTGACCAACCCGGAAGGGCTGAAAGAGGACCTGTTTCAGCGGCTGCTGCTCACCGGCCTCAAGGCCACCGCGCAATAACAGCCAACCCAAAACAACTGTGGGAGCCAGCCTGCTGGCGATGACGGTCTGTCAGGCATGAAGATTTTGACTGACACGACGCCATCGCCAGCAGGCTGGCTCCCACAGGGGAAATGCGGTGCTGCTGGTTATTCGATAAAGGTCACGACACCGCCAGCCAGCGACTTAACGCGAGCCAGCGATTCAACACGATAACCCTGCGCATCCAGTTCCGCACGTCCACCCTGGAACGACTTCTCGATCACGATACCCAGACCGGCCACGGTCGCGCCGGCCTGTTTGATGATCGAGATCAGCGCCTGGGACGCCTTACCGTTGGCCAAAAAGTCATCGATGATCAGCACGCGGTCGCTGCTGGTCAGGTGGCGCGGGGAGATCGCCACGGTGCTTTCGGTCTGCTTGGTGAACGAGTAAACGGTCGCCGACAGCAGGTTTTCGGTCAGGGTCAGGGACTGATGCTTGCGCGCGAAAATCACCGGTACGTCCAGGTTCAGGCCGGTCATGATCGCCGGCGCGATGCCCGAGGCTTCGATGGTGACGATCTTGGTGATGCCCGAGTCCTTGAACAGCGCAGCGAACTCGTCGCCGATCAGTTTCATCAGCGCCGGGTCGATCTGGTGGTTCAAAAAGGCGTCGACCTTCAGGACCTGATCGGAAAGCACGATGCCTTGTTCGCGAATTTTCTGGTGCAGTGCTTCCATGAAGCGTTCCTCTACTGGCGCCATGTGCGCCTAGTTTGTCAAAAGGTGTCGGTTAAAAAGTGCTCAATTCTAGCGCTTTAACATCGCCCGTATATCGGCCAATGCGGTATTGCCGCGAACGGCTTTGACTTCTACCGGCGTGTCGTCGGTGCCTTCCCAGGCCAGGTCGTCCGGCGGCAGTTCATCGAGGAAGCGGCTGGGCGCGCAGTCGATGATCTCGCCGTACTGCTTGCGCTTGGCCGCGAAGGTGAAGGCCAGGGTCTGGCGTGCGCGGGTAATGCCGACGTAGGCCAGGCGGCGTTCTTCTTCGATGGTGTCGGCTTCGATGCTGGAGCGGTGTGGGAGGATTTCCTCTTCCATGCCCATGATGAACACGTAAGGGAATTCCAGGCCCTTGGAGGCATGCAGGGTCATCATCTGCACGCCTTCGGCGCCGTCTTCCTCTTCCTGCTGACGTTCCAGCATGTCGCGCAGGACGAGTTTGCCGATGGCGTCCTCGACGGTCATTTCGCCTTCTTCGTCTTTCTCCAGGGTGTTTTTCAACGCCTCGATCAGGAACCAGACGTTACCCATGCGGTAGTCGGCGGCCTTGTCGCTGGAGCTGTTGGTGCGCAGCCAGTTCTCGTAGTCGATGTCCATGACCATGCTGCGCAGCGCCGAAATCGGGTCTTCGCCGGCGCACTGCTCGCGGACCTTGTCCATGAAACGCTTGAAGCGCGACAGGCGATCGGTGAAGCGCGCATCCAGATGCTCGCCCAGGCCGATTTCGTCGGTGGCGGCGTACATCGAGATTTTGCGTTCGGTGGCGTAGTTGCCGAGCTTCTCAAGCGTCGTCGAACCGATCTCCCGGCGTGGCACGTTGATCACCCGCAGGAAGGCGTTGTCGTCGTCCGGGTTCACGATCAGGCGGAAGTAGGCCATCAGGTCCTTCACTTCCTGGCGTCCGAAAAAGCTGTTGCCGCCGGACAACCGATACGGAATCTGGTGGTGTTGCAGCTTCAGCTCGATCAGCTTGGCCTGATAGTTACCGCGATACAGGATCGCGAAATCGCTGTACGGCCGGTCGGTGCGCAAGTGCAGGGTCAGCAGCTCGACCGCCACGCGCTCGGCTTCGGCGTCTTCGTTGCGGCAGCGGATCACGCGGATCTCGTCGCCGTGACCCATCTCGCTCCACAGCTGCTTTTCGAACTCGTGCGGGTTGTTCGAGATCAGCACGTTGGCGCAGCGCAGGATGCGGCTGGTGGAGCGATAGTTCTGCTCCAGCATGACCACTTTCAGGGACGGGTAGTCGTCCTTGAGCAGCATCAGGTTTTCCGGGCGGGCGCCGCGCCAGGCGTAGATCGACTGATCGTCATCGCCCACCACGGTGAACTGATTGCGCGTGCCGATCAGCAACTTCACCAGCAAATACTGGCTGGCGTTGGTGTCCTGGTATTCGTCCACCAGCAGGTAGCGGACTTTGTTCTGCCACTTTTCGAGGATGTCGGCGTGTTCCTGGAACAGTTTCACCGGCAGCAGGATCAGGTCGTCGAAGTCCACCGCGTTGAACGCCTTGAGCGTGCGCTGGTAGTGGGTGTAGACGATGGCGGCGGTCTGTTCCTTGGGGTTGCGCGAGTTTTCCAGGGCTTCGGCGGGCAGGATCAGGTCGTTTTTCCACGAGCCGATCATGTTCTTGATCTCGTCGACGCCGTCGTCGCCCGCGTATTCCTTCTGCATGATGTCGGTCATCAGGGCTTTGACGTCGGTCTCGTCGAAGATCGAGAAGCCCGGTTTGTAGCCCAGCCGCACGTGTTCCTTGCGGATGATGTTGAGGCCCAGGTTGTGGAAGGTGCACACCGTCAGGCCACGGCCTTCGCCGCCCTTGAGCAGGGTGCCGACCCGTTCCTTCATCTCGCGCGCGGCCTTGTTGGTAAAGGTCATGGCGACGATGTACTGGGCGCGGATGCCGCAGTTCTGGATCAAGTGCGCGATTTTGCGCGTGATCACACTGGTCTTGCCGGAGCCTGCACCGGCGAGCACCAAAAGAGGGCCGCCGACGTAGCTCACGGCTTCTTGCTGCCGGGGATTGAGTCGGGACATACGTAAATTCAGGAGTCAGTACGAAATGGGCCGGCATTTTAACAGGCTCAGCGAATTGTGCTGCTCTCTCCGACTTGTGACGCAACACGCTATCTATATTTGCCGGTTTTGTTACTTTCACGCAGGATGCGCAACGAATTTGCGACTAATGTTCGTAATTCCGGATACAAAGGCCTCGTTTGATAACTGATGTCGTTGGTCATTGGTTATCGGCACGGCATAATGCCCGCCGCCTACATCATTGCAGAGTCTAGGGAGCTAGCTTGTCTACGCCTGTCGAACCCTTGCGTTTGCTGCTATTGGCCGAAGAGCCAGCGTGGGCAGCGTTGTTGCGCGAGTGTCTGGCTCCGATGGGGAGCTCGGCCGTGCTCATCAGCGCTCCGAGCTGGGAGTCGGTCAGCGCTCTGTTTGATGACAACCGCAGCGCGGTGTTGTTGACGATCCCGGCCCTTCAGCCGGCGCCCGGCCGTTGCAGTTTGCCAACGGTGTTGTTGCTCGAACAAGAGCCGCTGTTGCCGCCCGATGGCGTGAGCGACTGGCTGGTGCGCGATCATCTCGACCCTGGCATGTTGCGCCGTTGCCTGCGCCATGTGCGCGAGCGCGGCGTGCTGGAAAACACTCTGCAACGCCTGGCCGAGCAAGACCCGCTGACTGGCATCGCCAACCGCCAGGGCTTCCAGACCTTGCTGGCCGCGCGGCTGGCGGAAAACGACGGCCGTGGCCTGGCCCTCGGGCACCTTGACCTCGACAACTTCCGCCATGCCAACGACGCCCTTGGCCACCAGGCCGGCGACCGCTTGATCCTGCAAGTGGTCGCGCGCCTGAAAAGCCAGCTCGAGGCCGGCGATCAACTGGCGCGGCTGGGCAGCGATGAGTTCGCCCTGCTGATCGACACCCGCCGCGCACCGCAACGCGCCGAATGGATGGCCGAACGCATCACCGAAGCGTTGGCCGAGCCCTATTGGGTCGACGGCGAAAGCCTGTTGATCGGTTCCAGCCTGGGCATCGCCCACGCTCGCGCCCAGGCCGGCGCCGATCCGTTGATGTGGCACGCGCACATCGCCATGCAGCAGGCCAAGAGCACTCAAGGCTGCACCTTTCACATCTTCAACGAACGCATCAACCGCAATGCCCGCAGCATGGCTGACCTCGAAAGCGAGCTGCGCCGGGCGTTGCGTCGCGATGAGCTGGAACTGCATTACCAGCCACGCCTGAACCTTGAAGACGGGCAGATCGTCGGCCTCGAAGCCCTGGTGCGCTGGCGCCATGCCGAGCGTGGGTTGTTGCCGCCGAGCGAGTTCGTGCCACTTGCCGAGCAAAGCGGCTTGATCGTGCCACTCGGTTACTGGGTGATTTCCCGCGCGTTGCGCGACATGCAGGCGTTGCGCGAGCTCGGTCTGCCGGCGCTGCACATGGCGATCAACCTGTCGTTCCGCCAGTTTCAGGACAGTCAGTTGCTGTCGACCCTGAGCCGGCTGATTGCCGAACGTGGCGTCGAAGCGCAGTGGCTGGAATTCGAACTGACCGAAACGGCGGTCATGCGCCGCAGCGATCTGGTGAAGCAGACCATGGATGCCCTCGGGCGCCTGGGCGTGCGCTTCTCGCTCGACGACTTTGGCACCGGGTTTTCGTCTTTCGTGCACCTCAACAGCCTGCCGATTGCCTTGTTGAAGGTCGACAAGAGCTTTGTCGGCGGGATGGAAGGGCGTGAAGAGAATCGCAAACTGGTGCACGCGATGATCAACCTCGCGCACAACCTCAATCTTGAAGTGGTCGCCGAGGGCGTGGAAACGCCGGAGCAGCTGGATCTGTTGCGCGGGTTTGGTTGCGATCAGGTGCAAGGGTATTTGATCAGCAAGCCGTTGCCGTTGACGGAGCTGATTGAGTATCTGAGTTTTGGCAGCAGTCAGCAGCCGATGCTAGAGATCGTGAGCTGACACGAATCCCTGTAGGAGCGAGGCTTGCCCGCGAAGGCGTCGAGTCAGTCGACATTGTTGTTCCTGACACGACGCCTTCGCGGGCAAGCC
>NZ_JAGYGF010000082.1:0-17862 GCF_019947305.1 Pseudomonas sp. BF-RE-21 | reverse complement strand
GTGATGCTGATAATCTTGTTGACTATCAGTCTGACTCCACAAGCACCCACACGAATTGCTTGATTCAGTTGTTAAAGAGCGGTTGGTTAAGATCTTTCGTCTCAACCGAGGCGCGCATTCTACAGCGCCCTTCATCAAACTGCAACCTTAAAAGTTGATGATTTTTCTTAACCAAATCAACAACTTAAACCAGAACCAGCAGCGAACTGCTCGTTAGCGGGAGGCGAATAGTACAGTATTAAAATACGTGGTCAACCCCCGAGCGAAAATTCTTTTTCCACACCAAAGATCCCTGGCTGCCACCGTCAGCCCTGGCCCGATAATCGTCTTATATAGAAGCAGGAAGGTTCCGTCGCCCGTGAACAACAGGAGGCCTCCTGATCGGTTACAACGCACCGCATCGGAACGACTAAGCTTTTTCGAATGAACCTCGTCTTTCAAGGGTGACTCCATGAGCAGCGCCCCCCTGTCCGAACTCGATGCCGCTCTACCCGGTCTGGCTCGCAAGATCCGCGTACTGAATGCCCTGTCCTGGCCGGATGGCGTCGAGGAAGTTTTCCTGGCGCATTGGCGTAACGGGAAAGCCGAATTGCCCAGAGTCGAATTGTGCCCCCGCGATCACAGTGCCGACATCGCCGCTCTGGAAGCCTTTATAGGACGCTGCGATCAGGGGCACCCCGCCGGGCACTATCTCGCCATGACTGCGCGCAGTTATGCCACGGCCGGACGCATGCTGGGGGCGATTGGCACTCCCGCCTTCACTCAATACTCATCCGCGCTGTACCGACGCCCGGATTTCTATTATCCGAGCCAGAAACTCAGCATGCTGGACGCGGCCAATTTTTTTCTCACCACCACCGACGCCCTATTGGGTGGCGCCCGGATTCCACCGACTCAGGCTGAGATCCCGGCCGAGGTGTTCGCCGCCTGGATGCAGCCGGAACTGGACCGTTTCTTCGGCGAGGGCCGGGTCACGGTCGTGCTCGACCCGACGCTGGCTGCCAAGGCAATCGCCGGGGCAAGCCGTATACGCCTGCGTACCGGTGCCCTGTTCTCTGAACTGGACAAGAATCAGTTATTGCAGCATGAGGCCTTCGTGCATGTTGCTACCGCACAAAATGGCGCGCTCCAGCCCAACCTCAAAAGCCTGGGTTTGGGGGCTCCACGCACGACCCAAACCCAGGAAGGCATTGCCACCCTGGCAGAACTGTTCACTGGCAGCATGGACATCAACCGCCTGCGCCGCCTGGCCCTGCGCGTGCTCGCGGTCCAGCAGGCGCTGGACGGCGCCGATTTCATACAGGTATTCGAGGGGTTTCTCGCCGCAGGCCAGTCACAAGAGGAGTCCTTCCGCTCAACCCAGCGGGTCTTCCGTGGCGCCGACCTGCGTGGTGGCTCGGCGTTTACCAAGGATGCCGCTTACCTGACGGGTTTGTTGGGCGTCCATACCCTGTTGCGCATCGCGATCCGCGACAATCGACCGGAACTGGTGGGGCATTTGTTTGCCGGACGCCTCAGTCTGGCCGATACCGTACGCCTGGCGCCTCTATTTGAATCTGGCTGGCTCCAGGGCCCCACTCATCTACCGGCCTGGGCCTGCGATTTACGTCTGCTCGCCGCCAACCTGGCCTTCTCTGCTTTTATTGCCCAGATAAAATTGGATGTGCTCGATCTGGAGGTGCTCATGACATTTGCAGACGAACACGAACACGATGCCAGCGCCCAGTGATCATGGGCACCTGCCAATTGACTCGATTGAGTTTCACGGAAATATCCTGACCACGGCGCAGCAATCGGCCAGAAGCGGCCGGTGGTCGTTGCATTTCGCCAGTCGCCGGCGTGTGGCTAAGCTTAATTAATCGGGGTGAATTGAGACCTGAGAGATAGCGGCCATCAGCGAATCTGGACAGGCATCAAGACGGCGCCCCATAGGAGACGACTATGTATGCGGTGATAAGAACCTACTTGGGTACTGGAGCAAAGCAGCTTTTCGAGCTTTTGGAAGAGCGCAAGACCGACGTTGAAGCAACCCTGCGGACAGTACCGGGCCTCGTAAGCTACACGCTGCTGAATACGGGTGATGGTGGTACGTCGGTAACGGTTTGCACGGACAAGGCCGGCAGCGATGCGAGCTTGAAAGTGGCAAGCGAGTGGATCAAGAAAAATGCATCAAGTATCCACGCGTCCCCGCCGATCGTAACGGAAGGTCCGGTCATCGTGCAGATCAAATAACGCGCCCTTGCGATTGATCTCGCGACACGGTCGCTGTCGCGGGGTTTGTATGCTTGCCTGGCGCAAATGTGATCGTCCGCAAACCATCAGATCGGGTTTGATTGCGGTGCAAGCCCCTGCCTCACCCCTAGGCTTCTTACGCAAACCTCTGCCATCATTCAGGCATTCACAAGCCGAGTAGAAATACATGAATCGTCAGAAAAAAATAAAGCAGCTATTAAAGGCTCACGCCAAAAAGGCCAGTGCCAAACTGGCACCGCAAAACAAGTCTAAATACATCAGCAAAGCTGACCGATTGAAACTGGCCGCTGAATCCGCTCAAGACGCAATCACGCCCTCTGAGGGCTGATCCCGCCCCTAACGAACCATCAACGAACTCGCCAACAACGCCTCCAACCCCATCGGCTTCGCAAAATAATAACCCTGCGCCTGCCCTGCGCCCATTTCGCGTAGCAAGACCAGCGTCGCTTCATCCTCGACACCTTCGGCCACAACGCTGAGGTCCAGCGATTCGGCCATCCGCACAATCGCCCGGACGATCGCGCGACTGCGAGGGCTGGTGGTCAGTTCGAGGATGAACGATTTGTCGATCTTCAAACCGCTGAAGCGGTACTGATGCACGTAGCTCAGGGATGAAAACCCGGCACCGAAGTCATCGAGCACCACCGACATGCCGTTGTCGGCCAATTGCTGCATGGTCAGTCGGGCAATCGCCGGCTCCGCCACCAGTGCACCTTCGGTCAACTCCAGGCAGATCCGCGAGGGCTCGACCCCGTATCGCGCCAACAGCGCAAGCACATCATTGGCAAAGTCCGGGCGCGTCATGCTGTAGCTGGAGCAATTGACGTGCACCGCAGGCCAATTGGCGTGTTCGGGTTGTGCGAGGATCGCGGCGATGCTGGTCAGCATGTACAGGTCCAGTCGACCAATCAGGCGCAAACCCTCGACATCCGGCAGAAACTCGCCCGGCGCGATCACCCGGCCGCCCGGCTGATGCCAGCGGATCAGTGCTTCAAGGGCCAACAGTTCGCCGCTTTCGACACTGACTATCGGCTGGAAATACGGCAACAGTTCGTCAGTACGTTTGAGCGCGTTGCGCAAGGCCCCTTCCCGTTCAACCTGGTCCGAGACTTCACGGCGCACTTCCTGATTGAACACTGCGTAGCTGTCGCGCCCGGCACTCTTGACCCGGTACATCGCCGCATCGGCATCGCGCAGCAAGTCGGCGGGTTCCTGATGGAACTGACTGTCGGCGCTGACAATACCGATACTGCAGGACGAAAACACTTCATAGCCGTTGATCAGGAACGGCAAGTCAAACGCCACCAGAATCCGTTCGGCGATGTCGATTACCACCTCCAGCGGCGCCTCGGGAGCCAGCACGGAAAACTCATCGCCCCCCAGGCGCGCGAGCATGTCGCTGTCGCGCAGACAACCACGCAAACGGTGGGCGGCCTGCATCAATAGCAGGTCGCCAAAATGGTGGCCGAGGCTGTCATTGACCATCTTGAAACGGTCGAGGTCGATGAACATCACTGCCAGGTGCCCGCCTTCGCTGCCGAACTGCGACCAGGCCAGATTGAGGCGCTGTTGCAGGTAGGTACGATTCGGTAGCCCGGTCAGCGCATCGTGGGAGTTTTCGTGTTGCAACTTGGCATTGGCGTGATCGAGCTCGCGGGTGCGGTTCTGCACCCGGGCTTCCAGCTTGAGGTTGGCGGCATGGATCGCTTCGGCGGCCGTGCGGCGCGACAACGCGGTGTCGATGTGCCGGGAGACGAACGTCAGCAGTTCCTGGTCGCGCAGGGTATAGCGCACTTGCGAGGTATAGCTTTGCACCGCGAGTACGCCACGCACCACATCGCCATCGAACAATGGAATGCCCAGCCAGGAGTAGGATCGGAAGTACGCTTCGGCCAGTTCGATGTCGCCGTGCGCAGACAATCGCTCAGCTTCGTCGGCATCAATCAGGCAAGGTCGACGCTGACGGATAACGTACTCGGTCAAGCCCCGGCGCCCTCGCCGTGCCACCGGGCAGGCCGTCTGCCGCTCATCGACATAATACGGAAAGGTCACTTCAGTGGTCGCGTCGTCGAACAGCGCAATATAGAAGTTCCGCGCGAACAGCAGATCACCGACGATGCCATGCAAGGTTTGAAACAATTCAGCCATGTCGCCAGGCCGACTGGAGAGTTCAGCGATCTGGAACAGCGCGCTCTGCAGATGTTCGGCGCGCTCTCGCTCTGCCACTTCCTGCCTCAAGGCGTCGTTGAGCGCCGAGAGCTCCAGGGTACGACGCATCACCGTCGCTTCCAGATCCTCGCGGTGCAGAATCCGGTCCAGCGCCATGGCCACGTGGCGGGCCACCACCAGAAACAACGCGCGGTCCTCGGCGCTGTAGGTACGAGAAACGTCGTAGACCTGCATCGCCAGCATGCCAAACACCTCGTCCGAGGCATTTTTCAACGGGGCGCCCATCCAGAATTCGGGACGATCACCCACGCAGTAAAAACGGTCTTCGGCCTGAGCCGCGAGAATGCCGGCGGCGTCGATCAGCAACGGCTGGCCGCTGGTCAATACCTGGCCGGTCAACGAAAGATGCGAAGGGTCAAGGTATTCGTAATGCGAGGACTCCACGGCATCAACGTCAATGATGTCGACGTAATACGGGTAGTCGATCTTGCCGCTGTGCGGGTCATACAGCGCGAGATAGAAGTTCTCGGCGTCGATCAGGCTCGCCAGTAACTGGTGAACTCCCACCAGGAACACTGACCGGTCGCGGGTCGAACTGGCCAGGTAGGTAATTTCATACAGCACACGCTGAGTAATCTGCGCGCGGGCCAGGGTATTGGTCTGCACCTGAAGGCCCAGGCGCTGGGCAAAACCGGCGAGCGCCGGTTCTTCGGCCTCGGCGATTGGCGCAAGCAGCCAACCCAGCACACTTTCGCCGCTGCCGGTCGGCCAGCGGTGCAAGTGCCGGGTCTGGCAAAAGGCATCGAACTGTTCATTCGCAACACTTGACGGCCACTGCGCCTGAGGGTCGCCCTGCCCGACCAAATGCATCTGTTCACCGGCACGGTAAACGACCCACGCGGTGGTGTGCGTCCAGTTGCGCGCCGAGTTCAGTAAGTGTTCGATCGTATCCTCGTTGCCAGCGCAGGTCATGCCGACAGTATCCGAATTCCCTTTAAGCTCAGAGGCGACAATATCGCAATCGTTCGATTGCCGCGGGAAGTCGGTCAAAGGACGAAAACTCATCAACGCTCCCTGAGCCAGAAACTGGCAATACTCACTTACTGGATACTAGCAATGCGCCAGTGAGCTTCCCGTTTATAGAGTTTTTATTCAATAGGTTTTTTCGAATTGTGAGTTGCTTCCTCAACAGGTCATTCTGTATCGGCGCCAACTCGGCAAACGACTGACAAGTGTGCCTCTGCACCCTTATCCAAGTAGTTCCACCAGGAAAAGGAGCGTCCTTATGGAGACCGTCACAATTCGTACCCTGCAAAACACTGATGCTGAGGCATTGCTGACGTTTGAAAGGGACAATCGCGAGTGGTTCGAGCGCCACATTGAGCCACGCGGTGCTGCTTTCTATTCGGTGCAGGGTGTCACCGAGCACATTGCAGCCTATTTATCTGATTATGCCGCCGGCACCTGGCACCCCTTTGTCATCGTAAACGCTTGGGGGGAAATAGTGGGCCGAGCGAACCTGAAAGACATCGACACGTCCGCGCGGTCGGCAGAAGTCGGCTATCGGATCGCTCAAAGTGCTTGCGCAAAAGGACTGGCAACGCGGGCGGTGAGGCATTTGATCGAGCAAGCGCAGTTGCGTTGGGATCTTAATCAACTGGTTGCCAACGTTTACGTCGACAATATCGGCTCGGCAAAAGTGCTCGAACGCTGCGGCTTTGTGATTGAACAGACATCTCTGCAAGCAGGCGCAAATCAGGAGTATCGGTTTGGCCTTTCGATTCATTCGAGTGAATGAAGGGTCAATAAGAGTCCCGGAAACGTCTCAAGATTCAGGCCGCGAGGCGAACTAACGCTCGACCTAGTTGTTTGAGGGTGTATGCGTTCCCCTGTAGGAGCCGGCTTGCTGGCGATGGACTCAAGTACCCCGCGTTTAACCGGCTCTTACGCGTTATCGTTAACGACTATCGCCAGCAAGCCGGCTCCTACAGGTTTTGCGCTTATCCCAAATCCAGTTCAGCTAAACGACGTCGAATTTGCGGGAACTAGTATTTCGCCGTTCTTGTTTCTGTCCCCGGGATTTCGTGTAGAACAAAAAAAGCCCCGCAACCAAATGGGCTGCGGGGTAAAAAATTGGTTGGTTGCGGCCAACCAAAGGAGCTCTGTAGAAAGCGTTACGGGCCGGGGTCAGATGCAGTCCTGTGCGGCGCGTTCAAAACTTGAAGGCAGCAGGTTCGAAGCCAGCAAGTGCCGCTCGTAGATGAACACCTTGCCGCCATTCCCGGCCTTGTAGGCTTCCAGCACGTTGTCTGCCGAGACTTTGCTCGGCACCACGATCCGGTAGCTGCGCTGGGTTTGCGAGACGGTCGGGTTCAACGCATGGCTCTGCAATTTCGGTACGACGCAATCGGCGTATTGGGCTGGGGTCTTGCTGGTCTGCAAGGTCAGGGTCGGGTCGTTCGGCGCGGAGGCGCAACCGGCGAGCAACAAAGAGCCAATAGCCATGGCGGGTACAAATAAAGAGCGCATCGGTCTTATCCAGAAAATAAAAGCTTCGGTTTATCCAGCAGCGGGACTGCGTCGCTGTGCGTGTTCGTTGGAGGTGATTTTCCGCCTATAACCAACAAAGCAGAACTTGTGTTTCGTAATGGTCACTATTACCTCTAGCAATAGTTGCGCGCCGTGCAGATGGGTACACACTCTGAATCACCACTAAAAAAATCGATGAGGACCTATCCTTGAGAACTTTTGACCTGATCCGCGATGCCGTTTTGCCCGACTTCCGCGACCGGGTGGCCGAGTACCTGACTCAGTACGAAACCGTATTGTTGGGCGAACACGCGCCCGACCCGGAACTTGTGCGGGCCACTGCCAATCAGTTGCGCGGTTACTTGCGCGGGTTGAACACCACGCGAGTGCTTGGCATGGCGGACTGGGAGGAACTGGATCGGCGGGTGGTGAATACGTGGCTTTAGTGCCGCACGCCTCGACCGGCGGATCGGCATCCATCGAATGACTTTCTATACTGCTGTCGAATCCGGAAAGACGCAGGATTTGCCGTCATCGTAGTCGTGGTTCTCTCTGGGTAATGTCTCCCGATAGTTCTCAAGCAAAAAAGGAGTTTGCGTCATGACCGACGATCCAAAAGTAAAAGGACCAGCGTCGTACTTTCCCTCTATTGAAAAAAAGTATGGGCAGCCAATCACCCACTGGCTAACCCTGCTCAAGACAGTCAACGGCAAGAAGCACATGGAGATGGTTGCGTTGCTCAAAACTGAACACGGCATGGGCCATGGCCATGCCAACGCGTTGGTTGCGTACTTTTTAGCGAGCACTAAAACCGACTGACGAGACTGATGTAGCACAGGGCGCTCGATGCACCCGCTTGCGGCTCAAGCCAACCGGGCGCCATACACCTGACTGTTGCTATCAAATCCACCTCCACTGTATCTGCTTCAACCCAATGACTACGGTTAGCCTTGTTTCTCATCCAGGGGAGTTTGCGCTATGCCGGACGCCACCAACCTTTACCTGTTCACTGTCGCCGCCCTGCTGTTGCTGATCGTGCCTGGCCCGAACATGGCCTTCGTCACCAGCCATGCCGTTGCCCATGGCTGGCGTGCCGGTTTCGCCGCCGCATTGGGAATAACCCTGGCCGACGTGCTGATGACCGCCATGGTCAGCGCGGGGCTCGGTGCGTTGGTGATGAGTTGGGCGCCGGCATTTGATTTGCTGCGGTGGGCCGGGGCTTGCTATCTGATGTGGCTGGCGTGGAAGGCATTGAGCACTCCACCAGCGGACGCGGATGCTCAACCTGCATTGGCATCGCGGCGCAAGATCTTCATCCGGGCGACCCTCAACAGCCTGTTGAATCCCAAGGCGCTGTTGTTCTACATGGTATTCCTGCCGCAATTCGTCACCCTGGGAACCAGCAGCGTCACGGTGCAACTGATGGTATTAGGTGTGTTGCTTGCGCTGATCGCTTTGATCTTTCATTCCCTGCTCAGCGTCTGTGCCGGACAGCTACATGGGCGTCTGCGTGGGGGCAAAATCTCCAGCCGCCTGGGTGCTTATGGCTTCGCTGTCGTAATGACGGCGCTGGCGGTACGTTTGCTGGTGCTGAACCGGACAGTCTGAAGCGGTCGCATCGAAATCGCTCAATAGTTGTCTCACTCGCCGAGGCCGCCTTTTACTGCGCCATCCAAAACCTGCACACTTGTCGGCTTTTTTCGCGACAGGAAGTCTCCCCCATGCAACGGATTGTCATTCTGGGCAATGCCGGTAGCGGCAAATCCACCCTCGCCCGCGCCCTCGGCAAGCGCCTGAACCTGCCCGTGGTGCACCTCGACACGCTGTTCTGGGAACCCGGCTGGGTCGAACCCGACGCCGAGCAGTTCCGCGCACGGGTCCGCAAAGCGCTCACACCAGAAGCCTGGATTTGTGAAGGCAACTATGCCCGGCGAACCTTCGACCTTCGCCTGCCCCGGACCGACCTGATCATCTGGCTCGATACCTCGCGGCTCACCTGTTTCACCCGGGTGATCAGGCGCAGCGTCATGAACCGCCCTCGCGCTGACCTTGCAGCAGGTTGTACAGAGAAGCTCGACCGGGCATTCCTGACCTTTCTCAACTTCGTGTGGAATTTCGATCGTGGCTACCGCCCAGGAATCGACGCGGTGCGCCTGGCCATCGGCCCGCACATTCCTGTGGTGCACTTGCGCGGTTCCCGGCAGATTCGCGCCTTTCTCGATAGCTTGGCTGCAACGCCTGAAATCTGCCTTGAATAGAGGGTGATTTTCGCTATTCCGGTAGTTGATCCGCGTACGCCCGGCAGGGGCTATGAGAGAAAACCTACGGCGACGAACGACTGGCTGCACAGCCAGTACGTGTCATCCAACGACGAAATGAAAGCGAGTCAGCACGTTTTGTGCGACATCCATCTATCCCCTCTACGACTGAATCTACGATTGAATGGATAATGATGCGGTCATTTGCGCGTGACACACCGCCAGAATTTCATCGGCCAGCGCCGAGTCGTCAGGACAGGCGCGCGATAACATGATCGCACCGACCGCACGCGCCAGCAGGTCGATCATTTTCACCCTCGCCTCCCCCGGCGCCGCATCCGGCCCGGTCGGGTATTTTTCGCCGAGCGTTTGCAGCGTGCGCTCGATGCCTTCAGCGAAAGCCGACTTCAAATCGCCCGACTGACGCGCCGCGTCACCGCACAACGCCGCCATGGTGCAACCCGTGGCGCGCCCGTCGCGATGATCCCTGGACACATACACATCGATGAAATCCTTCACGCTCAATGCTTCGGCGCCGACCAGTGACTGCGCAAGACTGTTGGCCGAGGCTTCGGCCATCAGGTCAGCCTTCGAACCGAAATGTTTGTAGAAACCGCCATGGGTGAAACCGGCGGCGCCCATCAGGTCGGCCACGCCTACACCGTCAAATCCGCGCTCGCGAAACACGACTGAGGCCGTTTTGACGATGTGCTCCCGATTTGCCTGAGCCTGGGCCTTGGACACTCGCATGTTCGATACCTCTCTACCGCTGAAATTCATCGGCCAATGATACATAGATGCCGATCATAATCAAAATCGTTGACAGCTTAGATTTCGATCATCATCCTAATCGCAAGCGATATGACCATTTACCAACGGGCACGGAACAAACACCCATGAGCGACCTGAATCTGTTTACCCCCTACACGCTTGGCGCCCTGACGCTGTCGAACCGCGTGGTTCTCGCTCCACTGACGCGCAATCGCGCGGGCAAAGGCTTTGTGCCGAGTGAGTTTGCTGCTGCCTATTACAGCCAGCGGGCAAGCGCGGGCTTGCTAATTTCAGAAGCCTCGCAGATCTCGCAGCAGGGACAGGGCTATCAGGATACCCCGGGCATTTACACGCAACCGCAGATAGAGGGATGGCGCAAGGTGACCGATGCCGTGCACGCCAAGGGCGGGAGAATTTTCCTGCAGCTGTGGCATGTGGGCCGTGTTTCCCACGTGGATCTGCAACAGCAAGGCGCGGCGCCGGTAGCCCCTTCAGCTCTTCGTCCCGCGACCAAGGTGTTCGTCAACAATCGCTTCGAGGACGTTTCCGAGCCGCGGGCGCTGGAGGCTGACGAACTGCCAGGCATCGTCAACGATTTCCGCCAAGCGGCGGCAAACGCCATTGCGGCAGGCTTCGACGGCGTGGAAATCCACGGTGCAAACGGCTATTTGCTGGATCAGTTCATCAAGGACGGCGCCAACCTTCGTACTGATGCCTACGGCGGCTCGATCGCAAACCGTGCGCGGCTGCTGTTGGAAGTGACGGCCGCGGTGGCAACCGAGATTGGTGCTGATCGCACGGGCATTCGCCTTTCGCCTGTCTCGCCGGCCAATGGTGTATCGAGCAGTGATCCACAGGCTCAGTTCGATTACATCGTCGACCAACTCAATGTTCTGGACATCGCTTATCTGCACGTCGTCGAAGGTGCCACCGGCGGGCCACGCGACGTGGCGCCCTTTGATTTCGACGCCTTGCGCCAGCGCTTCAAGAACACTTACATCGCCAACAACGGCTACGACCTGGACCTGGCCACGGCACGCCTTACGCATGACAAGGCCGACCTGATCGCCTTTGGCCGCCCTTTTATCGGCAACCCCGATCTGGTGGAGCGACTCAAGACCGGTGCGCCACTGTCCGCCTTCGACCCCTCCACGCTCTACGGCGGCGGTGCGGCGGGATACATCGACTACCCGACACTTGCCGAATCAAGCGCTGCCGCGAACTAGGCATTGGCTGATCGAGCCTGGTTTTATTCGTGCATCAATCCAATCCATATTCCTGATAAAGAGCTGACATCATGACTACTCGCCCTACCGTTCTCATCACTGGCGCTTCCACCGGCATCGGCGCGGTTTACGCCGAGCGTTTCGCCCAACGCGGGCATGATCTGGTGTTGGTCGCCCGCGACCAATCGCGCCTGGAAACGCTCGCCGCGAAGTTGCGTGGCGAACACAACGTCGCCATTGAAGTGCTTCAGGCCGACCTGACTCAACTCAGCGACCTGCACACCGTCGAAGCGCGCCTGCGGGATGACGCGCGCATCGGCATCCTCGTCAACAATGCCGGCGCCGCACAGTCCGGCAACTTCATCGAGCAAAGCACCGACAGCGTTGCGCAATTGGTGGCCCTCAACACCACCGCGCTGGTGCGGCTCGCCAGCGCCATCGCGCCGCGCCTGGCCAAAGCAGGTGAAGGCGCGATCATCAACATCGGTTCGGTTGTGGGTCTGGCGCCTGAGTTCGGCATGTCGGTCTATGGGGCGACCAAGGCGTTTGTGCTGTTCCTTTCCCAAGGCCTGAGCCTGGAACTTTCGCCTCTGGGTGTTTATGTGCAAGCCGTACTGCCCGCCGCCACCCGCACTGAGATTTGGGATCGCGCCGGTATCGACATCAACACCTTGAGCGAAATCATGGAAGTGGGTGATCTGGTCGATGCCGCACTGGTTGGCTTCGACCGTCGCGAGCCGGTGACCATTCCTCCGTTGCATGAAGGCGAGCGCTGGGATGCCCTGCAAACCGCGCGTCAGGGTCTTTTGTCGCAGATCAGGCAATCCGCCGTGGCGCAACGCTACTTGACTCAAGTCTGACCCATGTCGAGCAGGTCCGCCTCGCCCCGCAATCGGACGGAGTAAACATGACCCTTATAGCGACACGTAATCACCCGGGTTCGCAGTCGTCATTTATCAGCGCGGCGAACCAGTCGGTTCTGATTGGCGGGATACCCTTCGCCTATCGTGACCTGGGACCCAGGACGGAAGTCCCGCTGGTCATGCTCAACCATTGGGGGGCAGTGTTGGATAACTTTGACCCCAGGATCATCGACGGCCTGGCAAAAAACCGGCGTGTCATCACGACTGATTACCGCGGTATCGGTGGCTCGGGGGGCGCCGCGCCATTGACCGTCGGTGAGATGGCTGACGATGCAATCGGCCTGATTCGTGCGCTGGGTTTTGACAAGGTTGACCTGCTTGGCTTTTCACTCGGCGGCTTCGTCGCTCAAGACATCGCCCTGAAAGCCCCCGAACGAGTGCGCAGATTGATCCTCACCGGAACCGGACCGGCCGGTGGCACAGGCATCGACAGGGTCGGTTCGGTGACCTGGCCATTGATCATCAAAGGTTTGCTGACGCTGCGAGACCCCAAGTTCTACCTGTTCTTTACTACCACGGCCAACGGCCAACGTGCCGCGTCCGAGTATTTGCAACGTTTGAAAGAACGCCAGCAAAACCGGAGCAAAGGCCCGACACCCGGCGCATTTTTACGGCAGTTCAAAGCCATTACTGCGTGGGGCAAGCAAGCGCCGCAAGATCTCAGTCGCCTGCCGATGCTGACCCTGATAGCCAACGGGGACAACGACATCATGGTGCCCACCGTGAACTCGATTGATCTGGCAAAGCGAATCCCCAACGCGCAACTGATCATTTACCCGGATGCCGGGCACGGCAGCATTTTTCAGCACCATACCGATTTCGTGGCCAAGGCTTTGGCGTTCCTCGACTCCTGACAGCCTGCACATCTAATCGCATCAACGTTGTCGGGGCCGCGCCCCATTCTCATTCCACCAACAAGAGCAGCTGCAACATGAAGGCATTTTTTATCGACCGCTACGGCAAGCAGAACGGAATGATTGGCGAAGTGCCCGACCCTGCGGTCGGTGTGCATGACGTTCTGATCCAGGTGCATGCAACGAGCGTGAACCCGCTGGACTCGAAGATCAAAACGGGGGAGTTCAAACTGATCCTGCCCTATACATTTCCATTGGTATTGGGCAATGACCTGGCCGGAGTGGTCGTTCGCACGGGTTCTGCGGTGAAGCGATTCAAGCCAGGAGACGAAGTCTATGCACGTCCTCCAGAGGCACGGATCGGGACGTTTGCTGAACTGATCGCAGTGAACGAAAACGCGCTCGCGCTGAAACCCTCGAATCTCGACATGGCCGAAGCGGCTTCCATCCCCTTGGCCGTCTTGACGGCCTGGCAGGCGCTGATTGAGACCGCCCATGTGAAAAAAAACCAGAAGGTGTTGATTCATGCCGGATCCGGCGGTGTCGGCACGATTGCCATCCAGCTCGCCAAACACCTCGGCGCCTTCGTTGCGACCACCACCAGCACGGCGAATGTCGAATGGGTGAAAGCACTCGGGGCGGATGTGGTCATCGATTACAAACATCAGGATTTTGCAAACGAGTTACGCGATTTCGACGTGGTGTTGAACAGCCTCGGCGCCGATGTACTGAAGAAATCGATCAAGGTTCTCAAGCCTGGTGGACAACTCATTTCCCTTTCGGGGCCGCCGACCGCGCAATTTGCCCAAGAGCAAGGCTTGTCCTGGGTGCTGGGGCAAGTCATGCGCCTGCTGAGCAGCGGTATTCGCAGAAAAGCCCGCAAACATGGGGTGAGCTATGTATTTTTGTTTATGCGTGCCAACGGGATACAACTGCAAAAAATCACCTCGCTTATCGAGGCTGGCGTCATCAAACCGGTCATCGATCGTTCCTTCCCTTTTGAATCGACTGCAGAGGCGTTGCGGTACGTCGAGCAGGGCAGATCAAAAGGCAAAGTCACCGTAACAATCAAATAAGCGCACTACAAAAAATGTCAGTCGATAACGTACATGCCGCCAAGTATCAGACTCCAGCGCCTGAACCAGAGGAGCCGCCACCGCACAACAGACACACACAGGAGCAGTTGCAACCGGAAGTCGCACCTGTAGAAAAGCCTATGATCATTTGGCGTAGCTTGATGCTTGAGCAGTAACGAGAAAGGGGTCATGTCACTCTTCAATTGAAACAATGCTGACTTCGCCACGAGCTCGTGACGAATGGCAAGTTTGCAAAAGCGGACACTCAGAAACTCAACCGCGCACCAGGTAGGATTGGGCCTGCTGCCCCGCCTGGATCAATTCGAAGTTACGGTTACGCAACTCGACGTTGCGCCCAACCCGCATGTTCGAGCGCGCCGCCAAGGTTTCAGCCTGCTGGTACTGCCCCTGCTGAAGACGCAACACACCAAGGTAATGCAGTGTCGCGGAATTGTTCGGCTGGATATGCAGGGCACGCTCCAGCGTGGCGGCGGCCTGGTCCAGTTGGCCATTTTCATACTGCCGCGAGGCTGTTTCGATCAGGGTGGTTGATGCGCTGTTGCTTTGCGCGGGCGCTCTTCGCTCTGCAGCGACAGAACAAAACGACGCGACGCGACGACGCAGAACACCAGAATGCTTCACGCAGAGCAGAAAACGGCCAGAAGCGGGCATGTACAAAGCAAACTTCAAAAAGGGGTCGAACAGTGAGACCGCCGGCTATTTAAACAGCGCCGCCCTAGAACTTTTCCCTATTTACAGGTCTATGTGGACAGGCACATTCGCTCGGTAAGCGCTAACCCGCAGACTTCCCGCAGCCAGATGGCTACACATCAACATGTCAATTCAGAGGTTGTCTTCGCTCATGAAATTCCATGACCTACGGATGGTGCTCTTCGGCCTGTTCGCGTTCGCGGCAGTGGGCTCGGCATCAGCAACACAGATGAAGACCTCAACCCCTGTTTTCGCAACTGAAGTGGCGGCCGTTCAGGCGCCGGCCCAGGCTGCCGGCAGCCCTTGGCCGACCGTGGCCAGTATGGCCGGCAACCAGCCAGGGTCGTTGCTTGCCCATGATGACCGATACTGGCATGACGACCGTTGGCATGATCGTAGAGACAATTGGCGCCGAGACGACTGGCGTAGAGAACAGTGGCGTAGAGAGCAGGCCCGCCGGGATGCCGAACGCCATCGTTATTGGGAGCGTCACCAGGATCGGTCCATGCGGCACCGCTACGAGGACGATCGTCGCTACTATCGTCGCTAAATCCGCCTGTAACACCAGGCTGTAGAAATCAGGCTGAAAACCTCGACGAGGTACGAATCGGATATTCGCTCAGTGCTTCCCAAGTGAAGCCTGAGCGTCCGCAACCAATGAAGGTTATCGACCAAGCGCATTCAATACTGGCCTTTGAAATGACCGCTAAGCCCTGCGCGTGGAGCAATACTCCACGATGAGCTGAGTAACCGCCGCCACCATCGCCTGATCCGCTTCAGGCGAGGTAAACAGCCGAAACTCTGCATCCGGCAACTCCGGCAACCCTTGTTCAGCCCCAAGAACCACCAGCCCTTGCCCCAACTGACTGAGTGTCATGGGCGCAACCGCGAAGCCTGCAAGCGCCGCCGCCCGCAACCCGGCGGTGCTGCTGCATAACATCGCGGTGCGTTGGGCGATCCCCGCCTGAGCCAGTCGCTTCAACGCAACCTCGCGATAAGGGCACGGCTCGGGGAACAGGGCCAGCGGCAACGGCGTCGGTAACCGGGTGACGGGTTGCGCCGACCAGGCCCACACCAGCGGCTCTTGCCACAACAACTTCCCCGCATCGCTGGTTTCGCACAGTGAGCCGATGACCAACTCCAGATGCCCTTGCTTCATCAGCGCCAGCAACGTGCCGGGAATGCTCACCTGCACGTCGATCTCCATCCCTGGGTACTGCGCCGCGAAATCCTGAAAAGCACGCAGTAGTCGAGATTCGACAAAGTCCTCGGACACCCCGATCCGCAGCCGCCCGTGAAATGGCGTACGTGTCAGTTCCGCCCAGGCATCACGGTTCAGCACAAGGATCGTGCGCGCATAAGAGAGCAAGCGCTCGCCATCGGGCGTCAGTTGCTGGGAACGGGTGGTACGCGTCAACAGGGGTTTACCAATCTGTTCTTCCAATCGCCGCACATGGCCGCTCACCGCAGACTGAGTCAGGTGCAGCTTTTGCGCTGCACGGCTGAAGCCTTCTTCGTCGACCACAGCGACAAATGTTTTGAGTAGCAGCGAATCGAACATAGTTTTATACGTGATTAATCGACTAGTAATTTACGATTTATATTTCAAATATAACTATGTTGCAATGCCTCCCTACCCCACCACTCGAGGCGTGCCATGACTACCCTGCTCCATATCGAATGCTCCCCACGCAAGCAGCGCTCGGCGTCCCTTGAAGTCGCCCGCAGCTTCATTGCGCGTTATCGAGAAAACACTCCGGACACCGACATCATCACCCTCGACCTCTGGAACATGGCGTTGCCGGAATTTGATGAGCTGGCAATGGAAGCCAAATACGCAGGACTCAACGGCACTACCTTGAGCCCGGCGCAACAAGAGGCCTGGAACACCTTGAAGGATCTGGCTGCGCACCTGCATCGCGCGGATGTACTCGTGATGTCCGTACCGCTTTGGAATTTCAGCATCCCGTACAAGCTCAAACACTTCATCGACCTGGTATCGCAGAAAGACATCCTGTTCAGCTTCGATCCGGAACGCGGCCTGGAAGGCATGCTGCACAACAAAATCGCCGTAGTGGCATACGCCCGAGGCCTGGATTTTTCGGCGCAGTCGATCACGCCGGCGGAACGCTTCGACTTCCAGAAGCCCTACGTGGAAGCCTGGCTGCAATTCATCGGCGTGACCGATGTGCATTCGGTGATTGTGGAGAAGACCATCCTGGGGGAAGACGTTGATCTTGGCGCGCGTGAGGCTGCGACTCAGCAGGCCAGAGGATTGGCAGATACTCTTTGTCGCTGACGGGTATTTATAAGGTACGGGCGCCCACTCAGGCATGTGAGCCAGAGGCAGTTTTCGACCCATGCTGCCGATGAAGGCCGGCAGAAATCGGTCAAAAAAAATCGCAAGCCCCGTGACACTTCAGGGCTTGCGACTTATTGCCAATACGTCCTTCAAACTCTCGGACGTTTGCTGCGGGAATGCCTGCCGTGTTCATTGCAGAACGTGCAGGCCTAGTTTTGTACCTCAACCGCGTCGATATCCGGCGCGTCTGGGGCGTCCGGGGCGTCCGCCACATCCTCTCTGGCGGCCCTCGCCTCGGCTTTGGCAGCCTCTCTGGCTGCGTTTGCCTCTACCTTGGCAGCGTCCCTCGCCGCATCTGCAGCAGCCCGGGCGGCATCTCTGGCCGCATCGGCTTCTGCTTTGGCGGCGTCCCTGGCTGCGTCGGCAGCGGCCCGAGCTGCATCTCTGGCTGCATCTGCGCCCGGTATGCCAGCAGCTTTTGCAGCGTCCCTGGCTGCATCCGCCTCGGCTCTGGCGGCGTCTCTGGCTGCATTTGCAGTAGCCCTTGCAGCATCCCGGGCTGCATCTGCATCAGCTCTGGCAGCATCTCTGGCTGCATTTGCATCGTTTCTGGCAGCGTCCCTGGCTGCATCTGCGGCATCGTTGTCATGCGCGTTGCCTGAGCCTCTGTTCCCGGCAACACCACCATGACCGTCACCGTCATGGCCTGTTGCACCATGACCACCACCATCTCCATGGCCGATGCCACCGTGACCACTGCCTCCGGAGCCTCCACTGCCGGAACCACCCC
>NZ_JAGYGF010000081.1:0-18040 GCF_019947305.1 Pseudomonas sp. BF-RE-21 | reverse complement strand
GTAGGAGCCGGCTTGCTGGCGATAGCAATCTCACGGACGCCATCGCCAGCAAGCCGGGCTCCTACAGGTTTTGCGTAAACCCTCAATCCCGAACACCCCCACGATCTGTAGGAGCCGGCAAGCCGGGCTCCTACAGGTTTTGTGTGGGCCCTCAATCCCAAACACCCCGCAATTTGTAGGAGCCGGCTTGCCGGCGATGGCGATCTCACGGACGCCATCGCCAGCAAGCTGGCTCCTACAGGTTGGGTGGTGTCTCGCCCGGGGCGATTTTGTTCTGATCCGTGTTTTTCTGCGCTATCTGCATCTGTCATGTACTCGGCCTGCGCCCCACAATGACCGCACGGTCCGCAGTCGCGGTAGCCACTGAACCGCAAACTCATCATGTAGGAGGCCCCATGCCCAAGATGGCCATTTTTCTGGGTGGATTTCTGCTGTTAACCATTTTGATCGGTGCCTTGGCCACGATCTCTCCGACCTGATTCCTTCCTTCAATGCGCAATAAGCACAACGCCTCCACTTGGGAGGCGTTGTTGTTTCAGCGGTACCGTTTATTTACAAGAGTCCGTCGATGAACCCCGTAACCTGTAGGAGCCGGCTTGCCGGCGATGGCGTCCTCACGGCCGCCACCGCTTCGCCAGCAAGCTGGCTCCTACAGGTCAAAACGATCCAGGTTCATCACCTTCGTCCACGCCGCTACGAAGTCTTTGACGAATTTCTCCTTCGCATCACTGCTGGCATACAGCTCGGCCAAGGCCCGCAGTTGCGCATTCGAGCCGAAGACCAGATCGACCCGCGTCCCGGTCCATTTCACTTGGCCGGTTTTGCGATCGCGCCCTTCGAACTCCTGATTGGCGTCCGACACCGGCTTCCATTCCACCCCCATGTCCAGCAGGTTTTTGAAGAAGTCGTTGGTCAACGCCTCCGGTTGCTGGGTGAACACGCCGTGTCGGGTTTGTCCGACGTTGGTGTTCAACACCCGCAAACCGCCCACGAGCACAGTCATTTCCGGTGCGCTGAGGGTCAGTTGTTGCGCCTTGTCGATCAACAGGTGTTCGGCCGACACGCGGTAGCGGGTTTTCAGGTAGTTGCGGAAACCATCGGCGATGGGTTCGAGGAAGCCGAAGGATTCGACGTCCGTCTGCTCTTGCGAGGCGTCCGTCCGTCCCGGTGTGAACGGCACCGTCACGCTGTGACCGGCATTTTTTGCGGCTTGTTCGACACCGGCGCTGCCGGCCAGCACGATCAGGTCCGCCAGCGAGATTTTCTTGCCGCTGTTGTTGAACTCACGCTGAATGCTTTCCAGTTTCGCCAGCACGCTCGCCAGTTGTTCGGGCTGGTTGGCTTGCCAGGATTTCTGTGGCGCCAGTCGCAGGCGTCCACCGTTGGCGCCGCCACGTTTGTCGGAGCCACGGAAGCTTGACGCCGCCGCCCAGGCCGTTGATACCAGCTGCGAGACGCTCAGGCCAGAGGCGAGGATTTTGCTCTTGAGTGCTGCGACGTCACTGTCGTTGACCAAGGCATGGTCGACCGGCGGAATCGGGTCTTGCCACAACAGTTCTTCCTTGGGCATCTCCGGGCCGAGGTAGCGCGAGAGCGGGCCCATGTCGCGGTGGATCAGCTTGAACCAGGCGCGGGCGAAGGCATCGGCCAACTGATCCGGATTGGCCAGGAAGCGCCGGGCAATCGGTTCATAGATCGGGTCTAAGCGCAGCGCCAGGTCCGAGGTGAGCATGGTCGGGTTACGCCGCTTGGACGGGTCGTGTGCATCCGGAATGGTGCCGGCCCCGGCGCCGTTTTTCGCGACCCACTGGTTTGCGCCTGCCGGACTTTTGCTCAATTCCCACTCGAAGCCGAACAGGTTTTCCAGGTAGTTGTTGCTCCACCGGGTGGGCGTGGTGGTCCAGGTCACTTCCAACCCGCTGGTGATGGTGTCCGGGCCTTTACCGGTGCCGAAGCTGTTTTTCCAGCCAAGGCCCTGGGCTTCGAGACCGGCGGCTTCCGGCTCGGCACCGACGTTGTCGGCAGGGCCGGCGCCGTGGGTTTTACCGAAGGCGTGGCCGCCGGCGATCAGGGCCACGGTTTCTTCGTCGTTCATGGCCATGCGGCCGAACGTTTCGCGGATGTCCAGGGCCGAAGCGACGGGATCGGGATTGCCTTCCGGACCTTCCGGGTTCACATAGATCAGGCCCATCTGCACGGCGGCCAGTGGGTTTTCCAGATTGCGCCCCTCATCGGTACGGCTGTCTTCATTTCTCCCGGGCTCGGCCACCAGTGGAACATCGCCGGGTGCTTGCACGGGTTTTTGCGCTTTGTCGTAGCGAACGTCACCGCCCAGCCATTTATTTTCCGAGCCCCAATAAACGTCTTCATCGGGTTCCCAGACGTCTGCGCGGCCACCGGAAAAACCAAAGGTCTTGAAGCCCATCGACTCCAGCGCGACGTTACCGGTGAGAACGATCAGGTCGGCCCAGGAAATGTTGTTGCCATATTTTTGCTTGATCGGCCACAGCAGCCGGCGTGCCTTGTCGAGGCTGACGTTGTCCGGCCAGCTGTTGAGCGGGGCAAAGCGCTGTTGACCGGAACCGGCACCGCCACGACCATCACCGGTGCGGTATGTGCCAGCGGCGTGCCAGGCCATGCGAATGAACAGCGGGCCATAGTGACCGAAGTCTGCTGGCCACCAGTCTTGTGAGTCGGTCATCAGTGCAGTCAGGTCGCGCTTGACCGCCGCAAAGTCGAGTTTTTTGAACGCTTCGGCGTAGTTGAAGCCCTCGTCCATGGGGTCTGACAGGGACGAGTGCTGGTGCAGGATCTTCAGATTCAGTTGGTTCGGCCACCAGTCACGGTTGGTGGTGCCACCGCCTGCGGCATGATTGAACGGGCATTTCGATTCGTTTGCCATGTGCGAGCTACCTTTGGTCGTGTTCATCCGGCTATCGGGCCCGGGGCGGGCGTTAAATAGCAACGAGCGGAATCAAGGACATAGGCTGCAGGGCCAGCAGTTGGATCAACTGATTGTGGTGACCACACGGGAATTCTGAACAGCGGCAATCAGGTTGCCTGCGCGGTGGCCCACGGGTGGCCTAGTCAAGCTTCGGGCTCATTCCTGTCTCCTTTTCAGCGCTAATCCGGCCGGCTTATGGCGCCAGCGCAGACTAAGGTTAGACCTGAGTCGGGAAGTCAGCTAATAGGGCGAGTGTTGGGGCGTGATAGACGTACTCTTTCAATCTGGCGCCCGGAAACATTTCAAGGCCTCGGTTGTTTGCGCTACTGGCTGGGTGCCACAATACTTCTTTGACGAAGCATCATGATCAGGCGGATCAAATGGAAGGACTCGGACCCCGGTATGACCCGGATGCTTTGATAGCAGCGCAGGTACGCACTGATCGCCTGCACCAGTTGTTCCATCAGTCGGTGACGGCGATTCCGGGCAGTGTCCTGGCGGCGATCATGCTGTGCCTGCTGTGTTGGGAGCGCTTCGATCACCACGTCATTTTTTGGTGGATGGGCATTCTGACGGCGTCGACTTCATTGCGCGTCTCGATGTTTATCGCCTATTTCCGCAGCGACAAAAGTACGCGCACACCTGAGCAATGGGAGTGGAAATACTGGAGCACGCTGGTGTTATCTGCCGGTATCTGGGGTGCGGGCGCGCTGGCATTGATGCCCCCGGACGATATTCTGGCTCAGTCACTGGTCATGCTTTTTACCGTCGGGATGTCGGTCAGTGCGGTGTCCTGCTATTCGGCCTACCGATACATGACGTTGGTGTCCATTGGCCTGGTGTTGTTGCCGTGCACGATATGGCTGTTGTTCCAGCCGTCAGCGATGCAAGTCGGCATGGCACTGGCAGTGTTGGTGTTTGCCTCCTTCGTGGCCAGCGCCACCCGCAAACTCTCCGATGCGGTGGAAACCGCCTTTCGATTGACCCGTGAAATGGAACAGGCCCACCGCATTTCCAATCTTGCCGCGCAGACCGATGAACTCACCGGCCTGAGGAATCGCCGGGCTTTTTTCGAGCATGCCCAGCAGTTGCACAGTTACTGCAAAAACAATCAGCTGCCGCTGTGCGCCGTGATGCTGGATATGGATCACTTCAAACACATCAATGACACCTATGGCCATCAGGTCGGGGATCAGGTGCTGAGTCAGATGGGCCTGGTCATCAGCACCTCGTTTCGTGAAACGGATGTCTACGGCAGGCTGGGGGGAGAGGAGTTCGCCATCCTGCTCCCGGACACCTCGATTGAAGAGACCTTGAACATTGCCGAGCAACTCATCCGCTCCATTGCCGAATTGATGACCGGGCCGGTGCATTGCATAACGGCGAGCCTCGGTGTCGCGTCGATGGACGCCTCCGACCTTGATTTGCACAGCTTGATGAACAACGCCGACAAGGCCCTGTATCGAGCCAAGGCCCGTGGCCGAAACCAGATCGCCGTTTCCGAGTGATGCCGTGCAAGGCTTGTGACCTCGCGGTCATTCAAGTTGCACCGGCAGAGCGCGCTTCTATATAGTGGCAAAATAATATCAACTATAAATAATTTGCCAGCAGGGCTGCATTCACACCGTTGGGCGCTCCGTGCTGGTTGACGAATCGCGCACTTGAGAATGTCCATGCCTAATCGCTCTCTGCACTTCAAGCTGTTCTGGACGGCCCTGATCGGGACCGTCGTCGTCATGGCGCTGCTGCTGGGCTCCATCGCCTATATCGCTTATGGCTCCTCCGTCAAAGAAACCGCCGAGCTGGTCGACACGGTCGTCAAGGCCAATGCCAAGGAAGTGGAAGTCGAACTGGGTGTCGGTTTTACCGTCGCCGAATCGCTGGCCAGCGTCGCAACGGCCATGCAGCAACAGCACGTTGATCGCAAGACCGCCGATGCCGTGACCCGCCAACTGTTTGAAGCCAATCCGCAACTTTTGGGCCTGGGGCAGTATTGGGAAACCAACGCCTTCGATGGCAAGGACAGCGAATTCGCCAACCAGCCGAATCACGACGCCACCGGCCGTTACCTGACCTACTGGAACCGTGCGAGTGGCTCGGTGAAATCGGAAGCGCTCAGCGGTTATGCCCCGGAAAATGCCGATAACCAGTACTACTATCAGCCGCTGCACAGCCGTCAGCCGTGGGCTTCCGAACCGTTTGCCTACAGCACGGGCAGCGGCCAGAAAGTCATGATGGTGTCGATCATGGCGCCACTGTTGCAGGGCGGCAAAGCCCTGGGCGTGGCGGGTGTCGATATCCCGCTTGAAAGCATCAATCGCCAACTGGCGAAAATCGATGCCTACAAAGGTTATGGCGCTCTGGTGTCGAGCAACGGCCTGTACGCCAGCCACCCTGATGCGAAGCGTTTGAGCCAGCCGGCCGACGATTTGCCGACGGCGGCCAAAGAGGCGATCAAGGCCGGTCAGCCGTATGACTTCCAGCGCGATGGCTGGGGTTATGTGTTGCAACCGGTGCGCATCGGCAAAGCCCCGAACACTTGGGCGCTGATGGTGGCGTACCCGCTGGCCGAAGCCACGGCGGGCATCAATCAGTTCCTCTGGACCGCCGTCGTCATCGGCCTGGTGGCGCTGTTGGCATTGGCCATCGTGCTCTGGCATTTGCTCGCGTGGCACATTCGTCCGCTGTCCGGCCTGACGGTCGGTATCCAGGCCTGGGGCGGCGAATTGGGCCTGCGATTTGAACAACGCAGCGGCGATGAAACCGGCAAACTGGCGGGCGCGTTCAACCAGTTTATCCAGCGCCTGGGGGATCTGGTGGGGTCGATTCGCCACAGCAGCGGCGCCCTGATGCAGATCTCCAATCACCTGGGCGATACCACTCAGGCCGTTGCCGACCGGGCGACGTCGCAGCACACCGCAACCGAAGAAATGGCCAGCGGCGTCACCGCGCTGGCGCACTCGGTCACCGAGATGTCGCAGCAAGCCGAAGACGTGGAGCAACTGGCGCGCAACACCGAAGAGCTGACCAAGCATATCTCCGGCGATATGAACCAGACCCTGGCCGGGATCACCCACATCGACCAGACCATGGACGACGTTGCCGGCACTGTGGGCGACCTGGAAAAACGCTCGCAGCAGATTGCGGGGATCATCGCGGTGATTCGCAGCATCGCCGACCAGACCAACCTCCTGGCCCTGAACGCTGCAATCGAAGCCGCACGGGCAGGGGAGCAGGGACGCGGATTCGCCGTGGTGGCGGACGAAGTGCGGCAACTGGCAGAACGCACCAGCCGCTCGACCGGTGAAATCGGCGAGATGATCGGCGCCATCGGTTCGGATGTGCGCAACACCGTTGCCAACGTCCAGCAAGTCGGCGAAGCGGTGCGCCTGGGCGTGGTGCAACTGACCACCTCGGCACAAGGTGTCGATCAGATTCGCCAGCATGCCCAGGACATTCTGACGCGCATCAGCGAAGTGGCGCGCCAGACCCAAAGCCAGGCTGCCACCGGTGAGCAATTGTCCGTCGCCATCCAGGGTGTCAGCCGGATCTCCGAGCAGAACGATCACGCGATCCGCAGCCTGCTCGATCAGTCGCTGCAATTGCGCGATCAGGCCGGGTCGTTGAACCAGCAACTGACGCAATTCAAGGATTGAGAACTGCCTGCAGGAGGCGGCGGCGAAATCTTGCGCCGTCGCCGCTGACCACCGGCGCTCAGGCTTTTTCGCACGGACAGTGGCAGTTAATGCGCAGGGTGTTTGATGACAGTATTCTGTCTGCATAACAATCACCGCTGAATTGTGCGAGCGCCAACCCTTGAAGAGTCGAGCATTGCTGGTTGGGGTGGACATGGGCACCTCAAGCACTCGAGTCGTTGTCATGGACGAAAACGGCCGCAACCTGGGCGCCGCCAGTCGCCCCACACGTTTGTTGAATCCCGCGCGTCAGGTGTTCGAACAGAGCCCTGACGAACTGTATGCCTCGGTCCTGTTGGCGATAAAGGATGCCTTGAGTCAGTCCGACTTCCAGCTCGCGGACGTTGGCGGCCTGGCGATTTGCGGACAGATGGCCGGGATTTCCACCATCGGCCGGGACTGGGAGGCGACCACGCCTTATGACTCGTGGCTGGATCTGCGTTGCGCCAATCAGGTCCCGCGACTGAAGACCTGCGAGCCACAGATCATCCAATGCTCGGGTGGCCCGGTGAGTGCCAATCACGCGGCGAAATGGCTGTATTGGCGCGAGGAACAACCGCACACCTACCGCAAGATCAGCAAGATCATCATGCCGGCCGCGTATGTGGCGGGGCGCATGGCCGACTTGAACAGCGATGCCGCGTTCATGGATTACACCTACCTGGGCTTCAACAGTTTTGCCGACAGCCAGGCGATGCAATGGAACACTTCGCTCATTGAGGCATTCGGCCTTGAGGCCGACCGGCTGCCCACGCTGGTAAAACCCTGGGATCGCATCGGCTCGGTCGGCCCCAGTGCGTCGAGCGTTTGCGGACTGTTGGCCGGCACGCCGATTTATGCCGGCTGTGGGGATATCGCCGCATCGTTGCTGGGCACCAGGGCCTTCACGCCGGGGCAACTGTTCGACATTGCCGGCACCGGTTCAGTGTTGGCGACGTTGCTCGACCACTATGCGGTCGACTCCCAGCACAACACCCTCGCCACGTTCCGGCATTGCATCCCCGAGCTGTTTTATTCGATGGCCTACGTCGGTGGGGCCGGCATCAGCCTCAATCGGTTCGGTCTCGATGGCGCCGAATGCCAACAACTCGAACAGCGGGCCGCCGCGCCGTTGGCCGAGCGCAATAAATTATTGTTCTTGCCCCATCTCGGCGGGCGCCATGCGCCGTTCGATGCCTCGCTGGCCGGCGCCTTCGTTGGTCTCGACTGGACCCACGACCGCAGCGACCAATACCGGGCGATGCTGGAGTCGATTGCCTACGAATACGCGCGTTTTCTCGGGTGCATGAAGGACATGCAGATCGTTGTCGATCAGGGTGATGTATTCAGTCTGGGCGGCGGCTCCGGCAGCCAGCTGTTTAACCAGATCAAGGCCGATGTGCTGGGCCTGCCTTATCGCAAACCCCCGGCCGCCGAGTACGGTGTGCTCGGCGCAGCGATGTTGGCGGGGCATGGTGCCGGGGTGTTCGCTGATTTGCAGCAGACCGCCACTGATTGGCCGCGTCCGGACGAAACCCTGACCTTGCCCGACGTTTCGAAGCAGGCGTTCTATGCCGGCATGCGCAAGGCCTATGAGCGAATGCTGACAAACCTCAAGCCGGTATTTGCCGATCTGCAGGCGGTTTCGCTTCCCTGAGCACGATGGCGTCGGGTGTCGGGCTCAGAATGTGTCGCGACGCGGTGTCGAGGTGCTTGAAGTACTGAACGGCAAACTCCACGAAGGATCTGACCCGTGGCGGTAATTTCTTCCCGCCTTCGGTGAGCAAATGGAACCCCGTGGTGGGGCATTGATAGTCTTCCAGCAGCGGTACCAGCCGCTTGGCCTGAATGTCCTCCGCCACCTCCCAGACCGACTTCCAGATAATTCCCAAGCCTTGAACCGCCCACTGGCGCAGGGTAAAGCCGTCGTTGGCCAGCCGGTTGCCCTTGACCTGAATCGTGGTCGGCCCGCCCTTGCTCATGAACTTCCAGCGATCCAGTGCAAAGTCGGCACGCAGTTGCACCAGGCAGTTGTGTTGATGCAGGTCTTCGGGGTGCAGGGGAGTGCCGTGTTGTTCAAGGTACTGCGGCGAACAGCAGACCATTTGCCGGTCCACACCCAGGCTGCGGGCTATCAGCGAGCTGTCCGGCAGGTCGCCGAAACGGATCGCGATGTCCGAGCCGGACTCGACGAAGTCCAGTATCCGGTCAGTGAAAAACAGGCGGATGCTGACATGCGGGTTTTCGCGGATAAACGCATCGACCAATTGGCTGACCCACTGCCGACCCAGGTCGGTCGGGCAGGTCAGGCCGATGGTGCCCAGCAGGTCGCTTTGACCGTTTTTGATGACGCTGTCGAGCGCATCAACCTGTTCGAGAATTTTCAGGGCGTTTTCAAACAGCAACTGCCCTTCGGCGGTGGGGCTCAGGCTACGGGTGTTGCGCTTGAGCAAGCGCAAACCATAGAACTCCTCCATCGCCTTGAGCCGGCCACTCATGGCCGCTGGCGACAGGCCCATTTGTCGTCCGGCGGTTGAAAGTGACCCGGTCTGCACGACCAGGCGAAACATTCGCATGTCCTGTAATCGATCAACCATGGCAGTTCGTCTCGCGGAAGTTTCTTGTTAGTTGTTCATGAAGTATCGGCCGATTATTCAGTTAAAGCCATATTGTCGGCGGCGTTGATAAGTACGGCTATAAACATGAGAGCCCCTTGGGGCGGGCGTTTCAGGGCACTTGTGAAGGTAATTCAAATGAGTTTGTTGTTGGCTTCACCTTTCGGAATAGTTGAAAAGTCAATTTTTTAAAAGTGAATAGAAAATGCTGGGTGATTGTTAATAATGAATGCCTGCGCTTGATGAGTCACAATAAGAAGAGGGTTTATGTATGCGTGTTCAATATCAAGAGGCCGCCCCAGCGATTGATCTGGCCGGCCAATTCAAATTGGCGATGGGTCGCTTCGCCTCCTCCATAACCCTGATCACCACACTCGATGATGACGGCCACCCCCATGGTCTGGCGGCCACCGCTTTTTCTTCGGTGTCGATGGACCCCGCGTCGGCGCTGATCTGCATCAACCGAAGCGCCAGCGCCTCACCCGTGATCAAACGCTCCGGGCTGTTCTGCGTGAACATGCTGCAAAACAACCACGAACCGATCTGCAAGATTTTCAGCCAGCCGGACCTGCGCGAGCAGCGCTTTGTTGCGGGCGAGTGGCAGACCGGCATGCACGGCATTCGTTACCTGGTCGACGCGCAGGCTGCGATCTTTTGCGAAGTGGTGCAGGAAATCGAACACGGCACGCACACCATATTTATCGGCAACGTCATTGATGTGATTACGCAACCTCTGGAAGAGCCGCTTCTGTATATGGGCGGGCGTTACAGGGAACTTGGGATTTAAACAGTCGTTGTGTCTTGCTCGGTCTTATAACAATTAGATAAGAAGTGGATGTGGGTATGAATAATCAGTTGCTGGTGAAATCAAGACTGTCCGGGTCCATTCCCAAGTGGATCGGACTGGACACCAATGTCGCAGGCCCGATGATCGGCCTTTTATTGTTATGCACGGTATTAACAGTCTTCACCGATAGTTTTCTGACGTTGAGTAACCTGCTCAACGTACTGGATCAAGTCACCGTGCTCGGCATCATGGCGCTGGGCATGACGCTGGTGATTCTCATCGGCGGTATCGACCTGTCCGTGGGCGCGGTGCTCGCGGTGGCGATCATGGTCATGAGCTGGCTCGAACAGGTGCTCGGCTTGCCGATGTGGGTCGCCATGCTTGGTGCGATCGCTGCCGGTGCGGCGTGTGGTTCAACCACGGCGTTGATGGTGGTCAGGGCAGGGTTGCCGTCTTTCATTGCGACGCTGGCAATGATGTCCATCGCTCGCGGGCTGGCCTACATGGTTACTGACGGCGCGCAAGTCAGCGGATTCCCGGAGTGGTTCAGCAACCTCTCGGTGATTCGCTACGGCGGTGTGCTGTCGCTGACCGTGACCTGCTTCATCGTGCTGGCCCTGGTGTTCTGGTTCGTTCTCAAGTTCACCGTCCCCGGCCGCAGCCTGTACGCCATCGGCGGCAGCAGCAAGGTGGCCAAGCTCGCCGGCATTCGCGTCAAGGGCTACACCAGTGCCGTCTACATCATCTCGGGCATTTGCGCCGCGCTGGGCGGAATCATCATGACCTCGCGCCTGGACACTGCCGGAGCGGGCGCCGGCGTCGGTTATGAGCTGGATGTGATCGCGGCGGTAGTCATCGGTGGCGGCAGCCTCAAGGGCGGCGCCGGCAGCGTGGTCGGCACGATTGTCGGCGTACTGATCATCGGCGTTTTGCGCAACGGCTTGAACCTGGCCGGCATCTCTCCCTTCGTGCAGCAAGTGGTCATCGGCGCGGTGATTGCCTTCGCGGTGATGCTCGATCTGCTCAAGCGCAAAGCTGACTGAACCCCCTGCGGTCGAACCGTCCAACACACAATAAAAAGGATAAAGACATGAACCTCAACGCATTTTCGCGGCGCTTTCTGTGGCTGCCGCTGTTGACCTGCATGATGTCGGCAGGTGTTCACGCCGAGAGTAAACCGGCGGAACAAATCACTGTCGGGATGTCGATCCCGAGCCTGCAATGGGTGTTCTACCTGATGGTCCGTGACGGCGTCATGGAGCAGGCCAAGACCCTGGGCATCAAGAACGTGCTGGTGGCCGACGCACAGGCCGATCCCGCCCGCCAGGTCAGCCAGATTCAAGACATGTTGAGCAAGGGCATCGATGTGCTGCTCTATACCGCCACGGGCAGCGCGGCGTCGGCCGTGCCGGTGCGGCTGGCGCGTCAGCAGGGCGTGCCGGTGATCTGCATCGACAATTTCCCGAAGAACGTCGAATGCGATGCCTACATCTCCACCGATAACCTGGCGGCAGCGGGTGAGCTGGCCCGTCAGATGATCGCGCTGACCGGGGGCAAGGCTGAAATCGGCCTGCTCCAGGGCACCTTGGGCGACTCGACGGAAGTGGCTCGGGCCAAGGGCCTGAACGCGGTGCTGTCCCAGGCGCCGGAGATGAAAATCGTCGACCAGAAACCTACCGACTGGCTACAGGACAACGGCTTCAAAGTCGCCCAGGACATGCTGCAGAAGAACCCGAAGATCAACGTCTTCATCGGCCGTTCCGATGCCCCGGCGCTCGGTGCCGCCCAGGCGGTCAAAGTCGCCAACATCGATCACAAGGTCTGGGTGTTCGGCTACGACGGTTTGCCGTCGGCGCTGGAAGCCATCCGCGACGGCAAGCTGGACATGACCATCACCCAGCAAGCGGTGGAAATGGGCCGTACAGCCTTGCGCACTGCGGTGAATCTGCAACAAGGCAAACCGGTCGAGAAGACCCAGCTGCTGCCGGCCTTCGTCACCACCCGGGAAAACGTCGCGGCTTTCCTTGAGCAACATCCTTGAGATCGGCGAAGGAGGGCACGTCATGAAAGCGATCACCAGCGATCAGGCGCCGCTGTTCAGCGCCTGCAACATCGGAAAATCCTTCAACTCGGTCAAGGTGCTGGAGGACATCAGTCTCGATATCGGTTACGGGGAAGTGGTGGCGCTGCTGGGGGAAAACGGTGCGGGCAAATCGACCTTTTCCTCCATCGTCGCCGGAGCGCTGACGCCGTCCAAAGGCACGATGTTCCTCGCCGGCCAGCCCTATGCACCGACCGGTCCGGGGGCGGCGATTGCCCTGGGGATCAACATGATTCATCAGGAGATCCATCTGCTGCCTGACCTGAGCGTGGCCGAGAACGTTTTCCTCGGCCATCTACCGACCCGGGACGGGATCATCGACCGCAAGCACATGTACCGCGAGACAGAAAAACAGCTGCGTCGACTGGGCCTCGATATCTCGCCGGACACCCCTGTGCGCCAGTTGAAAATCGCCGCGCAGCAACTGGTGGAGATTGCCCGGGCACTGACGTTCAATTCGCGGCTGCTGATCCTCGACGAACCGACGGCGGCGCTGGGTAAGGAAGAGACCGACCTGTTGTTCAGACAGATCGAGGAGTTGAAGAAAGAGGGTGTTTCTTTCATCTACATCAGCCATCGGATGGAGGAGATTGCCAGGATCGCCGACAAGGTGGTGGTCATGCGCGATGGCCACCTCATTGCTCGCCACGAAACCGGAGCGGCCGATGTCAGCGTGCTGGTGTCGCAGATGGTCGGGCGTTCGATCGAGCGCTTGTTTCCGCAGCTGCCAGCACCTCGCGAAGAGGTGGTGTTGAATGTCGAACAGCTATCGGACAAGGCCGGGCGCTTCCACGACATTTCGTTTTCGGTGAAGGCCGGCGAAGTCTTCGGCATCGCGGGCATTGTCGGCGCCGGCCGCACGGAGCTGGTTCAGGCGATTGCCGGGTTGAGTGCGGTGAATCACGGCAAGGTGATGCTGGGTGACCGGCACCTGCCGGCCAACAACGTGCTGGCGGCGATCCGTGCCGGCGTGGTGCTGATCCCCGAAGACCGCAAGTCCGAAGGTGTGGTGCTGAGCCAGACCATTGCCGAAAACCTTGCCTACTGCAATCTCGACAGCCTGAGCTCCTGCGGCGTCATGGCCAATCAGCGGGTGCTGGCGTTTGCCCAGGAGCGCATTGCGACACTGGGGATCAAGGGCCTGGCGGAACAGATGCTCGACAAGTTGTCGGGCGGCAATCAGCAGAAAGTGGTCATCGCGAAATGGATCGCGCGCAACCCGAAAGTCATCATTCTCGATGAGCCGACCCGGGGCATCGACATGGGTGCGCGGGCGGCGATTTACGAGTTGATCATCGAACTGTCGAAGACCGGCGTGTCGGTGATTGTCGTGAGTTCTGACCTTGAGGAAGTCATCGGTTTGTCCCATCGGGTGATGGTCATGGCGCGCGGTTGTTCCCAAGGGATTTTGCACCGACCGCAGATCGCGCCCGACACCATCATGACCCTGGCCACCGCCTGATAACGGGCTGTCACTGAGGAGCTCCATCATGTCTACCCCGTATCAACCGCTACCTTACCGGCCCTTTGCCGAGTTGCTCGACTTGCGCGGTAAAACCGCCGTCGTCACCGGCGGTGGCAGTGGCATCGGGTTCGCCATCAGCCAACGGCTGGCCGAAGCCGGGGCCAACGTGCTGATCGGCAGCCTGGCGCCAGAGCGTTGCCATGAACTGATCGAAGCCGGTTTTGCCGTTTCGTTCCTGGCCACCGACGTCTGTCGTCCCGCCGACATCCAGGGCCTGGCAGACACCGCCATCGAGCGATACGGCCGCCTCGATATCTGGATCAACAACGCAGGTGTTTACCCGCTCAAGGCCGTTGACGACATTGATCCGGGTTTCTGGGACGAACTCCACGCCATCAATACACGTGCGGTGTTTCTAGGGGCACAGGCCGCTCAACGGCAGATGCGCAAACAGGCGAGTGCCGGGGCGATCGTCAATCTGTCGTCGATATGCGGTCACCGGCCGATGGCCAATCACTGCACCTACGACGCGTCAAAAGGCGCTGTGCTGGCGATGACGCGAAGCCTGGCCAAGGACCTGAGCGCCTTCAACATTCGCGTCAACTCGGTATCCCCCGGGCTGACGGCAACGCCAGGCAATCTGGAGCCGGAGCTGCTGGCGCAACACCGACAGAACAACGTGTTGAACAACATTGCACTGGGTCGGCCGGCAGAGCCCTTCGAGATCGCCAATGCGGTGCTGTTTCTGGTGTCGCCGCTGGCCTCCTACGTGACGGGTATCGATCTGTTGGTGGACGGCGGCTGGTTGCTGCACGGCAGTTGAAGAGGCGCGGCTGATTGCGCTTGCTCAAGCCGATCGCCGCGAAAAATTGAACGCATCCCTTGAACGTTGCGACTTGCAGCGCCGGCACTGGCACGCCTGCAAAACGAGCGCACGTCCTGAAAGCGGTGTGCCGCGCATTGATATCAAGCGGCGCACCGATCACTGAAAACAGCAGGAGAACGACATGAAACTTGCCATGTTCATGCAGCCCCTTCATCACAAGGGCTGGGATTATCACGAGATGTACGACCAGGATATTGCCTGCGCCGTCCACGCCGACGCCGTCGGTTTTGATGAGCTTTGGGTCGGCGAGCACACCTCGCAACGCACGGAGCCGGTGACCAATGCCCTGCAATTCATGTCCGCCCTGATTCCGCTGACCCGGCGCATGAAGTTGTGCACCGGGGTGCTGAACCTGCCGCATCATTTTCCGGCGCGGATTGCCGCTGATGCCGCGATGTTCGATCACATGTCCAAGGGCCGTTTCATCATGGGCATCGGCCCGGGTGGCCTGGCCTCGGATTTCGAGGTGTTCGGCAGCAACGGCAAGGACCGTGGGCAGATGATGGTCGAATGCTACGAGATGATCCGCGCCATCTGGAACTCAAGCGCCCCTTACGAGTTTTCCTCGGAGCACTTCCAGGTCAGCCTCAAGGATTCGGTGAATCACGAGCTGGAAATCGGATACATGCCGACGCCGTTCCAGAAGCCGTTCCCACGGGTTGCAACCACGGCCATGAGCCCGTTTTCCGGAACGGCGAAACTGGCCGGGGCCAAAGACTGGGACCTGATGTCGGCCAACTTCAACCCGACGGCGACCGTGGCCTCGCATTGGCTGGCTTACTGCCAGGGCGCCGAAAGTGCCGGGGTCAAGGCCGATGCGAACAACTGGCGCGTGGCCCGTTCGGTGTTCGTCGCCGACTCCCAGGCCCAGGCCGAAGACTACCTGGCGCAAGAGAGCTGCACCCTGCGCCGTTACTTCGATTACATGATCGATAACCTGTCCTCCAACAACTACACCAAGATCTTCAAGACCCGCCCCGACATGACCGACGCGGAAGTGACGGTCGATCACTGCATCAAGGAAATGGTGATTTACGGCGACGTGAATTCCGTGACCGAACAACTGGTCGCGTTCAGTGAGCAGACCGGGCCGTTCGGCACCTTGATGACCGCCTTCCACGAGTGGGATGACGAAGCACTGTGGCGGCGCTCGATGGAGCTGACGGCGCAGCAGGTCATGCCCCGTTTGAACGACTACATGACACCGCGTTTGAAAGCGCAGTAATCGCCTTGTCGCGATTGCGTGCGTGTGTACGGCCACGTCCCGGATGTGGCCGCAACTTTGGTAATGCGCCTGGACACTACACATGACTGATTTGACAAGACAGGACCTGCGCGAAGGTGATCGCGCGTTCGAACTGACCGCCACTGAACTGGCTCGCCTGCGGGAAAAAGCCCAGTTCATTCGCCTGGAAACCATCCGGTTGATCGAGATCGCCAAGGTCGGTCACTACACCTCTGTTTTTTCCGCCGCCGAGTTGTTCGCCGCGCTGTATTACGACGTGATGGACCTGCGGTTTGGCGAACCGAAATGGCCTGATCGCGACCGCTTCATGATGGGCAAGGGGCATGCGGCGGTCGGCCTGTTTCCGGTGCTGGTGGAGTGGGGCTTCTTTGCGAAAGAGATCCTCGATAACTACACGCGCCTCGGCAACCCGCTGGGCGATCACCCCGACATGCGCAAAGTGCCGGGCGTGGATTTCTCCTCCGGTTCCATCGGGCACGCCTTGTCCGGCGGCCTGGGCATGGCATTGGCCGGGCGCATGCTCGGCAAGTCGTTCACCACCTACGTGATGCTCGGCGACGGTGAAATGCAGGAAGGGCAGGTCTGGGAAGCGGCGCTGGGAGCGGCTCACCACAAAGTCCACAACCTGGTGGCGATCATCGACCGTAACGGCTACCAGCTCGACGGCAATGTCGACGACGTCATCGGCATCGAACCGCTGGCGGACAAATGGATCGCCTTCGGTTGGGAAACCCACGTGGTCGACGGGCATGACCTGGCGGCGGTCACCCGCCTGTTGCGTCGCCTCAAGGCTGATACCACTCGCACGCAGCCGGTCTGCATCATCGCCAACACGGTGAAAGGCAAGGGCGTTTCCTACATGGAAACCGAGCCTGGCTGGCACCTCGGTTATCTCGATCCGGAAGATGCGCAACGTGCTATCGACGAAATCAAAAGCAAGGTGATTTAACTCATGAATACCGCACCTCTGTCGAACAACTCCTGGCAGTACCGGGAACTGAACAGCCAGACACCCAGCTTGAATGCCTTGTCCGATGCGCTGATCGAACTGGTCGAGCAGGGCGAGCCGATTGTCGCCGGCACCGCTGACTTGCAGTACTCCAACGGCCTGTCGAAATTTGCGCAGCTGCACCCGGAGCGCTTCGTGCAATTCGGGATTTCCGAGCAAAACATGGTGTCGGCGGCAGCCGGCATGGCGGCGGTGGGCATGAAGCCGTTTGTGGCGACGTTTGCCTCGTTTCTGCCGTTGCTGTGCTGCGAGCAGATCCGCATGGACGTGGCGTACTCCGCGTTGCCGGTACGTTTGATCGGCCACCACGCCGGGATTTCCCTGGGCTTTTACGGCACCTCGCACCATGCCACTGAAGACCTGGCGATCATGCGTTCGATTGCCGACATCACAGTGGTCGCCCCGGCGGACGGCAATCAGCTCAAGGCGGCCATTCTGGCGTCGGCCAACTACCCGCAACCGATCTACTTCCGCATTCAGCGCGGGCGTGATCCGGTGGTGTATGAAACCGTTCCGGACTTTGTCTTCGGCAAAGCCACCGTGCACCTGACGGGCGATGAACTGACGATCATTGCCACCGGCTCCACGGTTCACCCGGCCCTTGAAGCGGCTCGGGCGTTGAATGCCGCGGGGCGTTCGGTGGGGGTGATCGACATGACGACCATCAAGCCGCTGGACCGTGAGGCGGTGCTGACTGCGGCGCGCAATAGCCGGGCGATTCTGACGGTGGAAGAGCACAACATCATCGGCGGCTTGGGTGGGGCGGTGTGTGAGGTGATTGCGGAAGAGGGCGTTGGGGTCAAAGTGCGGCGGCATGGCATTTACGACGAGTACAGCCTGATTGCGCCGCCGACTCATCTTTACCGGCATTACCGGCTTGATGCGGCCGGGATTGAAAGTGTGGCGCTGGAAGTGCTGGGTTGATTGCGGTTTTTTGCTGACTGATTGAGGCGGCTTTTGGTGAGGTCGCCTGAGGTTTTTCCCTTTGGGCGTTATGGGCCTGTACGTGTGACCGGGGTGTTCATTGACGAGCGCGCTGGTTGCACGTTTTTTTTTGGCTTGGTGTTTGTGTACATATCCGTTTTTGCGGTAACGGCCGCTAATGGTTTCGCTTTTACAGCGAGTCACTTGGAAGAGCCCCAAGTAACCAAGGGCTTTTGCCCCTTTCGTTCGGTGCCTCGCTAAGGCTCGCCATGCCCTCGCTCCGGTCCTGCTCCGTGGGCCCGCCGCGATCGGCCATCCCTGGCCGTGCGCGGCTAACCCGGCATCCATGCCGGGTTGCCCACTGCGCAGAACCTGCGCTCGGCCTCTCG
>NZ_JAGYGF010000080.1:0-18099 GCF_019947305.1 Pseudomonas sp. BF-RE-21 | reverse complement strand
CGCGAAGGCGGTGTGTCATTCTCAATATATGTTTAATGACACACCGCCTTCGCGGGCAAGCCTCGCTCCTACAGGGGTGGTGTCAGGGTTTCAGGCGGTAGATGGCATTGGCCAGTGCGATGTCTTCCAGGCCCAGGCCGATGGAGCGGAAGAACACGTGACGGTCATAGCCGGGGCGCTGGACTTTTTCGCTGATCAAGCCCGGCAGGTCGCCGACGATGGCGCTTGCGTCCCAGCCGTGCTGTTCGCCGGCAATCAGCATTTCACCCGCCGAGCCCGGCGTGGTCAGACGATAGTCGCAGAACACCTGCATGTCATTGAGGCTCTGCGGCGGCACTTCATGGGCGCGTGGGGCATTGGTGCTGATGGAAGTGATCAATGCCGGTTTGGTCAGGTTGGAAGGGTCGATCACCGGGCCGGCGGACGACGTGCACAGCATGATCACGTCGGCGTCCTGAACGGCCGCTTCGCGCGTGTCGACAAGGGTCAGCCGTGGGTCGAGGCTTTTGATCTGCGCCACGGCTTCAGGGCTGAGGTCGCTCAGGTTCGGCGAGAAAAGGTGGATGCTTTCCCAGTCACGCAGGCCTTTGACGTAATGCAGGTGCGCCAGCGCAACCTTGCCACTGCCGATGATCGCCAGGCGTTGCGCATTCAACGGAGCCAGGGCGTCGACAGCAACGGCGGTTGTCGCGGCGGTGCGCGCGGTGGTCAGTTCGCCGGCGTCGCACAACAGCAGCGGCTCGCCGGTCTGCATCGACATCAGCAAGGTCCACGCAGTCACCAGCGGGCCTTGTTCGCGAACGATGTAAGGCGAGGTCTTGACCCCGTACACCCCGTCTTCGGCCAGCACGCCCAGGTAGTTGATGAAATCGCCGGCGCCCTTGGGAAACTCCACCAGTTGTTGCGCCGGCTGCACCGCTTGCCCGGCCGCCAGGTCGCGGAACAGCTTGCGCAGGATCTGCGGAACGTCGACCTGTGCCAGCAGTTCGCGGGCCTGGGGTTGGGTGATCACATAGGGCGTGCTGGACATGGTCGGCTCCGGGAGTGGCAAGTAAACTAATTTGTCCATTATGGACTTTTGGTTCTGTCGGGCAAGCTCCCTTTGAAAAAAAACGACGAACGAAAAAAAAGCGCAGTCCGTTGCCGGCTGCGCTTCTTTTATTGCGACCCGCTGTTACGGACGCTTGCGCTCAACCGCCCGCAATAGATGCGTCGGTGGCGTTTCGCAGCTGATTTTGCGACCCAGCAGCGCCTCGATGGACGGTAGCTGGTAGGAGTCGTCTTCACCGGCAAAACTGATGGACACGCCATCGGCGCCGGCACGGCCGGTACGACCGATACGGTGCACGTAGTCGTCCGGGACTTCCGGCAGGGTGAAGTTGATCACGTGGCTGATGCCGTCGATGTGAATGCCGCGACCGGCTACGTCGGTGGCTACCAACACGCGGATCTTGCCTTCGCGGAAACCTTCCAGGGTCTTGATGCGCTTGTGCTGCGGCACATCGCCAGACAATTGCGCGGCGTTGACGCCGTCACGTACCAGGCGTTCTTCGATGCGTCGTACTTCATCCTTGCGGTTGGCGAAGACCATCACCCGCTCCCAGCCGTTGTCGTTGACCAGGTTGTAGAGCAGTTTGTATTTGTCGGCACCGGCCACCGCGTAGATGTGCTGCTCGACGTTTTCGCTGGCCACGTTCTGCGCTTCGATCTCGACGATCGACGGGTCGGTGGTCCATTGCTTGGCGAGGTTCATCACGTCATCGGTGAAGGTCGCGGAGAACAGCAACGTCTGGCGTTCGTTCTTCGGCGGCGTCTGGCGAATGATCTGACGCACTTGCGGGATGAAACCCATGTCGAGCATGCGGTCGGCTTCGTCCAGGACCATCACTTCGACCATGTCCAGGTGCACGTCGCCGCGCTGGTTGAAGTCAAGCAGGCGGCCCGGGGTGGCGACGAGGATGTCGCAATGACGCGCTTCGAGGTGCTTGAGCTGCTTGTCGAAGTCCATGCCGCCGACAAACGTCATGACGTTGAGGCCGGTGTACTTGGTCAGGTCGGCGGCGTCCTTGGCGATCTGCACCACCAGTTCACGGGTCGGCGCGATGATCAGCGCCCGTGGCTCACCCATGTAGCGCTCTTTCGGCGGCGGGGTTTGCAGCAACTGGGTGATGATCGAAATCAGGAACGCGGCGGTTTTGCCGGTGCCGGTCTGGGCGCGGCCGATGGCGTCTTTGCCCGCGAGGGTGAAGCCCAGCACCTGAGCCTGGATCGGCGTGCAATACGGAAAGCCTAGGTCCTGGATGGCGTGCATCAGTTCCGGGGCAAGTTTGAAATCGTGGAATCGGGTTTTGCCTTCCTGAGGTTCGACGACGAAGTCTTCGAGTTTCCAGGGGATGACCGGCGCTTTTGGCTTGGGTTCACGACGCGGTTTGGCGGGCTTCGGCGCTTCGCTGCGTGGTTGCTCGGCAGCCGCCGCTTCAACAGGCTGGGCGGCCGGTGTCGCCACAGGCTCTTGTTTCGGTGCCGCTACGGGGGCGGCCCGGCCAGGCTGATTACCGTCGGTGCGGTGGCTGGGGCTGTGAGACGGAGCGCTGGAGACTGGCGCGAGCTGCTCAGTCTCGCTTTTACCGAACATTTTCTTGAGTGCTTTGAGCACGGTCATCTCATCAATTGGTTAAGGAATATACGGCGGCCAGTGTAATGCAAGAATCGGGCGCGGCGTAGGGGGATGGATCAATGGGCTGTTTTTCAGCTGAGCCGTTAACGCAAGCGCTCGCCGAGCCAGGTGCCGATGTCGCGAATCTCCTCGGGTAACACTTCGTGACCCATTGGGTATTCCTGCCATGTCACGGTGACACCATGCTGCTTTAAATACTCGTAGGCGGTCCGTCCCATCGAGTTTTGCACCACGTCATCGTACTGCCCGTGCAACGACAACACCGGAATCCGCTGTTGGCTGGCCGAAAGCTCCAGTCCTTCGCTGAAGGTCGGTGCATAAGTGGAGAGGGCAAGTACGCCACCCAGCGGCCCCTGCCATTTCAGGAACGCGGTGTGGAACACCACGGCGCCGCCCTGGGAAAAACCTGCCAGGAAAATCCGCGAAGCGTCTATTCCGCTGGCTCGCTGCACTTCGATCAATTCAATGATCCGGTCCGACGACGCTTCCAGCTGCTCGCGGTTGATCGCGCGTGCAGGGCTCATGGCCAATATGTCGTACCAGCTCGGCATCTCGTAGCCACCGTTGATGGTGACGGCGCGGGTCGGTGCTTGCGGGAGAACGAAGCGAGTGCTCAGCAGGGTTTCCTGTAACGCTTCGGCCACCGGCAGGAAGTCGTAACGGTCGGCGCCCAGCCCGTGCAGCCAGATAACGCAGGCGTCTGCGGGCTTGACGGGTTCAAGAATCAAGGGCTCGGTCATGGCTGCTCCAATTGTGTGCGTGCGCTCTCATTGAGTGCGAGAGATGAGTGCGCGTCTGGTTGATCCGTTAAGAAGATGTCGCAAGGCTACAAGTTTTGCTATTGACCTGTCCCTTAAACGCTTTGGCGAGCGGTCTGGTACGGGCTTTGCTATAGGAAGCCTGTACGAAAAATCCCACGCCTGTCGGTAACACTATCAGGCCATTGTTCGTGGTGGGATAGCAAAAAATCCGGTGATGGATGTTCGCCAGTGGCCGCTACGGGCTTCGCGAACGTGAAAGGGCTACAGCCCGTTCGGCCGATTGGTGAGAAGTGAGTGGTCCATGATTTGGATTTTCTCCTACTAGACTCATAGCGCAGGTCCTACGTCGGTTGACCCCAAAAAAAACCAACACGGGTCGACTACGCCTCATAAGGGTGCGACTGGACTCAAGCTCCGACACAACAAGAGCAAAACTGGAGGTTTGAATGAAGATGTTGAAATCCACCCTGGCTATCGTGTCTGCAGCCGCAGTACTCGGTGTCAGCGGGTTCGCTCAGGCGGGTGCAACCCTGGATGCAGTGCAGAAGAAAGGTTTCGTACAGTGCGGCGTCAGCGATGGCCTGCCTGGTTTCTCGGTTCCGGACGCCAATGGCAAGATCGTCGGTATCGATGCTGACTACTGCCGCGCTGTGGCCGCTGCCGTCTTCGGCGACGCGACCAAGGTCAAGTTCAGTCAGTTGAACGCCAAAGAGCGCTTCACCGCGCTGCAGTCTGGCGAAATCGACATCCTGTCGCGCAACACCACCATGACCAGCTCCCGTGATTCGGGCATGGGTCTGAAATTCCCTGGTTTCATCACTTACTACGACGGCATCGGTTTCCTGGTAAACAGCAAGACTCTGGGCGTGAAAAGCGCCAAAGAGCTCGACGGCGCCACCATCTGCATTCAAGCCGGTACCACCACCGAGCTGAACGTTTCCGACTACTTCCGCGGCAACGGTCTGAAATACACCCCAATCACTTTCGACACCTCCGATGAAAGCGCCAAGTCGCTGGAATCCGGTCGTTGCGACGTGCTGACCTCCGACAAATCCCAGCTCTACGCACAACGCAGCAAGCTGGCGACTCCGAACGACTACACCGTTCTGCCGGAAACCATCTCCAAGGAGCCTCTGGGCCCGGTCGTACGTAATGGCGACGACGAGTGGCTGGCCATCGTGCGCTGGACTGGCTACGCCATGCTCAACGCTGAAGAAGCCGGCATCACTTCGAAAAACGTCGAAGCTGAAGCCAAAGGCACCAAGAACCCGGACGTCGCTCGTCTGCTGGGTACCGACGGTGAATACGGCAAAGACCTGAAAGTGAAGAAAGACTGGGTCGTGCAGATCGTCAAGCAAGTCGGTAACTACGGTGAAGTGTTCGAGAAAAACCTCGGCAAGGACACTCCGCTGGCCATCGACCGCGGGCTGAACGCTCTGTGGAACAACGGCGGCATTCAATACGCACCACCAGTGCGCTGATGGTTCTATCACCCGGTGGGCCAACCGCCGGGTGATGTTCTGTTCCATTACATCCGGGGCACTTCATGCAAAATTCAATCGGCGCACCAAAGCAGAGGCTCAGCCTCAGCGATCCCAAAGTGCGTGCGTGGCTATTTCAGATCATCACCATCGTGGCGGTGGTCTCGATGGGCTGGTACCTGTTCGACAACACGCAGACCAACCTTCAACACCGGGGCATTACCTCCGGTTTCGACTTTCTGGAGCGCAGTGCCGGTTTCGGCATCGCTCAACACCTGATCGACTACACCGAATCGGACAGTTATGCCCGGGTGTTTGTCATCGGCCTGCTCAACACGCTGCTGGTGACTTTCATCGGCGTGATCCTGGCGACAATCCTCGGGTTCATCGTCGGCGTGTCACGGCTGTCGAAGAACTGGATCATCAGCAAGCTGGCGACTGTTTATGTGGAAGTCTTCCGCAACATTCCGCCGCTGCTGCAAATCCTGTTCTGGTACTTCGCGGTGTTCCTGACCATGCCGGGGCCACGCAACAGCCATAACTTCGGCGACACCTTCTTCGTCAGCAGCCGCGGCCTGAACATGCCGGCCGCGTTGATGGCGGACGGTTTCTGGCCGTTTGTGATCAGCATCGTCGTGGCCATTGTCGCGATCGTGCTGATGAGCCGCTGGGCCACCAAACGCTTCGAAGCGACCGGTGTGCCGTTCCACAAGTTCTGGGTTGGCCTGGCGCTGTTCTTTGCGATCCCGGCGCTGTGCGCGTTGATCTTCGGTGCACCCGTGCACTGGGAAATGCCCAAGCTGCAAGGCTTCAACTTTGTCGGTGGCTGGGTGCTGATCCCGGAACTGCTGGCGTTGACCCTGGCCCTGACCGTGTACACCGCGGCGTTCATCGCCGAGATCGTGCGTTCGGGCATCAAGTCGGTCAGCCACGGCCAGACCGAAGCGGCGCACTCGCTGGGTCTGCGTAACGGTCCGACCCTGCGCAAAGTGATCATCCCGCAAGCACTGCGCGTGATCATTCCGCCGCTGACCAGCCAATACCTGAACCTGGCGAAAAACTCTTCGCTGGCGGCCGGTATCGGTTATCCGGAGATGGTCTCGTTGTTTGCCGGTACGGTGCTGAACCAGACCGGGCAGGCGATCGAGGTAATTGCCATCACCATGAGCGTGTACCTGGCGATCAGTATCAGCATTTCCCTGCTGATGAACTGGTACAACAAGCGCATTGCGCTGATCGAGCGGTAAGGAAAAGCGCATGAGTACTCATACTTTCAAGCCTGACATGCCTCCACCGAGCAGTAGCATCGGTGTGGTCGCATGGATGCGCGCAAACATGTTCTCCAGCTGGCTCAACACCCTGCTGACCCTGTTTGCGTTCTATCTGATTTACCTGATTGTCCCGCCGATCCTGGAATGGGCAATCATCGACGCCAACTGGGTCGGCACCACCCGCGCCGACTGCACCAAGGAAGGCGCCTGCTGGGTGTTCATTCAGCAGCGTTTTGGCCAGTTCATGTACGGCTACTACCCGATGGACCTGCGCTGGCGCGTGGACCTGACCGTGTGGCTGGCGGTGATCGGCGTGGCGCCATTGTTCATCTCGCGCTTTCACCGTAAAGCCGTGTATGGCCTGAGCTTCCTGGTGCTGTATCCGATCATTGCCTGGTGCCTGTTGCATGGTGGCGTTTTCGGTCTGACCCAAGTGGCGACCAGCCAATGGGGCGGCCTGATGCTGACCCTGGTGATCGCCACTGTCGGTATTGCCGGTGCGTTGCCGCTGGGCATTGTGCTGGCGCTGGGCCGTCGTTCGAACATGCCGGCGATTCGTGTGGTCTGCGTGACCTTCATCGAATTCTGGCGCGGCGTGCCGTTGATCACGGTGCTGTTCATGTCCTCGGTGATGCTGCCGCTGTTCCTGCCTGAAGGCATGAACTTCGACAAACTGCTGCGGGCGCTGATCGGCGTGATCCTGTTCCAGTCGGCCTATGTGGCTGAAGTGGTGCGCGGCGGTCTGCAAGCGATTCCAAAAGGTCAGTACGAAGCGGCTGCGGCGATGGGCCTCGGTTACTGGCGCAGCATGGGCCTGGTGATTCTGCCGCAAGCCCTGAAGCTGGTAATCCCTGGCATCGTCAACACCTTCATTGCGCTGTTCAAGGACACGAGCCTGGTGATCATCATCGGCCTGTTCGACTTGCTCAACAGCGTCAAACAAGCCGCCGCCGACCCGAAATGGTTGGGCATGGCCACTGAAGGCTATGTGTTCGCGGCCCTGGTGTTCTGGATTTTCTGTTTTGGTATGTCGCGCTATTCCATGCATCTGGAACGCAAGCTCGACACTGGCCACAAGCGTTAGGAGTTCTGTAATGAGCGAAGCAATCAAAAAGCCTGTGAGCCCTGAAGGCATTATTCAGATGCAGGGCGTGAACAAGTGGTACGGCCAGTTCCACGTGTTGAAAGACATCAACCTGAACGTCAAGCAAGGCGAGCGTATCGTCCTGTGCGGCCCGTCGGGTTCCGGTAAGTCGACGACCATTCGCTGCCTCAACCGCCTGGAAGAACACCAGCAGGGCCGCATCGTGGTCGATGGCGTGGAACTGACCAACGACCTCAAGCAGATCGAAGCGATCCGTCGTGAAGTCGGCATGGTGTTCCAGCACTTCAACCTGTTCCCGCACCTGACCATCCTGCAGAACTGCACCCTGGCGCCGATGTGGGTGCGCAAGATGCCCAAGCGCCAGGCCGAAGAAATCGCCATGCATTACCTGGAACGCGTACGCATTCCGGAGCAGGCGCATAAATTCCCGGGGCAACTGTCCGGCGGTCAGCAACAACGTGTGGCGATTGCCCGCGCGCTGTGCATGAAACCGAAAATCATGCTGTTCGACGAACCGACCTCGGCCCTTGACCCGGAAATGGTGAAAGAGGTGCTGGACACCATGATCGGTCTGGCCGAAGACGGCATGACCATGCTCTGCGTGACCCACGAAATGGGCTTCGCCCGCACCGTGGCCAACCGCGTGATCTTCATGGACAAGGGCGAAATCGTTGAACAGGCCGCGCCGAACGACTTCTTCGACAATCCGCAGAACGAACGCACCAAACTGTTCCTGAGCCAGATCCTGCATTGATCGAAGCCAGGCAGTGAAAAAACCCGGACGCTGTTCCGGGTTTTTTTTGCCCGAAAAAAACACACCACGATCCCTGTAGGAGCCGGCTTGCTGGCGATAGCGGTGGTTCGGGCGACATCCATGTGGGATGCCAGACCGAATCGCCAGCAAGCCGGCTCCTACAGGGTTTGTGTCGCGTGCGAAATAACGAGCCGGACGCGGAATTGTAGGAGCCGGCTTGCCGGCGATAGCGGTGGGTCAGGTGACATCCATGTGGGATGTCAGACCGAATCGCCGGCAAGCCGGCTCCTACAGGGGGTGTGTCGTGTGCGAGATGGCGAGCCGGGCGCGGAATTGTAGGAGCCGGCTTGCTGGCGATGGCGGAGGGGCAGGCGATATTCATGTGGGATGTCAGACCGAATCGCCAGCAAGCCGGCTCCTACAGGGTTTGTGTCGTGTGCGAGATGGCGAGCCGAACGCGGAATTGTAGGAGCCGGCTTGCTGGCGATAGCGGTGGGTCAGGCGACATCCATGTGGGATGCCAGACCGAATCGCCGGCAAGCCGGCTCCTACAGGGGTTGTGTCGTGTGCGAAATGGCGAGCCGGGCGCGGAATTGTAGGAGCTGGCTTGCTGGCGATGGCGGAGGGTCAGGTGACATCCATGTGGGATGTCAGACCGAATCGCCGGCAAGCCGGCTCCTACAGGGGGTGTGTCGTGTGCGAGATGGCGAGCCGGGCGCGGAATTGTAGGAGCCGGCTTGCTGGCGATGGCGGAGGGGCAGGCGATATTCATGTGGGATGTCAGACCGAATCGCCGGCAAGCCGGCTCCTACAGGGGGTGTGTCGTGTGCGAGATGGCGAGCCGGGCGCGGAATTGTAGGAGCCGGCTTGCCGGCGATAGCGGTGGTTCGGGCGACATCCATGTGGGATGCCAGACCGAATCGCCGGCAAGCCGGCTCCTACAGGGTTTGTGTCGTATGCGAGATGGCGAGCCGGGCGCGGAATTGTAGGAGCCGGCTTGCTGGCGATGGCGGAGGGGCAGGCGATATTCATGTGGGATGTCAGACCGAATCGCCGGCAAGCCGGCTCCTACAGGGGGTGTGTCGTGTGCGAGATGGCGAGCCGGGCGCGGAATTGTAGGAGCCGGCTTGCCGGCGATAGCGGTGGTTCGGGCGACATCCATGTGGGATGCCAGACCGAATCGCCGGCAAGCCGGCTCCTACAGGGTTTGTGTCGTATGCGAGATGGCGAGCCGGGCGCGGAATTGTAGGAGCCGGCTTGCTGGCGATGGCGGAGGGGCAGGCGATATTCATGTGGGATGTCAGACCGAATCGCCGGCAAGCCGGCTCCTACAGGGGGTGTGTCGTGTGCGAGATGGCGAGCCGGGCGCGGAATTGTAGGAGCCGGCTTGCCGGCGATAGCGGTGGTTCGGGCGACATCCATGTGGGATGCCAGACCGAATCGCCGGCAAGCCGGCTCCTACAGGGTTTGTGTCGTATGCGAGATGGCGAGCCGGGCGCGGAATTGTAGGAGCCGGCTTGCTGGCGATGGCGGAGGGGCAGGCGATATTCATGTGGGATGTCAGACCGAATCGCCGGCAAGCCGGCTCCTACAGGGGGTGTGTCGTGTGCGAGATGGCGAGCCGGGCGCGGAATTGTAGGAGCCGGCTTGCCGGCGATAGCGGGGGATCAGGCGACATCCAGGTGGGATGTCAGACCGTAATCGCCAGCAAGCCGGCTCCTACAGGGTTTGTGTAAACCGTTTGCCCTGTGGGGCGATGCTGACTAACATGTCAGAAAATTCATCCTATGATTGGATGAAAGGGCGAATCTTATGTCAGACATGTCTCCACTCATTAAACGTTCCCTGGTTGATCAGGCTCTGGACCAGTTGCGCCTGCGTATCACCGAAGGCGTCTGGTCTGTCGGTCAGCGCCTGCCCACCGAGCCTGAGCTGTCTGCCGAATTGGGCATCAGCCGCAACACTGTCCGCGAAGCCATGCGCGTGTTGGCGTTTTCCGGTTTGATCGAAATCCGTCAGGGCGATGGCAGCTATCTGCGGGCGGTGATCGATCCGCTGGACACCCTGAAAGCGTTGTCGCGCTGCTCGCTTGAGCAGGCCAGGGAAACCCGGCACATCCTTGAAGTCGAGGCCATCGGCCTTGCCGCGCTGCGCAGGACCGACGAAGACCTCGTGGCCCTGCGTGAAGCGCTCAACGTCAGCGGTGATCACTACCACGGCGATCTCGACAGCTACATCGCCTGTGACCTGGTGTTTCACCGTCGTCTGGTAGACGCCGCGCACAACCCCACCCTCAGCGAGTTGTATCGCTATTTCTCCAGCGTCGTCGGCGCACAACTGCGCCAGACCTTGAGCGTCACGCCACGCCGCCAGGAAGTGTTCGATCTGCATATCGAATTGCTCGATGCCGTCGAGCAACGCGACCCGGAACGCGCGAAAGCCTTGTCGAGGCAGTTGATCAATGAACCTTGAAACCGAGAACGCCATGTCCAGCAGCCACAGCACGATCACCGAAGCCAAACGCACGGCGGAGCTCGAAGAGTTGCTGATCGACGCCGAGGCCGATGACGAACAGGTCCAGCAGCGTCAGCCAATCCTGCGCCGCCCGTGGCTGTTGTTGCTGGGGCTGATTCTGGTTGCGCTGAACTTGCGTCCGGCGCTGTCGAGCATGGCGCCGATGCTCAGTGAGGTCTCGAAAAGCTTGGGCCTGTCGGCGGCGCAGGCCGGTTTGCTGACGACGTTGCCAGTGCTGTGCCTCGGTCTTTTTGCGCCGTTGGCGCCGATTCTGGCGCGACGTTTCGGCGCTGAGCGCGTGGTGTTGGGCATCCTTCTGACATTGGCCGGCGGGATCATTCTGCGCAGTTCGTTCGGTGAAATCGGCTTGTTTGGCGGCAGCGTGCTGGCCGGCGCGAGCATCGGCGTGATCGGCGTTTTGCTGCCAGGCATCGTCAAACGCGACTTCGCCAAACACGCCGGGACCATGACCGGCGTCTACACCATGGCCCTGTGCCTGGGGGCGGCGATGGCGGCGGGCGCGACCGTGCCGTTGAGCGAACACTTCGACAAAAGCTGGGCGTTGGGACTTGGCTTCTGGGTGATTCCTGCGCTGGTGGCGGCGATGTTCTGGTTGCCGCAAGTCGGTCAGAAACATGGCGCGCACAACGTGGCTTACCGGGTACGCGGTCTGTTGCGTGACCCGTTGGCCTGGCAAGTGACCTTGTACATGGGCCTGCAATCGTCCTTGGCGTACATCGTGTTCGGCTGGTTGCCATCGATCCTGATCGGTCGCGGCCTGACGCCAACCCAGGCCGGCCTGGTGCTGTCGGGTTCGGTGATCGTTCAACTCGCCAGTTCGCTGGCCGCACCGTGGCTGGCGACGCGCGGCAAGGATCAGCGCCTGGCGATCGTCATCGTCATGGCGCTGACCCTCGGCGGTCTGTTCGGTTGCCTTTATGCACCCATCGAAGGCCTGTGGGGCTGGGCGATCCTGCTCGGCCTGGGGCAGGGCGGAACGTTCAGCCTGGCGTTGACGCTGATCGTCTTGCGCTCGCGGGATTCGCACGTGGCGGCCAACCTGTCGAGCATGGCCCAGGGCTTCGGTTACACCCTGGCGTCCATGGGGCCGTTCGCGGTCGGCATCGTGCATGACTGGACCGGCGGCTGGAATGCCGTGGGCTGGATCTTCGCTGTGATCGGCCTCGGCGCCATCCTTGCCGGCCTCGGTGCCGGGCGTTCGCTGTACGTGCAGGTGGTCAGCGAAAAGGTCTGACTACAAGTAAACAACGTCCAGCGTTGCCGAACCGTCGAGCTGCACCTCAGCGCTGAGGTCCAGCTCGGAGGTGGGCGCGATGACCGTTTCGACCGTCACCCGGCTGGTCAGCGTGCGGATGGCAATCGGGCCGGCGCTGCTCCCGGCAATGTCAGTGAATCCGAGATAACTTCGGGCGCCAATCGGAATGGCCTGGCTGTTCGACGAACTCCAGGCCTTGCCGCCCGTGGTGGAGTCGGTTCGATAGACCTGCGTCAGGTCGTCCACCACGGTGCTGGCCGGATCGAAGTTCAGTGAATACAAGCCGATTTTATTGTGGCTGTGGTCGTGGTTCAGGCCGTAGTAAATCTCACTGTTGACGATCGCCGAGCCGTCGCGGTTGTCGCGCATCAGCAAGGCAAAACGCGCGGGCGCATTGCACTGAATTGTGAGGTCGAGCGTCTGGTCGCGCAGTCGCGTGCGTTTGTCGACGCTGAGGTCCTGCCGGGAGATTTTTCCGTAGTCGACGAGGCCGTTGTTGGACAGCATCGGTGTGCAGGCGAGCGGGGTGAGGGTGCCTTTGACGGTCAGGTCAACGGTGGACGCCGCGAAGCTGTGTTGGGTGGTGCTGATGAGCAAGGTTGTCGCAAGGACAGCGAAGTAATGATTCATTTGTGAAAGTCCTTTTCATTGATTTTATTCTGCCTGTGCCGGGAGTCTGCGGAGCTGCGCTGTCGGCAAAAGAGCACGAGGTGGTCAGAATGCTCGCCAGCGGAATGACCGTCAGTGAAATCGCCGGCTACTTCAAACGCAGCGTATCGACCATCAGCAAACAGAAAAACATGGCCATGCAGCGGCTGGGCATTTCCACGGATGTGGACCTGTTTGCGTATGCCCGTGAGAGTGGCATGGTGCATTAGGCTTCGGCACACCTGAGGGTATTCCCGCCACGAATGCCGGTAGTGTTTCGAACATTAGTTGACTATCGTGCAGGCAATTCTGCGAAACCCATTTTCAAACCAGGGAGCTTGCCCATGAGTGATGCCCACAACGCCTTGATCACCCGATTCTATGAGGCCTTCCAGCGCCTGGATGCCGAGGCCATGAGCGCCTGCTACACCGACGACGTGGTGTTCAGTGATCCGGCATTTGGCGAATTGCGCGGGCGCGATGCGGGCGACATGTGGCGCATGCTCACCACCCGGGCCAAGGACTTTTCCCTGACTTTCGATAACGTGCGCAGCGATGATCGCAGCGGCGGCGCGCATTGGGTGGCGACGTACCTGTTCAGCCAGACCGGCAATACCGTGGTCAACGATATTCAGGCGCGTTTTGTGTTTCGCGACGGCAAGATCTGCGAGCATCACGACCGTTTTGATCTGTGGACCTGGTCGCGTCAGGCGCTGGGGTTCAAGGGCCTGTTGCTGGGCTGGACGCCGCTGGTGAGAAACGCCGTTCGTGCTCAGGCCTTGAAGGGGCTGAAGGCATTTCAGGCCAGTCGCTGATAAGATCGCGGCTTGTTTTCTTTCAAGCCCTGATCGTCACGTGAACACGCCGAGCGAACCCGCCGCCATTGCCGCCGAACCGACGCTGCCCGTCAGCAAACCCTGGTTCGTCTACCTCGTTCGCGCGGCCAACGGTTCGCTCTACTGCGGGATCAGCGACGATCCCGTCCGCCGCTTCGCCACTCACCAGAGCGGCAAAGGCGCGCGGTTCTTCCTTTCCAGCCCGGCGGTGGCCTTGGTCTACACCGAAGTCTGCCGCGACAAAAGCGAAGCGCTGCGCCAGGAACGGCTGATCAAAAAACTCAAGAAAAGCGCCAAGGAATGTCTGGTGGCGACCTTTGCTGCGGGCTTATCAATCTGATTGATCAGTTCCCATCAGGCAGATCTGTAGGCTGCTCGCGGATTGCGCGCTAAGCTGCAGATTCCTGATTCGTGCGGCGGAGCCGAGCATGTCCGAGTTGATTCTTCATCATTACCCGACGTCCCCTTTCGCCGAAAAGGCCCGCCTGCTGCTGGGCTTCAAGGGCCTGTCCTGGCGCTCGGTGAAGATCTCGCCGGTGATGCCAAAACCCGATCTGACGGCTTTGACCGGTGGCTATCGCAAAACGCCGGTGTTGCAGATTGGTGCGGATATTTATTGCGACACGTCGCTAATCGCTCGTCGACTGGAGCAGGAAAAAGCCTTGCCGGCGTTCTTCCCGGAAGGTCAGGAAATGATCGCCGCGAGCTTCGCCGCGTGGGCCGATTCGGTGGTGTTCCAGCATGCCGTAAGCCTGGTGTTTCAGCCTGCGTCGGTCGCGGTGCGTTTCGGTCATTTGCCGCCGGAAGCAATCAAGGCGTTCCTCGCCGATCGCGCCAGTTTTTTCAGCGGTGGCAGTGCGACAAAGTTGTCGGCCGAACAGGCGCGGCATCAATGGCCGACGATCATGTCACGCCTGGAGCAACAGCTGCAGCGCGAGCAGGGCGACTTCCTGTTTGGTGAACCGTCGATTGCCGACTTCGCCCTGGCTCATTCGCTGTGGTTCCTGAAAGCGACACCGGTGACTGCACCGCTGGTCGATGCGTACCCGGCGGTTGCCGCGTGGCATGCACGGGTCTTGGGCTTTGGGCATGGTGCGTTCAGCGAGATGACATCCGAGGAGGCGCTGGCGGTGGCGCGTAATGCTACGCCTGCCGCGTTGCCGGATGAGCAGTTCGAAGAGCCGAACGGGTTTGAGGCGGGTCAGCAGGTGGCTATCACGGCGACCGATTACGGTGTTGATCCGGTGGCCGGGGAGTTGCTGTTTGCCGGGCGTGAGGAATTGATTCTGCGCCGTGAAGACGAGCGTGGCGGGGTGGTGCATGTGCACTTTCCGCGGTTCGGGTTTCGTATTGAAAAACGCTGACCGGTCCTGCTTGGTTTCCGGACAACTACGCAATCCCCTGTAGGAGCCGGCTTGCCGGCGATGGCGGTGGTTCTGTCAACCTATTCACCGACTGAACGGACGCTATCGCCGGCAAGCCGGCTCCTACAGGGGGTATGGGGCCGGAGAGTTACTTCAAGGCCGCGAGGATGGTATCCGGGTCATACCCGCGAATCAGCGTTCCGTTGACATCGATGATCGGAATCCCGCCGCCACCCAACGCTTCATAAGCCTTGCGCGCCTCGGCGTCTTTCTCGATGTCGAATTCCTTGTACGGAATGCCTTTCTGATCAAGAAAGCGCCGGGTCAGTTTGCAGTAACCACACCACTCAGTCGCATAGAGCACGACGTTAGCCTTGGCCTGAGTCTGTTCCGACACCACCTGCGAGGGGTTGAACACCCGCTCGATCTTGCCCCAGTTCTGATAAACCACGACCACCAGCAGGATCAGCAGGAATTTCTTCAGCACGCTGCCAAGCATCAGTTGCGTCGCTTGAGCTGATCAGTCAGCTGAGTCGGCAGGCCTTTGATGATCAGCGTGCCGGCTTCTTCGTCGTATTCGATCTTCGAGCCCAGCAGGTGCGCTTCGAAGCTGATCGACAGACCTTCGGCGCGACCGGTGAAGCGGCGGAACTGGTTCAGGGTGCGTTTGTCCGCCGGGATCTCTGGCGAAAGCCCGTAGTCCTTGTTGCGAATGTGATCGTAGAAGGCTTTCGGACGCTCTTCGTCGATCAGCTCCGAGAGTTCTTCCAGGCCCATGGGTTCGCCCATTTTTGCCTGGCTGCTGGCGTAATCCACCAGGGTCTTGGTTTTTTCGCGGGCGGACTCTTCCGGCAAATCTTCGCTTTCGACGAAGTCGCTGAACGCCTTGAGCAGCGTGCGTGTTTCGCCCGGGCCGTCGACGCCTTCCTGGCAGCCGATGAAGTCGCGGAAATACTCCGAAACCTTTTTGCCGTTCTTGCCTTTGATGAACGAAATGTACTGCTTGGACTGTTTGTTGTTCTGCCACTCGGAGACGTTGATTCGCGCTGCGAGGTGCAACTGGCCCAGGTCGAGGTGGCGGGACGGGGTCACGTCCAGCTGATCGGTCACGGCAACACCTTCACTGTGGTGCAGCAGCGCGATCGCCAGGTAATCGGTCATGCCCTGCTGGTAATGCGCAAACAGCACGTGGCCGCCCACCGAGAGGTTCGACTCTTCCATCAGCTTCTGCAGGTGTTCCACCGCCACGCGGCTGAACGCTGTGAAGTCCTTGCCGCCGTCGAGGTATTCCTTCAGCCAGCCGCTGAACGGGTGCGCCCCGGATTCGGCATGGAAGAAACCCCAGGCCTTGCCTTGTTTGGCGTTGTAGCTCTCGTTGAGGTCGGCAAGCATGTTCTCGATGGCGCTCGACTCGGCCAGTTCAGAGTCGCGAGCGTGGAGAACTGCGGGCGTGCCGTCGGGTTTTTTGTCGATCAGGTGGACGATGCAATGACGGATCGGCATGGGCTTCTCGGCTGTTTGATACGGCTGGTTGGAGAGAGCAGGGCAGGCTCCCAAAAAAGTGCCAAGTGTACCGCAACCGCTGGTTTTGGCGTGGTGCGAAGGGCAATTCGTAGCCGACCGACGGCCCTTATGCAGTTTTTTCCTGTTTTAGAGCAATAAAGCTGACCAAATGGGTAGCTAGAGGCGGATATTTCCCCGTCTCTGTGCTAGTTTTGCCCGGTCTTACGCGAAGTCACTGCGTTAAGCGTGCATTCAGCATTTGTCAGGTCGAACCAAACCCTGATTTCGGTATCTATAACCCCGATCCCGTGGTTATTGGCCGAGGGTGCCAGATCCAGAAGATCGGGCTCGATGGCTGACACTGCACTCTGCAATCCATATGAATTTGATAGGGAAGGAACACTACATGGCTCTTACTAAAGACCAACTGATCGCCGACATCGCTGAAGCTATCGACGCGCCAAAAACCACCGCGCGTAACGCTCTGGACCAACTGGGCCAAATCGTTGCCGATCAGCTGGAAAACGGCGGCGAAATCACTCTGCCAGGTATCGGCAAGCTGAAAGTGACTGAGCGTCCTGCCCGTACCGGCCGTAACCCTTCGACTGGCGCTGCCATCGAAATCGCTGCCAAGAAAGTTATCAAGCTGGTTGTGGCCAAAGGCCTGACCGACGCTGTTAACAAGTAAGACGCAGTAAAAAAAACCGTGCTCCGGAGTGATCCGGGCACGGTTTTTTTGTGCCTGTGATTTGGCGATTGACCCGCAGACAACACAAAACCAATGTGGGAGTGAGCCTGCTCGCGATTGCGGTGTGTCAGGCAATATTATTGTCACTGACATACCGCCATCGCGAGCAGGCTCGCTCCTACAGTTGATCTCCGTTGGTCAGTTACTCAGCTTTTTTTAACCCAACGCTCGCGCCGCCAGACCTGCTGTTCGGATTTGGTCTGGAAGGTCCAGGCAACGAAGCGGCTTTGCTTCTGGCCCTGGGACATTTCCACGACCTGGCTTTCCAGAACCCCGGCCTTTTTCAGCGCCGTCTCAATCGCCGGCAGGTTCGAGGCTTTCGATACCAGGGTGCTGAACCACAGCACTTTGTGCTGAAAGTGCGCGCTTTCGGCAATCAGCTGCGTCACAAAACGGGCTTCGCCACCTTCGCACCACAATTCGGCCGACTGACCGCCGAAGTTCAGCACCGGCAGTTTGCGTTTCGGGTCGGCGCGGCCCAAGGCGCGCCATTTGCGCTCGCTGCCTTTGGTCGCTTCGTCCATCGAAGCGTGGAACGGCGGGTTGCACATGGTCAGGTCGAAGCGTTCGCCGGGTTCGAGCAAGCCCAGCAGAATGTGCTTGGGATTGGTCTGCTGGCGCAGCTGGATGGCCTTGTTCAGACCATTGGACTGGACGATGGCTTTGGCGGCGGCCACGGCCGTCGGGTCAATTTCCGAACCGAGGAAGTGCCAGCGGTAGTCGCTGTAGCCGATCAGCGGGTAGACGCAGTTGGCGCCCATGCCGATGTCGAGCACCTTGACCGGCGCACCACGCGGGATTTCGCCGTCATTGACGCTGGCCAGCAGGTCGGCCAGGAAGTGCACGTAATCAGCACGGCCCGGCACCGGAGGGCAGAGGTAATCGGCCGGAATGTCCCAATGGGCGATGCCATAGAACGATTTCAGCAGCGCCCGGTTGAACACCCGCACCGCGTCCGGGCTGGCGAAGTCGATGCTTTCCTTGCCGTACGGGTTGATGATCACGAACTTCGCCAGTTCCGGCGTGGTTTTGATCAGCGCCGGGAAGTCGTAACGACCCTGATGGCGGTTGCGCGGGTGCAAGCTGGCCTTTTCACGCGGTTCCACGGCTTTGGCCGGGGTGGCGGGGTCAGGCTTCTTGCGCGCAGGGCGGGGTGTGCGG
>NZ_JAGYGF010000008.1:0-156778 GCF_019947305.1 Pseudomonas sp. BF-RE-21 | reverse complement strand
GGTACACCCATATCGTCGGTAGTGGCGGGGCACCTTCCAGGGCGGGGACAGTTGGGGCGTCGTCAGGATTGGCGGCTGGCGTCCAGGTCAGGCCGATGCCGTTGCCGAGGTCGGCGATGAACTGCTCGCCGTCCTTTCGGGCCTTGATGACGGGGACAAACTCCCAGTCTTTTTTTCCGCCGGTGTAGAAGCCGTAAGCGCTGATGGCGTTGTCCGGCAAGACCTTTACGTTGACGCGTACACGGGTGCGTCCCGCCTCCAGTGCCGCGTACTGTTCGTTTTTGTAGAAGGCGCTGTCGGGCGAAAGGCGGGTGTTGGGCATTAGCAGCGCCACTGTCCCGACGGCTGCCCCGGTCGCCACCACTGAACCCGTCAGCGATAGGGCGAGCGAACCACCGAGACGTTGGGCCAAGGCGTTGCCCGTCGACGAGCCGGCCACCCATTTCAGCGGTGTGCCTTCGGCGGTAATCGCCGCGCCGGTGCCCAGTACAGCCCACAACCCGTAGTCAGCCAGTTTCTCGACGGGGACATAACCGGCGTGGTTGTTGTGATTGATGACACCGTCCGGGAGGTTGCAGCTTTTGGCGAACACGCAACCTTTGAAGTGCGAATCGGACGTTGTGTCGAGAGCGTTTTGTCGTGTTTTTCGACGGGCCTCCCAACGGGCATTAGCGTCCAGTTCATGCCGTTCGTTCTTGGCGGATACCGCTGCACCAGCATCCTGGAAGGCTTGCACTTCCTCCGTCGTGGGGAGTTGTCTTGGGGCGGGCAGATAGTCCGGGGATTCCGGGAAACCGAGCTTTTTCATCAGCGCTTCTTTTTCGTCCTTGGACAATCCCGGCGTGTAGCCGGGTTTGCCTCAACCCTATCCGGGACGCTCAGGCGTAGGCGTTAGGACGTTTCCTAAAAGCGGCGCTGAAATTTCCTATTTCATGGTGTTGCAGATGGGGGCGAGTCGGTAAGACCGCGTTATCGTTCATCGCGAGCAGGCTCGCTCCCACAGGTGACCGAGTTGCCCGGACGGACGCGGTCACTGTGGGAGCGAGCCTGCTCGCGATGACGGTTTAAGATTCAACGAAAATGGTGACGGTTAACCCGTAGTCGAGGGCAAGCCCGCTCCCACAGGGGATCTGCGACGTTGGCAGGTTTTGTGTCATGCCCGGTTCACACGGCCATGTTTTAGTTTTTCCTTTTTCAGGGAGAACACCATGAGCGAATTCAACCTCGGTCGCCGTCGTGTCATGCAAGCAGTCGGCGCCGGGATTCTGCTTCCTGGTCTTGCGCCGGCGGTGATTGCCTCGGTCAAGGATCGGCCGCAACTCACCGATGGCGTGCAGTCCGGCGACGTGCTGGGCGACCGGGCGATGGTCTGGAGCCGCAGCGATCGTGCGGCGCGGATGGTGGTGGAATGGGACACCCGCAGTCTGTTCACCAACCCTCGGCGTTTTGTTTCGCCGCTGGCTGATGCCCGTAGCGATTTCACCGCGCGGGTCGAGCTCACCGGTCTGCCCGCCGACCAGGCGATTTTCTATCGCGTGCATTTCGAAGACGCCCAGAGCGGTGTCACCAGCGAACCCTGGTTTGGCCACTTGCGCAGCGTGCCGCAAACCCTGCGCGACATCCGTTTCGTCTGGAGCGGCGATACCGTTGGCCAGGGCTACGGCATCAACCCGGACATCGGTGGCATGCGCATCTACGAAGCCATGCGTTTGCGCCTGCCGGACTTCTTTATCCACAGCGGCGACACCATCTACGCCGACGGCCCGGTGCCGGCACAACTTGTGACTGAAAGTGGTCGCGTGTGGCGCAACATCACCAGCGACGCCAAGAGCAAAGTCGCCGAAACCCTCGACGAGTATCGCGGCAATTACCGCTACAACCTGATGGACGAAAACGTCCGTCGCTTCAACGCCGAAGTGCCGCAGATCTGGCAGTGGGACGACCACGAAGTGGTTAATAACTGGTCGCCGGGTAAGCAACTGGATGAGCGTTACCAGAGCAAGGATATCCACAGCCTGGTAGGCCGCGCACGTCAGGCGTGGCTGGAATATGCACCTATGCGGTTGCAGAGCGCGGATAACGGCGGGCGGATCTATCGCAAGATCGGTTATGGGCCGATGCTCGATGTTTTTGTGCTCGACATGCGCAGCTATCGCGAGGCCAATGATGACAACCTCGGTGCAGCCAAACCCTTTCTCGGGCGTGAACAGCTGGACTGGCTCAAGCGTGAATTGAAAGCCTCCAGCGCCCAGTGGAAAGTCATTGCCGCCGATATGCCGATCGGCCTCGGTGTGCCTGACGGCGAAGTCAGCCCCGGCGTGGCGCGCTGGGAAGCGGTGGCCAACGGTGATCCGGGCGCGGCCCAGGGGCGTGAGCTGGAAATCGCCGAACTGCTTGGTTTTCTGCGGGCGCAACAGGTGCGCAATTTCGTGTTTCTGACGGCGGATGTGCATTACTGCGCGGCGCATCACTACCATCCGGATCGTGCCGCGTTCCAGGATTTCGAACCGTTCTGGGAGTTTGTTGCCGGACCGTTGAACGCGGGGAGCTTCGGGCCTAATCCGCTGGATAAAACCTTCGGGCCAGAGGTTGTGTTCGAGAAAGCACCGTCGGCGCAGAACATGTCGCCGTTTGCCGGGTTTCAGTTTTTTGGCGAGGTGAATATTGAGGGGGCGACGGGGGAGATGAGTGTGGTGTTGCGGGATCTGGATGGGGTCAGTGTGTTTGAGCAGAAGTTGCAGCCACAATGACCTGTAGGAGCCAGCTTGCTGGCGATGGCGGTTTTGATATCGCCATCGCCAGCAAGCTGGCTCCTACAGGGGGGAGGGGGTCAATAAACGTCGCGGCGGTAGCGGCCTTGCTCGATCAAGCTTTCGACTGCTTCAACCCCGAGCACTTCGTTGAGCACCTGATCCACCCCCGAAGCCATTCCCTGCAAGCTGCCGCAGATGTAAATGACGGCACCGTCATCCAGCCATTGCTTGAGCAAACCGGCGGATTCACGCAGGCGATCCTGCACGTAGATCTTCTCGGCCTGATCCCGCGAAAACGCCAGGTCCAGACGCTCGATATCCCCTGAAATCAACCAGTCTTCAAGTTCGTCGCGGCACAGGTAGTCGTGCTCGCGATTGCGTTCGCCAAACAACAGCCAGTGACGTTGCTGCCCATCGGCGATCCGCGCCTTGAGCAAACTGCGCAGCCCGGCCAGGCCGGTGCCGTTGCCCAGCAGGATCATCGGCAGCGGTTCGACCGGCAGATGGAAACCGCTGTTGCGGCGCACCCGCAGGCTGATGGTGCTGCCCACCGGGGCGTGTTCGGTCAGCCATCCGGAGCCGATACCCAGGCTGCCGTCGGGGTGCAGTTCCTGGCGCACGATCAGTTCCAGCACACCGTCGGCGGCAATCGAGGCGATGGAGTATTCGCGCATGGCCAGCGGCACCAAAGCATCCACCAGTGCTTGCGCGTGCAAGCCGACAAGGTGCGTACGGTTCTCGGGCAATTGTCGAGTCGCGAGTGCTTGTTCCAGCGCTTGCGACAGGCCATCGAGTATCACCGAGGCGCGCCCGTCGATCCCGAGGCCATCGAGGAAATGCTCGATTGCCCATGGGCAGTTACGCGGCAACACTTCCACCAGATCACCGGCCAGCCAACTGCTGGTGGTCGGCGCGCTGAGGCCCAGCAGATACACCGGCGAGCCGCTGCTGTCCGGGTTCATCACGTCGCGGCGGCTCAGCGTCCAGTTGTCGTAGCTTGGCGCTTGCCAGGTGTCCACGGGGGCTTGTCCGGTCAGCAGACCAAGTTGCTGCTGCCAGTGACGCAAGGCGTAAGGGTCGCCGCAGTCGACTTCCACTGGCGCGAACAAATGCTTGCCGCCGTGCTCGCCGAGCCAGGCATGCAAGCGTCGGGCGAAACCGCAGAAGTGTTGATACTGCCGGTCACCCAATCCAAGCACCGCATAATTCAGGCTCTCCAGGCTCAATGCCCGGCCCAGCACTTTGCGTTCGAAACCACGGGCGCTGTCCGGCGCTTCGCCGTCGCCGAAGGTGCTGACGACGAACAGCGCATTGCCGGAGTTCCGCAGGTCATGCTCGCTGACGCTGGCCAGTGGCTGAACCTTTACCGGCAGGCCTGCTGCTTGCAGTTGGCCGGCGGTCTGCCACGCCAGTTGTTCGGCAAACCCGCTTTGGCTGGCGAAGCCGATCAGCCACGCCGGAGCATCGCTGTCCGGTTGTTCGAGGCCTTTGCGGGCGTCCTTGATCTGCTTTTTCTTGCGTCGACGATCGAGGTACAGCAACCAGCCCGTGACAAAAAACAGCGGCATGGTCAGCGCGCTGAGCGTCAGGACGATCCGCCCGACAATCCCGAAGTAACTGCCGACGTGCAGCGCGTAGATGCTCGTCAGCAGTTGCGCCTTGAAGCTTTTGTCGCTGTAGCGGTCATGGCGTTTGACGACGCCGGTGGCCGGATCGAGGGTGATCTGGTTCAGCGCGCGGTCGTGGGGCGAGGTGTTCAACAGGTAGAACACCGTCGCGGGTTGCCCGGCCACAGGCGGCATACGAATGTTGTACGCACTCAATGCCGGGCCGGCAGCGCTGTAAATGCTGCTCCACATCGATGCGTAATCGGCCGTCGGTGCCGGGCCTTCCGGTGCCGGGCCACGATTGCGAACGCGTTCATTCTGCGGCGCATCGGACAGCAATCGGGTCAGGCCCTTGTTGTACCACTCATAGGACCAGGACAACCCGGTCAGCGCTGCCAACAGATAAAACACCAGGCACCAGGTGCCGGCCACCGAGTGCAAATCCCAGTTGAAGCTGCGGCCTGTTTTCTTCCAGTCGAGGGTCAGCCAGGCGCGCCAGCTTTTCCATTGACGCGGCCAGCGCAGGTACAGGCCGGACAGGCAGAAGAACAGCAGAATCAGTGTGCACGCGCCGGTGATCTGCCGACCGGTATCGCCCATGGCGAGGAAGCGGTGCAGTTTCAGCATCAGGTCGAAGAAACCCTGGCCGGTGGCGTCGCCCATGAACTCGGCGGTGTACGGATCGAAGTAGCGCATCTCCCCGCGACGCTCACCCGGTGGCGGGGTGAAGTTCACCCGTGCGGCGTTACCGCTGTCGGTGTCGACCCAGAGCATCGAGACTTTCTTGCCCGATGCACCCTCGATTTTTTCCACCAGCTCAGCGGGCGGCAGCACGCCGGCGACCTGTTTCTCGACCTGCAACACCGACGGGTTGAGTGCGCGCAGGATTTCATCCTCAAACGACACTATCGCCCCGGTGATGCCCATGAGGGCCAGGACCAGCCCGGCACTGATACCGAAAAACCAGTGCAACTGGAACAGGGTTTTCTTCAACACGTCACTCGCCTTGTTCGTTCGAAATTGTCATCACGGCGCGCATTATGCCGTGGGCTGTCGAGAAGCATTCTTTTTTACGCACAAAAGCCCCGTTCAATTGCGTGAACGGGGCCTTTCCCTGATTCCAGCCTTCATCTGCACACCTGTAGGAGCACAGCTTGCTGGCGATGACGGTGTGTCAGGCAACATAAATGCTGTCTATGCCGACGTCTTCGCGAGCAAGCTTTGCTCCTACAGGGTTGTGGTGTGGTCAAAAGTGGAAGTTGGCGCTCAGCAGGGCGGTACGGCCGGCCGCTACGTGGGCGTAGTGGGTCTGCAGTATCTGGTCGAAGTAACGCTTGTCGGTCAGGTTCTGCACGTTGAGTTGCAGATCGACGTTTTTGGTCAGGCGGTAGCTGGCCATCGCGTCGTAACGCCAGTAGGACGGGATCTCCACCGAGTTGGCGATGTTGCCGAACTGCGAGTCAACAAAAGTGGCTCCCGCACCCACGGTAAGCTTGTCCGGCACCACGTCGTAAGTCGACCACAGGGTGAAGTTGTTCCGCGGGGTGCTCGGCATGTGGTTGCCTTCATCGGCGGCGAGGGTGGTTTTGACCACTTCGCTTTCCATGTAGGTGTAGCCGCCGAAGACTCTCCAGTTGCGGGTCAGCTTACCGGTGTACGTCAGCTCGAGGCCGTTGACGGTTTGCTCGCCATCCAGCACTTGCGAGGTGGCACCATCCGGATCGTTCATGCGTGCGTTGGTTTTCTCGGTGCGGAACAGTGCAGCGGTCAGCGACAGGTCGTCACCGAAGAAGTCCCACTTGGTGCCGATCTCGTAGTTGCGGTTCTTTTCCGGGTCCAGATCGGTGTTGTTCGCCGCCAGATCCAGGCCACCGTTGCCGCTGGTTTCACCGGACGGGTTGCTGGAGGTGGAGTAGGCCGCGTAGATGCTGCCGTTAGGCAACGGGTTGTAGACCACGCCGATCTGGTAGTTGACCAGGTCGCTGGTGTTCTCGCGGGAGAAGTCGTTCGCCGGCGCTGTGCTGCTAGCGTTGGCGTGGCCGCTGGATTCGACCTGGTAGTTGTCATAACGCAGGCCCAGGTTCAGGGACCATTGATCGTTGAACTTCAGCGTGTCGAACACGTAGGCCGCGGCGGTTTTGGTGTCGGTGTCGGTGAACGCGGCGCTGTCGGTGATCTTGCCGTTCCAGGTATCCCCAGGCGTCGGGTTGTACAGGCTGGTGCAGTCGCCGGAGCGGAAGAGTGCAGTGTTGCACGTCGTGCCGCTGGCGGCCGAAGTCAGGATGTAAGGGCGGTTGTGGGTGTCTTGATAAGAGAACTCAATACCGGTGACCAGGCTGTGTGCGATGGTGCCAGTGTCGAACTTGGCGCTCAGGTCGGTCTGGTTGATCCAGCCGCTGGACGTCGAATTACGGCTCTTGGCGCCACGGTACACACTGCCCTTGGCGACGTTGCCCTTGCTGTCGTCCGGGTTGGTGACGATGTAGTCCAGCGTCGAACGGGACATGCGGAAGCTGTTGGACACGGTCAGGTCTTCATTCAGATCGTGCTCGATCTTGAAGGTGCCGCTGTCATTGGTGGTCTCGCGGAAGTCGCGGCTGGTGACGCCGTAGAAGTTGTCGCGGTCGACATGCACTGGTTTGTCGACGTTGTACTTGCTGCGGGCCGGGTTCAGGGTCAGCGGAATGCCGTAGTCCGGCATGTCGTCGGTTTCAACGTGGTAGTAACCGAGGGTCATGCGGGTATCGGTGCCCAGGCCGAAGGCGAACGTCGGCGCGACACCCCAGCGGCTGACGTCCACGGTGTCACGGCCGGCGACATTGGCTTCGTGTTTCATCAGGTTCAGGCGGAAGGCCGAGGTGTCGGTCATCTGCTGGTTCAGGTCGAGTGTGGTGCGCTTGGTCTGATCCGAGCCCCAGGTGAAGCCGCCATTGTAGAAACTGCCCAGTTTGGCGGTCTTGCTCACCAGGTTCAGGCTGCCACCGGTGGAGCCGGCGCCGGTGTAGGCCGACCCCGGACCTTTGCTGACTTCGATCGATTCAACGTTGAAGATTTCGCGGCTCTGGGACGCCGGGTCGCGCATGCCGTCGACGAACGTGTCGCTTTCAGCGCTGAAGCCACGAATGATCGGACGGTCGCCCGCCGGGTTACCGCCTTCGCCAGCACCGAAGGTGATGCCGGGTGTCGTGCGCAAGGCGTCGACCAGGCTGGTAGCGCCTGTGTCGCGGATCACCTGCTGCGGAATCACGGTGACACTTTTCGGCGTTTCACGCAGCGGTGCGGTGTATTTCTTGTTGGCCGAGGTATCGGTCTTGTAGGAGGTATCGTCCTGTGTTTCGCCGGTGATGGCAGTGGCGTCCAGGGAAATCGCATTGTTCGGCGCTTTTTCGGTCTTTTCGGCCGCGAAAACCATATGCCCCGCAGAGCCGGCGGTGATTGCCACGCCAATCGCAGAAGCGAGCAAACGCGGTGAATTGACAGGTAATTGTGGTTGTTGGCGTGACATGTGAATTCCCCTCCCCAAGGATTTGAGGCCGCGGAATATAGGGTAGACGCGTCTATGTATCAATTGCGAAACGTTTCTATTCGCACTGAATTTACATTCTTTACAATTTACCCTTACGGTTTTTGCTGTTTCATTCGTCATGGGGGTTTTACAGCGTCAATAAGAATCAATACCATTGACGCCCCTTTGCCTTCAGGTGGTCCTCATGCTGCTGCACATTCCCGGCTTGTTCACTAAAGAAGAAGTGCAGCGCATCCGCGAGGCTCTGGAACAGGCGGATTGGGCCGACGGCAAGATCACCGCCGGCTACCAGTCGGCCAAGGCCAAACACAACCTGCAACTGCCGGAAGGTCATCCACTGGCCAAGGAAGTCGGCGCGGCGATGCTGGAACGGTTGTGGAAAAATCCGCAGTTCATGTCAGCGGCGTTACCGCACAAGGTCTTTCCTCCGTTGCTGAACTGTTACACAGCGGGCGGCAGTTTCGATTTTCATATCGACAACGCCGTGCGCCAGCCCAAAGGCAGCATCGAGCGTGTGCGCACGGATTTGTCGTCGACCCTGTTCTTCAGTGAGCCGGAGGACTACGACGGCGGCGAACTGGAAATCCAGGACACCTACGGCACCCAGCGCGTGAAGTTGCCGGCCGGCGACATGGTCTTGTACCCCGGCACCAGCCTGCACAAGGTCAATGCCGTCACCCGTGGTACACGGTTCGCCTCATTCTTCTGGACCCAAAGCCTGGTCCGCGAAGACAGCCAGCGCGCCTTGCTGTTCGAGATGGACGGAGCGATCCAGCAACTGACGCAGGACATGCCCGACCACCCTTCACTGATCCGCCTGACCGGCACGTATCACAACCTGTTGCGTCGCTGGGTCGAGGTATGAGTTTTCAACTGCGCCGCGAGGAAGTGCTCGACGGCGATCACCTCAAAGCCATGCTTGAGGAAAGTCCTGCGCGTGCTGCTCAGGCGATCCTGATCGCTGCCCGCGAAGGCGTGCTCGACGCGCAAGCCTTGCTCGGCCAGATTCTGCTGGACGGACAGGGCATCGCGCTGGATCAACCGCTGGCGCTGCGCTGGTTCGAGATAGCCGCTCAGCGCGGGCACCTGATGGCGCGCAACATGCTCGGTCGCTGTCATGAACATGGCTGGGGTTGTGCGGCAGATGCTTCGGTTGCAGCGCAGCATTATCGCGTCGGCGCTGAAGCCGGACTGGATTGGGCGATGTACAACTACGCCAACCTGCTGGCGACCGGGCGCGGGGTGACCGAAGATCAGCCGCAAGCGCTGAGTTTTTATCGCTGCGCTGCGGAGCTGGGCCATGCGAAGTCGATGAACCTGCTTGGGCGTTACCTGGAGGAAGGACGGATTTGCCCCGCGGATCTGCAAGGCGCACGCGAGTGGTATCGACGTTCGGCCGATGCCGGGGATTTTCGCGGGCAGTTCAGTCATGGCGCGGTTTTGGTGGAGCAGGGCAGGCTTGACGAAGGAATGGCCTGGTTGCGCCAGGCGATGGTCAACGGCAATCAGCGGTTCCTGCGGGTCAGTGTCCAACGCTTGCGCGAAGCGTCCGACCCTGCGCTCAAGTGTTTGGCTGAGGAGTTTGCCCATCACGAACAAACACTGTTCGGTCGAACCTGAAAGACGCTTCATATAAACATGAAGTGGGTTGTTTTGCAGGTTTGTATTCTTTTCTTATATATGCCCCTCAGGGTTTCTTTGACAGCACTTTTATAAGTGGATTAGTCTTTTGTTCGGCGCAGTTAAATTGGATTTGACAGTGCCCTGTTACGATCTGCTTTAAGTTATCTAAATATATTCATGCCTATAGTTAATGGAGTAGTTATGAGCAATGACACATTGTGGGAGAACTCTTTACGGGGGGCGAACTACGAGAAAATTACCGAGTTTGCAACCGAAGTTCCAAAGATCCTGTCCGATGCGTCCAGCGCGGATGCGGACAATGTGACGCGTGAAGCCGGTTTGTTACTGACAAAAAAACAGATCATTGATCTGCGCAAGTATGAAGCCGCAGGCTTGGCCCTTCCGTATACATTGAAGGATGTCACCGACTATCTGCGCTTCGGTGCAGGCCAGGATGGCGGTGCCGGGCTTAGGGCCGCCGATTTTCTGAAGACGTTTGCCGAGACTCGTGATCATGCCAGGCGCTGGTCACCGCTACGCGAACGCATCATGATCACCGGGACCGAACTGAAGCTGTTTGGCGCAAGCATGCAGCGCTACGGCGAAGACATGGAAGAGGTCTACCTTGATCTGAAGTCCGGTCCATTGCTTGAAAAGTACAATGTCAAAACACTGGAGCAACTGAAAAAGTTGCAACTTGAACTGGGCGATAAATTTCCCGGTATAGAACTTGATGCGGATACGATTCCGGACATGAAGTTTTACCTGGGTAAAATATTCGACAGGGTTGCATCCAATCTGGTGAGTGTCCGGGGTATAAAAACCGATCTGGACAAGTTTGGTTATGACCTGCGTGAAAAAGTGCTTCCAGGTATCAAGTTGCGCGTGGCATTGATTCAAACCAATTCCTATCCAGCGGAAGTCAAGAAACTCGATGAAGTCATCGCCCGTCGTGCCGAAGAGATTCTGGAAAAGAATACCCAATACCAGGCGTTGGTCGACAAGGCGCTGGGCTCGGCAGCCGGGTTGAATCTTTTCGGCTTGGGAATGGCTATTTACTACGGTGTCGAAGCGGAGGCGGTACGAGCCGTACGCAAGGAACTGAACGCGGCGCAGGACAAAGACATTGAAGTCCTGAGAAACATGAACCAGACCCTCGGTTCGTTAAAGCGTGTCGAACAGGATCTGCAAAACCTGACCGTCATCGCCATTGATGCTGATCTGGCCACGCAGAATCTCATACACGTCTGGAATGTGATGCATCGGTACGTCGATGAATCGTCGACCGCCATGTTGGGCATCACCGATGCGCTGACTTTGAGGCGCTTCATGTCGTCGTTCCGAGAGGTCGTCGGCCCTTGGGTGCAAATCCACAATGATGCGGACCTCTTGATCGAAGTGTTCAAGGAAGCGGATCGGGAATACAACCAGGACCAAGGAAGGGCGGTACCCAGAATGACAACTTTTTCCATCAAGCAGAACTACCCGGAGCCGAATCTTCAGGTTCTGAAGGACAGCCATCACGCGATGCGTGACGATGCTGTCGCGGCCGAAGCCCTTTTTATCCGGCTCAATTACTTGCCGGGAGTATTCGATCGCTTTCAAAGATTGCTCGGCGATGTCGGTGCCGCAGCCCGGGATCTGCGTGAATCGAGCCTCAACAGCAAGATGGACCTGGAGTCCAAGGTTCGTAAGTTAGTGGCGCTTGAAAAGGAATTGACCGGTGCCGTTGAGGGTTCCGAGGAGTTCGACGAGATTGAAGAGGATCTCATTGCGGCATTGAAAAAAATGCTCGCCATCACGCGCAGCGAGGCGAGCAAAGTGAGTATTCGCCTGGCCAACATCAGCGACGGGTATGACCGACGTACCACATTGGGTTACATCGCTGGCCTGGAAAAAGACCAACTCGATGCCAAAGAGTCCAAACAAGCGTTGAGCGAGACTCAGGTCAAGCTTCAACGTGAGCTCAAGGTTTTGTCCGAGGCAATCAGCGCAATCGAAAAAGCCGGTATCGAGAAAATTGGCAAAGACATTGCCTTGACCATCGACAAGCTCAAAGAGCTGGGCATGGCGCCGCCGCAAGCTCAGATCGTGATGTTTGCGATCGATGAACTGAAGAAAGCCATGGCCGATATCAACGCAGGCATCACCTTCATCAACATGATCCATGAAAGCAACAAGCTTCAGGACAAGGTCAATGAGCTTGGTCGAAAGATTGCGCTCAAAGACCGGGATATCGATCAGTCGGTGGGCAAGATCGAGTTTATCCACTTGATTCATGCGCTGGACGACCAACGCCAGCGTTATGTGGGCGAGTACAAGCTGGCTGTTGCTGCATTCAAGCAATTCCTGACGGTCATGGAGGGCGACACGACGGGTGATGTCGCGACGCGCAGTGCCAGGGCCATTAAAGAAGCGAGCCAGTTCATTGGCTTCCTGACGCCAATTTCACGGCCGTAACGCCAGCATTCACTGATGGCAGGGGTGGCTTTCATCGAGCATGGCGACCCTTGCCTGATAGTGATCAGTGACAGCTCTCCACGCTGGCCTTCGTCAGTGTCATCAGGTTATTTGCCATGTATGAGTTTTTGCTTGCGAAGACGCATTTCGTTGCGTTGAAAAAATACTTCGATTTCCTCCGCGCACTTCCCGCCACGCTGGATCAACTGAAAAGCCATTCGGACAACTTGCAGCGTCAGGGACATGTGCCGACGACAGGACCTGACGCCGAGCGTCTTAAAGTGCTGGCTTCATTCAGTACCGGTTATCTGGAACGGCTTGAGGCTGATATTTCGGCGCTGGGTAAGGTGTGTGATGAGAACTTGCACTCCATCGAGGTGTTTACCGTGGAGTGCCAAATACTGGCCAAACTGTCGCACAAGCAAGGCCGCTCTTTCAGTATCAGCTCCGTGAACTACAAATTATTCAGCCTGTCCCGATCGCAGTGGTGGATCTGGTTTCCTCCCAGTGATGTCGACGGCCTGGCTTTCGAGCTTTCTCTGCGCCTGGGTCGTACCAAGTCTGCACTGTTGGACTTCAAGGCTGTGCCGCAGGAATTGCACAATGATATCCAGAACGTGTTCGAGCGGTTTTTCCGGTCGTTGACGTTGAAATCCTGTGAGTGCCACTCGCGCTATTCCCGACTTGAAGCCTGGTACGTGGATGGCGGATCAGGCCTGCCCGGGCTGAGTGGCGCTGCCAGTCCAGGCGATTCTGCACAGGCGCGTCAGGCGCGGGCGAACGAGCATCTGCGTGAACTGTTCGCGATCAAGACAGAGGCCTGCTCGGCGATTCACAATCTGAGCGACTTCCTCTATGCAATGCAGCACTTTCTGACGGTAGCTGAGCTTGAATTACGTAACGTCAGGCCGACTATTAAACTCTCGCAATTGAACTGCGCTCTGGCGCAGGTCGAGCATGTGCTGGAAGAGGTCAAGTCGATGGCTGAACAAATGCGGTACTGGTCCCGGGCATAAAAAAAGGTCCATGACATGTCATGGACCTTCTGTTGTTACAGCAAGCGGTATTACACGTAGAACGACTTCAGCGGCGGGAAGCCATTGAACTCGACGGCGCTGTAGCTGGTGGTGTACGCACCGGTCGACAGCCAGTACAAACGATCACCGATCGCCAGGTTCAGCGGCAAACCGTACTTGTAGTTCTCGTACATGATGTCGGCGCTGTCGCAGGTCGGGCCGGCGATAACCACTTCTTCCACTTCGCCTTTCTTTTCGGTCCAGATCGGGAACTTGATGGCTTCGTCCATGGTTTCGATCAGGCCGGAGAACTTGCCCACATCCGTGTACACCCAGCGCTCGACGGCGGTGCGGGATTTGCGTGCGACCAACACCACTTCACTGACCAGGATGCCGGCGTTGGCGATCAACGAACGGCCCGGTTCCAGGATGATTTCCGGCAGGTCGTCGCCGAAGTCTTCCTTGAGGAAACGGATGATTTCTTCAGCGTAGGTTTCCAGGCTGTTGGTGCGGGTGATGTAGTTGGCCGGGAAGCCGCCGCCCATGTTGATCAGCTTCAGGTGGATGCCGTCTTCTTCTTTCAGGCGCTCGAAGATCACTTTGACCTTGGCGATCGCTGCGTCCCAGACGCTGATGTCGCGCTGTTGCGAGCCGACGTGGAACGAGATGCCGTAAGGCACCAGGCCCAGGTCGCGAGCGAGGATCAGCAGGTCCATGGCCATGTCGGTCTGGCAGCCGAATTTGCGCGACAAAGGCCAATCGGCAGTGGTCGAGCCTTCGGTGAGGATGCGCACGTAGACTTTCGAACCCGGTGCAGCCTTGGCGATGTTGCGCAGGTCGGCTTCGGAGTCGGTGGCATACAGACGCACGCCCTTCTCGTAGAAGTAGCGGATGTCCTTGGATTTCTTGATGGTGTTGCCGTAGCTGATGCGATCCGGGCCGACGCCCTGGTTCATCACTTTATCGAGCTCGTAGATCGAGGCGATGTCGAAGTTCGAGCCTTTCTCTTTGAGCAGGTCGATGATTTCGACGGCCGGGTTGGCCTTGACGGCGTAGTAGACCTTGGCGAATTCGAAACCGGCGCGCAGGTCGTCATAGGCCTGGCTGATCATCGCGGTGTCGATAACCACGAACGGGGTTTCTTGTTTGTCGGCGAAAGCCTTCATTTTCTGAAAGGTATCGCGCGCGAAATAGTCTTCGACGTTGATCGACATGCTGGGAACTCCTACTGGCAAACTAGATTAATCAATGGGTGCGAGGGTGTGTCATCAATGAAATCGCGAGTGCGTTGCGCCTGAGCGCGTGCCAGGCAAGGCGCAGGCCGCCGCTAATGGTCATTCCCTTCGCAAGGCCTGCAACGCAGCATGGCGCGCGCTCAGGCACAACCCGAAGGGCCGGGCCTGCTTTTGCGCAGGGCTGCGTTGCTCGTCCCTTATTTGGAACAACCAAACCGCGGGCCTCGCGCCTTGCCCTGCGCAAAAGCAGGCTCCGGCGCACTCGTGATTTCATTGATGACACACCCTCCTGAACGTCCTCCGTATCCCCACTTTGGTTCGCCTACTTCCCAAGGCATGTCGCCGAAAGCAAAAAGGCCATGGGAAGCGGTGCTTTCCCTTGGCCTTGCTGTCTCGTCGTCAGTACTTGAGCCGGATGGATCGTTTCCAGCATGGACGTTCGGCGCGAACTTTAGGGCGTGAGGGGCTTGAGATCAACAAAAAATGTCGCGTTTTTGCACTTGTCTGACGCACGTTGCCGCCAGCTCTCCTTGTACTCGACACAGATGACAGGCCGATGTTCCCGAGGAAATCTGAAGTGTTAAAAATACCTGCACGTTCGACGCTTATGTCTGCCAACTCAAAGACAACTGCGATGGCGTCAACATCGGCGACGATAGCTGCGAAAAGGACGGCTGAGTGATTTTTTGACTGTTTCGGCGGACCTTTTTAGAGGCCGCTTGCCGAGGCAGGTGTTGATATTTTTTTCCGGTCACAGGCTGTGCGGTTTTTGTGGGAGCGAGCCTGCTCGCGATGGCAATTTCAAATTCAACATCTTCGTTGGCTGACAAGGTGCTATCGCGAGCAGGCTCGCTCCCACAGGTTTTGCATGTTTACCCAGCTATATAGATGTCAGGCAACAGCCTCGGCTGGCGAAACAATGCTGGTCTTGCCGCCTCGGGACTTGCCGGAACTCAGGTACTCGGCAATCGATTCCTGCGTCACTTCGCCGAGGAACACTCGCTCGGCATCCATCACCGGCAACCACGAACGGTTGAACTCGTACATCCGCGACAACAGGATGCGCAAATGCTCGTCGTACGCTGCCGTGGCATTGAACTCACGCAGGTACTGCGCGCAAGCCCCGGTCTGACGGTGCAGGTCGCGACGTCGTACATAACCGAGCGCCTTGTTCTCACCGTCCGTGACCACGACATAACGCCGGTCATGTTCATCCATCAACTCCAGCGCTTCAGCCACCGGCGTCTCCGGGCTGACGGACGGTGCGTTGTCCGCCGCGTCTTCGGCCTTCACCAGCAGCAAACGCTTGAGCGTGCTGTCCTGGCCGACGAAGTTGCTGACAAAGTCGTCCGCCGGGTGCGCCAGCAGCGTGTCCGGGTGATCGATCTGCAACAGCTTGCCGGCGCGGAAGATTGCAATCTTGTCGCCCAGCTTGATCGCTTCGTCGATGTCGTGGCTGACCATGATCACGGTCTTGTTCAGCGCCCGTTGCATCTCGAAGAACTCGTTCTGGATCATCTCGCGGTTGATCGGGTCGACCGCGCCGAACGGTTCATCCATCAACAGCAACGGTGCATCCGCCGCCAGTGCGCGAATCACGCCGATCCGTTGCTGCTGACCACCGGACAATTCTCGCGGATAACGATTCAAATATTGCTTGGGTTCAAGCTTGATCATGCTCATCAACTCGCGGGCGCGGTCGTGGCACTTCTGTTTGTCCCAGCCCAGCAGGCGCGGAACGATGGTGATGTTTTCCTCGATGGTCATGTTCGGAAACAGGCCGATCTGCTGGATCACGTAACCGATGTTGCGACGCAGGGTCACTTCGTCGAGGTCGGTGGTGTCTTCGCCGTTGATCAGGATCTTGCCCGAGGTCGGCTTGATCAGGCGGTTGATCATCTTCAGCGTGGTGCTTTTGCCGCAGCCCGATGGCCCGAGGAACACACAGATTTCGCCTTCATTGACGGTCAGGCTGATCGAGTCCACGGCTTTCACATCTTTGCCGTTGCTTTGGAAAGTCTTGCTGAGGTTTTGAAGTTCGATCATTTGAGCAGTCCTTTTGGAGTCAGCGTGCGTTGCAGCCATTGCAGAAGCAGGTCGGCGAAGATGGCCAGCAGGCTGACCAGCACTGCGCCGACGATCAGCATCGACATGTCGCTGCGGCTGATGGAAGCGAGAATGAGGACACCGAGGCCACCGGCGCCGATGGTCGCGGCGATGGTCATGACACCGATGTTCATGACCACGGCGGTGCGCACGCCGGCGAGGATCACCGGCACGGCAATCGGCAGTTCGACCATGCGCAGGCGCTGGCCGAAGGTCATGCCGATGCCGCGCGCGGCTTCGCGAATGCCCGGTTCGACGCCGGTCAGGGCGAGGTAGGTGTTACGCATGATCGGCAGCAACGAGTACAGAAACACTGCCGTGATCGCGGGCATCGGCCCCAGGCCCTGGCCGAATTTGGAGTAGAACGGCAGCAGCAGGCCGAACAGTGCAATCGACGGTACGGTCAGCAGCACCGTGGCGCTGGCTTGCAAGGGGCCGGCGAGCGTCGGGAAACGCGTCATCAGAATGCCCAGCGGCACGCCGGCCAGAATCGCCAGGGTCACGGCGATGCCGACCAGGGTGATGTGCTGCCAGGTCAGGTGCAGCACCTGCGGCCAGTCGAGATGGGAAAAGGCGTTGAGAAATTCCATGACTTTTCCTCCTTAGTTGATGGGGTGCTGGCGCAGGAAGTCGGCGGCAACGGATGAAGGGCTTTCGTGATCGACATCGACCCGCGCGTTGAGCTGGCGCATGGTTTCGTCATCGAACAGCTCGGCCAGCGGCTTGATCTCTTGCGCCAGTTGCGGGTGGGCATCGAGGTAAACCTGACGCACCACCGGCGCGGCGGTGTAGTCCGGGAAGTAGTGCTTGTCGTCTTCAAGCAGTTTCAACTTGAAGGCGTTCAAGCGACCGTCGGTGGTGTAGACCAGACCGGCGAACACCTGGCCATTGCGCAGGGCGGTGTAGACCAGGCCTGCATCCATCTGGCGGATGTTTTTGCGCGTCAGGTTCATGCTGTAGAGGTCGACCATGCCGTCCAGACCATCGGAGCGGTTGGCGAACTCGGTGTCCAGCGCGACCAGGTGATTAGTCTTCGCCTCAGCCTGCATCACCGTGTTCAGCTCGCTGATGGTGTTGATCTGCGGGTAGGCCTTCGCGGTTTTTTCCGGCAGGGCCAGGGCGTAGGTGTTGCTGAACTTCGACGGGGTCAGCCAGACCAGGCCTTTTTTCGCGTCGAGTTCTTTCACCTTGGCGTAGGACTGAGCGCTGTCGAGTTTTTCGGTGACATGGTTGTAGGCCACCAGTGAGACGCCGGTGTATTCCCACATCAGGTCCAGTTGGCCACTTTCGTGGGCGCTGCGAGCGAGGTTGCTGCCCAGACCGCCAGTCACCTGGGTGTCATAACCCTTGGCGCGCAGGTACTGGGAGGTGATTTCCGCGAGCAGGGTTTGTTCGGTGAACACCCGGGCGCCGATGCGGATCACCGGTTTTTCAGCGGCTTGGGCGATTCCCGAGAACAGCAGAACGCAGCCTAGTAAAAAGCTTGATGTCTTCATGATTATTCCTTTGCCGAGGCTTAAGACGGGCGCAAGCCGCGTTCGAGCCAGAGGCGGCTGGCGAGTGTCACCAGGCCGTCGAGCAGCAAGGCCAGCAGGGCGGTGCAGGCCGCGCCGAGCAGCAGTTGCGGCTGATTGTTCAGGGCGATGCCGGGGAAAATCAGGCTGCCCAGACTGTTGGCGCCAATCAGGAACGCCAGCGGTGCGGTACCGACGTTGATCGCCAGCGCCACACGCACGCCGCCGATGATGATCGGCACGGCGTTCGGCAGTTCGACCTGCCACAGCACTTGAGTCGGCGTCATGCCGATGCCGACGGCCGCTTCCTTGAGGGAGCCCTGAACATTTTTCAGGCCTTCATAGGTGTTGCGCACAATCGGCAACAGCGAGGCGAGGAACAGGGCGAAGATCGCGGGGCCGCTGCCGATGCCCAGAATCCCCAGGGCAATGGCCAGTACGGCGAGAGGCGGCACGGTGTTGCCGATGTTGAAGATCTGCATGAAGCGTTCGGCGCGTCCCACCATGGTCGGACGGCTGAGGAAGATACCGGCGGGTATGCCCACAACAAGGGCGGCCAGCATGGAGGCGAGGACGAGAATCAGATGAGCTTGCAGGTAAAACAACAAATCGTCGCGGTACTGTTCGATCGTGTTGATGCCAATCCAGTGGACCAGCAGGGCCAGAAGGGCGACGACAACCGCACCTCCTGTCAGCCCTTTGCCATAGCGAATAGCCACAGGCGGACTCCTTTTTTCTTTGTCGGCGAACGCAGCTTCGTGTGGCAATGCCAGTCCTGGCTGCCGAAGTAAGCGTTCGCGAGAAGCAGCGCGTTCTATGCCCGCGAAGGGACATGAATCGAGCCATAAGCGCAGCCTCGTCAGGCTAACTTGCTGATTTTTCGGCCCCTGGGACGAGTGCCGTAACAGGGGAGTGGACGCCTCCACCTTTTAAAAGGTTCCATAATTAGCAGCAGATAGCCACCCTTGATGACCGAACACGCCCCCGTTCGATGCCATAACGCAACCCTGTAGGAGCCGGCTTGCCGGCGATGAGGGCCGAGAGATCACCGCAAGGCGTACGGCCCCAATCGCCGGCAAGCCGGCTCCTACAAAAGTCCGCGCGTCCGGGCGGGCGGTGGTCCGTGGCGGTCGGTTTGCGCTATACTCGCCGCCCTTTTTTGAATCACCGCCAGGCGATTTCCCATGACCAAACAGGCCGCCGAAGTCGCGAAACGCCGCACTTTCGCCATTATTTCCCACCCCGATGCCGGTAAAACCACCATCACCGAGAAACTCTTGCTGATGGGCAAGGCGATTGCGGTTGCCGGCACGGTGAAGTCTCGCAAGTCCGACCGCCATGCCACCTCCGACTGGATGGAAATGGAAAAGCAGCGGGGTATCTCGATTACCACGTCGGTCATGCAGTTCCCGTATCGCGATCACATGATCAACCTGCTCGACACCCCGGGCCACGAAGACTTCTCCGAAGATACCTACCGCACCCTGACGGCGGTGGACTCGGCATTGATGGTCCTCGACGGCGGTAAGGGTGTAGAGCCACGGACCATTGCGTTGATGGACGTCTGCCGTCTGCGTGACACGCCGATTGTCAGCTTCATCAACAAACTCGACCGTGACATCCGAGACCCGATCGAACTGCTCGACGAAATCGAAGCGGTCCTGAAGATCAAGGCCGCGCCGATCACCTGGCCGATTGGTTGCTACCGCGATTTCAAAGGCGTTTATCACCTCGCCGACGACTACATCATCGTGTACACCGCCGGTCACGGCCACGAGCGCACCGATGTGAAAATCATCGAAAAGCTCGACTCCGATGAAGCCCGCGCGCACTTGGGCGACGAGTACGATCGCTTCGTTGATCAACTGGAACTGGTTCAGGGCGCCTGCCACGAATTCAACCAGCAGGAATTCCTCGACGGCCAACTGACCCCGGTGTTCTTCGGTACCGCACTGGGCAACTTCGGTGTCGATCACGTGCTCGACGCCGTGGTCAACTGGGCACCGAAACCGCTGGCCCGTGTCGCCAACGAGCGCACCGTGGAGCCGGTCGAAGAGAAATTCAGCGGCTTCGTGTTCAAGATCCAGGCGAACATGGACCCGAAACACCGCGACCGTATCGCCTTCATGCGCATTTGCTCCGGCAAGTACGAAAAAGGCATGAAGATGCGCCACGTGCGCACCGGCAAGGACGTGCGGATCGGCGATGCCCTGACGTTCTTCTCCTCCGAGCGTGAGCAACTGGAAGAAGCGTTTGCCGGCGACATCATCGGCCTGCACAACCACGGCACCATCCAGATCGGCGACACCTTCACCGAAGGTGAAGTCCTGGGCTTCACCGGTATCCCGCACTTCGCCCCGGAACTGTTCCGTCGCGTGCGTCTGCGTGATCCGCTGAAATCCAAGCAACTGCGCCAAGGCTTGCAGCAATTGGCCGAAGAAGGCGCGACCCAGGTGTTCTTCCCTGAGCGCAGCAACGACATCATCCTCGGCGCCGTCGGTGTGCTGCAGTTCGACGTGGTCGCCAGCCGCTTGAAAGAGGAATACAAGGTTGAGTGCTCCTACGAGCCGATCACCGTGTACTCCGCGCGCTGGATCGATTGCGACGATAAGAAGAAGTTCGAGGAGTTCCGGGTCAAGGCCGTGGAAAACCTCGCGGTCGACGGCGGTGGTCACCTGACCTACCTGGCGCCGACCCGCGTCAACCTGGCGTTGATGGAAGAGCGCTGGCCGGACGTGAAATTCCGTGCGACGCGTGAGCACCACTAAGCGCTGAGCTGCAAAACCAAAAGCCCCGGTAGCGAAAGCACCGGGGTTTTTTAATGCCCGACACAAATCCCCCCCTGTAGGAGCCAGCTTGCTGGCGATGGACCAGAGAACGCCGCGTTAATCCTGACAGCGCGCGTTATCGTTAACGACCATCGCCAGCAAGCTGGCTCCTACAGAAAAGCATCGTGTTAGCGGGTTTGGTTATAGGCCATATTCACAACCAATCTCTAAAGCCAGCGCATTCCGTCTCTTCGTTAGCGTCCTATCTGGAGAACCCGGCTGATCGGAACTAGATTTCAAAGAGCGCCAGCCAGGTACAGATGTTTCACCTGCAAAAGGATGGAATCGACTATGAACAGGTTGCTACGCATTGTGCTGCTGTTGAAGGTTTTGCTGATGCTGGCCCTCGGCAGTTCGGCGGTCTGGGCCGAGTGTGAGGATCACGAAAGCCAGGCATCGAGTGGGCAAGTGACGCACACCGGCATGATGATCGCCAAGTCCGAATCAGAGCCCGGTGATCAGGGGCAGGGCGGCAGCGCGGACGATGATGATACGACCACTGACGAGCCGGACAGTGATGAGGAAGAAGGGGCCTGAGTAGCAGGCAAAATAAAACCCCTTCGACCCGATTGACGCGCAATCGAAGCAGAAGAGGTTTTTGAACAGAACACCTATCCCTTGTAGGAGCGAGCAGGCTCGCTCCTACAGGTTTTTTCAGCCCGCTGTTACGCCGCGCCGTCGAGGAACTGCTCGGCGTAGTGGCAAGCCACCTGGCGGTTATCGAGAGGGCGCAGGGCTGGCTCTTCGGTTTTGCAACGGTCGGTCGCGTACGGGCAACGCTTGTGGAAAGCGCAGCCCGACGGCGGGTTCAACGGGTTGGGCAACTCGCCGACGATCTTGATCTTCGGCTTGTTCGGGTCCGGGTGAATGGTCGGTGTGGCCGACAGCAACGCCTGGGTGTACGGGTGCAGCGGACGCTCGTAGATGTCGTTCTTCGGGCCCATTTCCACCGGGCGACCGAGGTACATCACCATCACGTCATCGGCAACGTGTTGTACAACCGCGAGGTTGTGCGAGATGAACACGTAGGCGGTGTTGAACTCTTGCTGCAGGTCCATGAACAGGTTCAGCACCTGCGCCTGGATCGACACGTCCAGCGCCGAGGTCGGTTCGTCCGCGACCAGCACTTTAGGCTGCAGCATCATGGCGCGGGCGAGTGCGATCCGCTGGCGCTGACCGCCGGAGAACATGTGCGGATAGCGCTGGTAATGCTCAGGGCGCAGACCCACCTGCTTCATCATCGCCTGCACTTTTTCGCGACGCTCGGCTGCGCTGAGGCTGGTGTTGATCAGCAGCGGCTCGGCGAGTTGATCACCGACTTTCTGCCGAGGGTTCAACGAGGCGTACGGGCTCTGGAACACCATCTGCACGTCTTTGCGCAGTTGTTTGCGTTGAGCCTTGTCTGCACCGGCGACTTCCTGCCCGGCGATTTTCAAGGAGCCGGAAGACGGCTCTTCGATCAGCGTCAGGGCGCGGGCCAGGGTGGATTTGCCGCAACCGGATTCGCCCACGACAGCGAGGGTCTTGCCGGCTTCCAGTTCGAACGACACACCGTTCAGGGCGCGTACGGTCGCATGGCCCTTGAACAGGCCGCGGGACACTTCGTAGTGACGGGTGAGGTCGCGGGCGGTAAGTACGACGGCCATTACGCCACCTCCTGGTTCAGCGGGTAGAAGCAGCGGGCGAGGCTGTTGCTTTTCGGGTCAAGGGTCGGACGCTGCGCACGGCAGCTGTCCTGCACATACGGGCAGCGCGGCGACAGCAGGCAGCCTTGCGGACGGTCGTAACGACCGGGAACGATACCCGGCAATGTCGACAGGCGTGAGGCGCCGAGGCTGTGTTCCGGAATCGCCTTGAGCAGCGCTTCGCTGTACGGGTGCGCCGGAATGTCGAACAGTTGTGGCACATGACCGACTTCTACGGCCTGGCCGGCGTACATCACGCACACACGCTGGGCGGTTTCAGCCACGACCGCGAGGTCGTGAGTGATCAGCACCAGGCCCATGTTCTGCTCTTTCTGCAACGCCAGGAGCAGGTCCATGATCTGCGCCTGAATCGTCACGTCCAAAGCTGTGGTCGGTTCGTCGGCGATCAGCAGTTTGGGCTCGCCGGCAATCGCCATGGCGATCGCAACACGTTGGCTCATGCCGCCCGACAGTTGATGTGGGTAGGCGTCCATACGGCTGGCGGCGCCCGGGATTTCCACTTTTTCCAACAGTTCGATGGCGCGTTTGCGCGCTTGCTTGCCGGACATTTTCAGGTGCAAGCGCAGCACTTCTTCGATCTGGAAACCCACGGTGTAGCTCGGGTTCAGCGCGGTCATCGGGTCCTGGAAGACCATGGCCAGGTCTTTGCCGACGATTTGCCGACGCTGACGGTTGCTGAGCTTGAGCATGTTCTTGCCGTCGAAATTCAGGGCGTCGGCGGTGACGATCCCCGGATGTTCGATCAGGCCCATCAGCGCCATCATGGTCACGGATTTACCCGAACCCGACTCGCCAACGATGGCCAGCACTTCGCCTTTGTCCACGGAAATGTCGAGCCCGTCGACCACCGGAACGGCGTTCTTGTCGCCGAAGCGAACGTTGAGATTCTTGATTTCTAACAGTGACATTTGAATCTCCTCAGGCGGCGTTCTTGAGTTTCGGGTCCAGCGCATCGCGCAGGCCGTCGCCCATCAAGTTGATTGCCAGCACGCTGAGCAAAATGGTCAAACCAGGCAGGCTTACTACCCACCAGGCGCGTTCGATGTAGTCGCGAGCCGAAGCCAGCATGGTGCCCCACTCAGGGGTTGGCGGTTGTACGCCAAGGCCCAGGAAGCCAAGGGCTGCGGCATCGAGAATCGCCGAGGAGAAACTCAGGGTGGCCTGAACGATCAGCGGCGCCATGCAGTTGGGCAGCACGGTGACGAACATCAGGCGTGGCAGACCGGCACCGGCCAGGCGCGCGGCGGTCACGTAGTCGCGGTTCAGCTCGCCCATCACCGCAGCGCGGGTCAGACGAACATAGGACGGCAACGAAACGACGGCGATGGCAATGATGGTGTTGATAAGGCCAGGGCCGAGGATGGCGACAATCGCCACGGCCAGCAGCAGCGAGGGCAGGGCCAGCATGATGTCCATCAGACGCATGATGGTCGGGCCAAGGATGCGCGGGAAGAAGCCGGCGAACAGACCGAGCAGGATGCCCGGGATCAGCGACATCACCACCGACGACAAGCCGATCAGCAGGGACAGGCGCGAACCGTTGATCAGGCGCGACAGCAGGTCGCGGCCCAGTTCATCGGTGCCGAGCAGGAACTGGATTTGCCCGCCTTCCAGCCAGGACGGCGGGGTCAGCAGGAAGTCACGGTATTGCTCGCTTGGGTTATGTGGCGAGACCCACGGCGCGAAGATCGCGCAGAAGATCACCAGCAACATGAACATCAGGCCGGCGACGGCGCCTTTGTTCTTGGAGAACGCTTGCCAGAATTCTTTGTACGGGGACGGGTACAGCAGGCTTTGATCGACTGTTACCGCTTGATTTGCAGTTGAAGCTGGAGTGGTCATGGTCATGATCTCAGCGCTGGTGACGGATGCGTGGGTTGGCGAAGCCGTAGAGGATGTCCACGATGAAGTTCACCAGAATCACCAGGCAGGCGATTAACAGGATGCCGTTTTGCACCACGGGATAATCCCGTGCGCCAATGGCTTCGATCAGCCATTTGCCGATGCCGGGCCACGAGAAGATGGTTTCGGTCAGGACCGCACCGGCCAGCAATGTGCCGACTTGCAGGCCGACCACGGTCAGTACCGGAATCAGTGCGTTGCGCAGGCCGTGTACGAACACTACGCGCGACGGCGACAGGCCTTTGGCCTTGGCGGTCCGGATGTAGTCTTCACGCAGCACTTCGAGCATCGAAGAACGGGTCATCCGCGCAATCACCGCCAGCGGGATGGTGCCGAGCACGATGGCCGGCAGGATCAGGTGATGCAGGGCATCGAGGAACGCACCGACGTCATCGGCCAGCAGCGTGTCGATGAGCATGAAGCCGGTGCGCGGCTCGATGTCATAGAGCAGGTCGATCCGCCCGGACACCGGGGTCCAGCCCAGGGACACCGAGAAGAACATGATCAGGATCAGGCCCCACCAGAAGATCGGCATCGAATATCCCGCCAGGGAGATGCCCATCACCCCATGGTCGAACAGGGATCCTCGCTTGAGTGCCGCGATCACCCCGGCCAGAAGGCCCAGGATGCCGGCGAACAACAGGGCGGCCATGGACAGTTCCAGGGTCGCGGGGAATAGAGAGCTGAACTCGCTCCACACGCTTTCACGGGTACGCAGGGATTCGCCGAGATCGCCGTGAGCCAGTTTGCCGATGTAGTCCAGGTATTGGGCATACAGCGGTTTGTTCAGACCTAGGCGTTCCATTGCCTGAGCATGCATTTCGGGGTCGACTCGTCGTTCGCCCATCATTACTTCCACGGGGTCGCCTGGAATCATGCGAATCAACGCGAAAGTCAGCAAGGTGATGCCGAAGAACGTGGGGATCAATAACCCCAATCGGCGGGCAATAAAACTAAACATCTTCTGGTGTACCTCATCAGCCGGTTAGGCGTGCCTGGTGTCCCTGGAGTCAGGGACACCGGGAGTTTTCTTATCTACTTCACCTGGGTGGTGGCGAAGTTATTAGTGGTGAGGGGGCTAATGTGATAGCCCTCTACGTTGTTGCGCATAGCGGTGAACATTCTAGTGTGCGCCATGCTGATCCATGGCTGGTCCTGGTTAAAAATAACCTGGGCCTGCTCGTACAGCGCTGCCCGCTCGGCCGGATCGGTTTTTTCGCGAGCCTGGTCGATCAGCGCCTGGAACTTGTCATTGCACCAGCGTGCATAGTTTTCGCCGTTCTTCGCGGCTTCGCAACTGAGCATAGGCGTCAGGAAGTTATCCGGGTCGCCGTTATCACCCGCCCATCCGGCGGAAACCATGTCGTGCTCGCCGTTTTTCGCGCGTTTGAGCATTTCGCCCCATTCCATCACGCGGATGTCGATCTTGATCCCGACCTTGGCCAGGTCAGCCTGCATCATCTGCGCGCCGAGCATCGGGTTCGGGTTGGTCGGGCCGCCACCGTTGCGGGTGAACAGGGTGAAGGTGGTGCCTTCCGGTACGCCGGCTTCCTTGAGCAGGGCGCGGGCCCTGTCCAGATCACGGGCCGGGTTTTTCAGGCTGTGGTTGTAGCCCAGCAGCGTGTCCGGGAACGGGTTGACCGCCACTGTCGCATTGCCTTTACCAAACAGCGCGTTGACATAAGCCTCTTTATCGAAGGCGATGTCGATGGCTTTGCGCACCCGCACGTCGCTCATGTACTTGTGTGTGGTGTTCATGGCGATGTACGAAACGGTCATCGCGTTCAGTTCATCGACGCTCAGTTTGGCGTCTTTCTTGATGCTCGGGATGTCATCCGGCTTCGGATACAGCGCAACCTGGCACTCGTTGGCCTTGAGCTTCTGCAGGCGCACGTTGTTGTCGGTGGCGATGGCCAGGATCAACGAGTCAGCCGGCGGCTTGCCACGGAAGTAGTCCGGGTTGGCCTTGAAGCGAACCTGGGCGTCCTTGGCGTAACGCTGGAAAACGAACGGGCCGGTGCCGACCGGTTTGTTGTTGAGGTCGCCGGTCTTGTTCGTCTTGAGCAGCTGGTCGGCGTACTCGGCAGGGTAAATCGAGGAGAACGCCATGGCGATGTCGGCCAGGAACGGCGCTTCGCGGCGGGTCAGGGTGAATTTGACTGTGTTGTCGTCAACTTTCTCGACGCTTTTCAGCAGTTCCTTGAAGCCCATGCTTTCAAAGTACGGGAAGCCCACGCTCGACAGTTTGTGCCACGGGTGATTCGGGTCCAGTTGACGCTGGAAGCTCCAGACCACGTCGTCGGCGTTCATGTCGCGGGTCGGCTTGAAGTATTCGGTGGTGTGAAACTTGACGCCTTTGCGCAGGTGGAACGTGTAGGTCAGGCCGTCTTCGCTGATGTCCCAGGACTCGGCCAGTGCCGGAATCACTTCGGTGGTACCGGGCTTGAAGTCCGCCAGGCGGTTGAAGATGGTTTCGGCCACCGCATCGGCTGTGACTGCAGTCGTGTATTGAACCATGTCGAAGCCTTCCGGACTGGCTTCGGTGCAAACCACCAAGGGTTTGGCCGAGACGCCAACGGCAACACTCAGCAACGCGGCAGCGATGGCCGCACGTAGGGGAAGCATTTTCATCAAGAGCCCTCTGCAATCAGTTAAGGACAAAAGCCGAACGGTAGATTCGTCACTGAATCAGCCGTTCGGCGGGTGCATTACAGAACGTTGAACGGGATGGTGGTCACGAGACGGAACTCGTTGAGGCTGCCATCCGCCTGGTTTTCGCTGGCGCGGTGAGCGGTGTAGGTCGCGCGGATCGCGGTCGCCTTGAGCGGGCCACTCTGCACGGCGTACGAAGCACCGATGCCGTATTCGTAATGGTGCTCGCCGTCCATCCCCTTCACGTCGCCGTAGCCGGTGCTGTTGTAGTGAGTACCGTCGATGCCCCAGCCGCGCGCCTGGTAGATGTTGAACTTCAGGCCTGGAACGCCGTATTCAGCCATGTTCAGGCCGTAGGCGACCTGGAAGGATTTCTCGTTCGGGCCGTTGAAGTCCGACAACAGGGAGTTGGCCAGGTAGATGCCGTTGGTTTCGTGCAGGTAGTCGAAGTACTCGTTACCGTTCACTTCCTGGTACGAGAAGGTCAGGCTGTGAGCCTGGTGGGTCAGGCCGAACGACAGGGAGTAGGTGTCGTTGTCGATCTGGCCGAGCTTGGCTTTACCTTCGTCGACGGTTTTGTAGTAGTTCAGGCCGGTGGTCAGGCTCAGGATCGAGCTGTCGCCCAACACATGGCTGGCGCCGAAGTAGTACTGGTTCCACAGGTCTTCAGCCTGGGTGCCCCACAGACTGGTGGTCAGGCTGGCGAACGGCTGGTAGGTGATACCGGCGGTGTTGACGTGATCCGCTTCGGCAGTGCCGTCGCCGTATTCGGAACGGAACTTGCGCTGGCTCTGTTCGGTACGCGGCGAGTTACGGTCGAAGGTGCCGAGGTCGAAGGAGAGGTTTTCCAGCTCTTCGCTGTGCAGGGTCACACCTTCGAAGCTCGAAGGCAGGGGACGGTTACCGATGACATCCACTTGCGGGCTGCTGAAATTCTGGCGACCAGCCGTCAGTGTGGTGTTGGAGACGCGTGCCTTGACGTTGGCCAGGCCCAGTTTGCTCCACTGATCAACAGCGTCACCGCCATTTTCAGTCAAAGTACGGTTGTTACCACGGCCGCCGCGGCCTGGCTCAGGCGCACCGCCGTTGCCGGACGCGAGGTCTTTACGATCACGGTCCAGGGCGATTGCGTTGTAGGCCGCGACTTCGGTGCTGAAGCCTACGGTGCCTTCGGTGAAGCCCGAGTTGTACTTGATGATCGTGCCTTGCACCCAGTTGATGCGGCGGTCAGTCGTGTGAGTCTCACCATTTTTACGATAGTTGAGCGTCGCGCCCCGCTTGAACGATTCATTCGCATACCAGTTACGCGTGGAACCGGTGACCGATTGCCCTTCGACAAAGCCGGTGGCTTCGCTTTGGGCGCTCTTTTCCTTGACGGTGACCGGTGTGAAAGCCTGGCTCTGGGACTCAGCGTAGGCCGTAGCGGTAACGCTGCTGATGGCCAGGGCCAATAACGCGGTGCTGCTCAGTTTCATGGGTGAAGCTCCTTTCTTTCTTTTTTTATACCGGTCTTTTTTTGTGATCCGGCTATTGGTTTTGGAACTCATACAAGGCTTCGCAAACGTTTGCTGTCGGCCTGATCGGCAAATAACGGCAATACGCTTGCGTGAGGGCGGAATCCGCCCCCAGCGTTTTTTGGCTAATCGGTTATTTGTCGATACTGACGCCCGAGAACACGTTGCGGCCGAAAGGACTCACCTTGAATCCTTCGACTTTGGCGCTTAACGGCTGGTTGACCGTCGAGTGAGCGACAGGTGTGATCGGCACTTGCTGCTTGAGCAACTGCTGAGCCTGTTTGTAAAGCACGGTGCGCTGGTCACGGTCGGTGACGACCTTGGCCTGCTTGATCAGCTTGTCGTAAGCCGGATCACACCATTGGGAGTAGTTGTTGCCGCCAATGGCGTCGCAGCTGTAAAGCGTGCCGAGCCAGTTGTCCGGGTCCCCATTGTCACCGGTCCAGCCAATCAGGCTGACGTCGTGCTCGCCATTCTTGGTGCGCTTGATGTACTCGCCCCATTCGTAGCTGACGATCTTCACTTTGAGACCGATCTTCGCCCAGTCAGCCTGGAGCATCTCGGCCATCAACTTGGCGTTGGGGTTGTAGGGACGCTGAACCGGCATCGCCCACAGGGTAATTTCGGTGCCTTCTTTCACGCCGGCAGCCTTGAGCAGTTCCTTGGCTTTTTCCGGGTTGTAGGCGGCGTCTTTAATGGTCTCGTCGTAGGACCATTGGGTCGGCGGCATGGCGTTTTGCGCCAGTTGACCGGCGCCTTGGTAAACGGCGTTGAGAATGCTTTGCTTGTTCACCGCCATGTCCAGCGCCTGGCGCACTTCGAGCTGGTCGAATGGCTTGTGGCGCACGTTGTAGGCGATGTAACCGAGGTTGAAGCCAGGCTTTTCGATGAGCTTGAGATTCGCGTCGTTCTTCAGCGCTTCGACATCGGCAGGACGAGGGTGCAGGGTGATCTGGCACTCGTTGGCCTTGAGTTTCTGCACCCGCACCGAGGCGTCGGTGTTGATGGCGAAAATCAGGTTGTCGAGCTTGACCCGGCTCGGGTCCCAGTACTGCTTGTTGCCGCTGTAACGGATGTTGGAGTCTTTCTGGTAGCTCTTGAACACGAACGGCCCGGTGCCGATCGGCTTCTGGTTGATGTCGCTCGGCTTGCCTTCGGCCAGCAGCTTGTCGGCGTATTCGGCGGACAGGATGGCAGCGAAGCTCATGGCGATGTTCTGGATGAACGCGGCGTCCACGCTGTTGAGCGTCATGACCACGGTCAGCGGCCCGGTCTTTTCGACCTTGGCGATGTTCTTGTTCAGGCTCATCCCGTTGAAATACGGGAACTCGGTTGGATAAGCCTTACGGAAAGGTTGCTGCGGATCGAGCATGCGATTGAAGGTGAACAGCACGTCATCGGCGTTGAAATCACGGCTCGGCGTGAAGTACTTGGTCGTATGAAATTTCACCCCTTCGCGCAGGTGAAAGGTGTACTTGAGGCCGTCTTCGGAAATATCCCAGCTCTTTGCAAGGCCTGGTACGACGTTGGTGGCGCCTTTTTCGAATTCTGCCAATCGGTTGTACAACGGCTCGGCGGCGTCGTTATCGGTCGCGGTCGTGTACTGCGCGGTGTCGAAGCCAGCCGGGCTGCCTTCGGAGCAGAACACCAGGCTGTTGTTGGCGGCCTGGCTGATGGAAGTGGCGGCCAGCAGGCCGGTGCCCAGCAATGCGGATAAAACCAAGGTATGGCGCATGACGCTCCCTTCTCTCTTTCGCTAAGTGTTTTCAATGCGCCGCCGTCCCGTCCGGGGACGTGGAGGCGTCATTGATCTCAAGCCATGACGTGCAGCAATAACCGAGAGCCCACGCGTGCACTGGTCAGAACCCGACGGTAAGAGCCGCGAGTCTGGCAGTAAATGCGTAGAGTCCTAAAGACTCGTAGGAAAGGGCAACGCGTCCGACGCCGCAGCTGTAATGCTCAGCGGAATAGGATGTAGGTTGTTTCCTGCTTTCTCGGTAGAAAAAGCAACGGCGACGTCAAAAACGTCGCCGTTGCCAAATCTTATTTGCTGACGCTAACGCCGTAGAAGGAGTTCAAGCCGAATGGGCTGATCTTGAAATCCTGCACTTCGTTGCGCATGGGTTGGAACACCGTCGAGTGAGCGATAGGTGTCATTGGAACAGCGTCTTTGAGGACGTGTTGCGCCTGCTTGTACAGTTCGGTGCGCTTGCCCTGGTCGGTCGTGCGCTTGGCTTCTTTGACGATGCCGTCGAACTTCTTGTCGCACCACTTGGAGAAGTTGTTGCCTTGCAGCGAGTCGCAGCCGAACAGCACGTTCAGCCAGTTGTCCGGGTCACCGTTGTCGCCGCTCCAGCCAATCAGCATCGCGCCGTTTTCGCCGCCTTTGGAGCGCTTGATGTACTCGCCCCATTCGTAGCTCTGGATTTTGGCCTTGATACCGATCTTCGCCCAGTCGGACTGCAGCATTTCTGCCATCAGCTTGGCGTTCGGGTTGTACGGACGCTGCACCGGCATTGCCCATAGAACGATTTCGGTGCCTTCCTTCACACCGGCTTCCTTGAGCAGCTCCTTGGCTTTCTCAGGGTTGTACGGAGCATCCACGATGGTGGTGTCGTAAGACCACTGGGTCGGCGGCATGGCGTTGACGGCCTTTTGACCTGCACCCTGGTAAACCGAGTCGATGATCTGTTGTTTGTTGACGGCCATGTCCAGTGCCTGACGCACTTTCAGTTGGGCCATCGGGTTCGGCTTGTCGTCACCCTTGATCTTGTCCATCACGTTGTAGGCGATGTAACCCAGGTTGAAACCAGCCTGGTCAGGCACCTTCAGGGTTTTGTCTTCTTTCAGCGCCTTCAGGTCGGCCGGACGCGGGAACAGAGTGATCTGGCACTCGCCCTTTTTCAGCTTCTGGATACGCACCGAAGGGTCGGTGGTGATGGCGAAGATCAGGTTGTCGATCTTGACGTCGTCAGGCTTCCAGTAGTCCTTGTTCCCGGTGTAGCGGATGTTGGAGTCTTTCTGGTAGCTCTTGAACACGAACGGACCAGTGCCGACCGGCTTCTGGTTGATGTCGGCGGCTTTGCCTTCCTTGAGCAGCTGGGCTGCGTACTCGGCGGACTGCACCGAGGCGAAGCTCATGGCCATGTTCTGGATGAACGCGGCATCTACTTCTTTGAGGGTGAACTTGACGGTGTGGTCGTCGACTTTATCGATCTTGGTGATGTTGGTGTCCATCCCCATGTCGGTGAAGTACGGGAATTCGGTCGGGTACGCCTTACGGAACGGATCATCCTTGTTAATCATGCGATTAAAGGTGAACAGCACGTCGTCGGCGTTGAACTCGCGAGTCGGCTTGAAGTACGGGGTAGTGTGGAACTTGACGCCTTCACGCAGGTGGAAGGTGTAAGTCAGGCCATCATCGGAGATGTCCCACTTGGTCGCCAGACCAGGAATAACGGCGGTGCCGCCGCGCTCGAACTGAGTCAGACGGTTGAACATGGTTTCGGCAGAGGCGTCGAAGTCGGTTCCGGTGGTGTACTGACCAGGATCAAAACCGGCCGGGCTCCCTTCGGAGCAGAACACCAGGTTAGTCGCCGCTTGGGCGAAAGGTGCGGCAGCTAACAAGCTGGCGCCGACTAAAAACGGAATGACCGCGTGTTTAAGCATGGTGGCCTCATGATTTGTTGTCATTTTTGAATTTGAGGACGACCTCGTGAGTCGTGCCTGCGGATACTTATGCAGGGGCCATACCCAATGCAAGATGTTGAATGGCCACAAGCCTTAAACAGTGGCACGAACGTACCTTAATGTCGCATATGTATAAATTGACGCGCATTTGACCGTTTGCGTGTATTTTTTTCGGTGCAAACCACGCACTGACGAAGGGCAACCGGGGCGCTGGGCGCACCCGGTTGGCGCGCGGTGTTACTTATTTATACCCACACCATAGAAGGGTGTGAGGCCGAACGGGCTGATCTTGAAGTCGGTGACTTCCTTGCGCAGCGGCTGGAACACCGTCGAGTTGGCGATCGGCGTGATAGGCACCTGTTGCTTAAGGATTTGTTGGGCCTGTTGATACAGTTTCACCCGCTGCTGTTTGTCCGTGGACACCTTGGCTTGCTGGACGAGTTTGTCGTAGGCCGGGTCGCACCACTTGGCGTAGTTGCTGCCCTTCACGGCCGCGCAGCTGTAGAGCACGCCGAGCCAGTTGTCGGGGTCGCCGTTGTCGCCGGTCCAGCCGTAGATCATCGCGTCGTGTTCGCCGTTCTTGGCGCGCTTGATGTACTCGCCCCATTCATAGCTGACGATGTTGGCCTTGATGCCGACCTTCTCCCAATCCTGCTGGATCATCTGTGCCGACATCCGCGCATTGGGGTTGGAGGCACGTTGCACGGTCATGGCCCACAAATTAATGGTGGTACCGGGTGCAACCCCTGCTTCTTTCAGTAGCGCCCGGGCTTTTGTCGGGTCGTAGGAAGCGTCCTTGATACTCGGGTCATACGACCATTGCGCGGGAGGCAAGGCGTTTTGCGCCAGTTGCCCGGCACTCTGGTAGACCGCCTTGATGATCGCCGGTTTGTCGATCGCCATGTCCAGGGCCTGGCGTACCTTGAGCTGGTCCAGCGGCGGGTGTGTCACGTTGTAGGCCAGGAAGCCGAGGTTGAACCCGGCCTGCTTGAGCACGCGCAGGTTCGGGTCTTTCTCCATCACCTCGATGTCGGCCGGGCGCGGGTAACCGCTGACCTGGCACTCGCCGGCCTTGAGTTTTTGCAAGCGCACGGCGGCGTCCGGGGTGATCGAGAACACCAGGTTGTCGATTTTCACGTCCTCGGGTTTCCAGTACGCCTTGTTGGCGACGTAGCGGATCTGCGAGTCCTTTTGATAACGCTTGAACACGAACGGGCCGGTGCCGACGGGTTTCTGGTTGATGTCGGCCGCTTTGCCTTCCTTTAACAATTGCGCGCCGTACTCGGCGGATTGCACCGAAGCGAAACTCATCGCCAGGTTCTGGATGAAGGCGGCGTCGATGTTGTTCAGGCTGAAGCGCACGGTGTGCTCGTCGATTTTGTCGACGCTCTTGATCGTTTTGTTCAGGTCCATGTCGGTGAAGTACGGGGACTCGGCGGGATAGGCCTTGCGGAACGCATTCTCCGGGTCGAGCAGGCGCTGGAAGGTGAACAGCACGTCGTCGGCGTTGAAGTCGCGGGTCGGGGTGAAGTAGTCGGTGGTGTGGAATTTCACGCCGTCGCGCAGGTGGAAGGTGTAGGTGAGGCCGTCTTTTGACACGTCCCAGTTTGTCGCTAGCCCGGGTTCGACTTCGGTGCCGCCGCGTTTGAATTGGGTGAGGCGGTTGAAGACGGTTTCGGCGGAGGCGTCGAAGTCGGTGCCGCTGGTGTATTGGCTGGGGTCGAAGCCGGCGGGGCTGGCTTCGGAGCAGTAGACCAGGGTGGTGGCGGCTTGTGCGAATGGGGCGGTTGTTGCGAGGGCTAGGGCGAGCAGGAGTGGTTTGACGGTGGTTCTTTCCATGGAGTCCCCGGGGGTTTGGGTCGCTGTGTTTTCCTCAGGGTAGCGTCGTAGACGGGGTGGGCGGAAATATCCGTTTGTGAGGGGGACCCCTCTATCTCGGTATATTCAGGCTGTTTTCCGGATGTGTGCACGTTCAAAATGTAGGAGCCGGCTTGCTGGCGATGGCGGCCTGGTAGCCGACCATTTTCTTCCGGGTGTACATATCCATTCCTGTGGTAACGGCCACTTATGGTTTCGCCCTTACGGCGAGTCCCTTTTGGCAAACGCCCCAAAAGGAACCAAAAGGTCTCGCCCCGGCGTCCGGCCCCTCGCTAAGGCTCGGCGTTCCCTCGCTCCGGTCCTGCTCCGTGGGCCCGCCGCCATCGGCCATCCATGGCCGGGGGCGGCTAGCCCGGCATCCATGCCGGGCTGCCCACTGCGCAGAACCTCCACTCGGCCTCCCGAAGGGGCGGGCAGATCAAAATCAAAAGCTGCAGGCGAGCTAACGCTCGGCCTGATGAGTGGTGAGAAGCGGGTGTACGCCGACCTGCTTTTGTAGGAGCCGGCTTGCCGGCGATGGCGGCCTTCCAGCCGACCCGATTTCGCGGATGTACCCGAACTTTTGTAGGAGCCGGCTTGCTGGCGATGGCGTCCGAAACAGCGCCGCAAAATCCGGAATTTTTCGCCAGCAAGCCGGCTCCTACAGGATCGGGGGGCGTCGATTTTGCCGGACCATAAAAAAACGGCGATCACTCCGGTGATCGCCGTTTCTGTGTACGGGTTATCGAATCAAGGCATCAATACTTCAATCGACCCATCCGCCGTCATGCTGACCTGGCTGGTGCCCGCTTCAACTTCCGGCGTAACCGGTGCGGCATCCATGCTGGCCGCTTTCATCATCATCGGCCCACGCATGTACGGTTGTGGATAACCGTTGCTGTTCAGGTTGAGGTTGACGATTTTGTAACCCTTGCCGCCCAGCGCGTCGGTGGCCAGTTGTGCTCGGGCCTTGAAGGCGGTCACGGCGTCTTTGAGCAGGGCGTCTTCGCTGGCCTTGCGGGTTGGCGTGGCGATGGCGAAGTCCATGCCGCCCATTTTCAGGTCGGTGAGCAGTTCGCCGGTCAGTTTCGACAGGGCGGCGAAGTCGGAGCTTTCCAGGCGCAGTTCGGCGCGCTCGCGCCAGCCAGTGATTTTCTGGCCCTTGGTGTCGTAGATCGGGTAGCTGTTGCGGCTGCCCTGGCGCAGGGTGATGTCTTTGACTTGCTTGGCCTGGGCCAGCGCTTTGTTCATGGTGGTGCTGACGTCGGCCGCGAGTTTGGCCGGGTCGGTGTTTTGTTCTTCGGTGTAGAGGGTCACGATCATCAGGTCGCGGGCAACTTCCTGACTGACTTCGGCGCGCAGGGAAATCTGGTTGTAATGCAGCTCGTCGGCGGCCATGGCCGGGAGGCTGGCGACGGTGCCAACGCTGAGGGCGAGAAGGGCGGCGCTGCGGCGGAAAGTGTGCATGAAAACTCCTTGGACGATGCGCAGGGGTTAGGTCCGAGCCTGCGTGAAACCATCAGACTCTAGCTTTAATGATCCGGTTCGCACAGTTACAACTTCTATACAGATGGTTGACCGCGTCGCGGCCTTCGCGGGCAAGCCTCGCTCCTACGCCAGAATGCATTTTCCTGTAGGAGCGAGCGAGCGGGCGGCGATCCGACTTGCCCGCGAAGGCGGCCTTATAGACGCGGCTGACATTCCTGCCATGTGGCCGTTTGCCGCACTTTTGCCTGTCAGCCCCCGTGCTTGGTTATACTCCGTGCGATCTGCCTGGAGCGCTCATCAGGAGAGCTCATGCTCGCCCCCGTTCAAATCACTTCCGCAACTCGTCAGAATCTCTGGCGGCTGACGTTCATCCGCACATTGGTGTTGGCCGCTCAGGCCGGTTCCGTGGGCCTGGCCTACTGGCTCGACTTGCTGCCGCTGCCTTGGTTCCAATTGGCAGCGACCCTCGGTTGCTCGATGTTGCTGTGCGCGTTCACGGCCATTCGACTGCGCACCTCCTGGCCCGTCACTGAGCTCGAATACGCCGTGCAACTGGCCTGCGACCTGTTTATCCACAGCGCCTTGCTGTATTTCTCCGGCGGCTCGACCAACCCCTTCGTCTCTTATTACCTGGTGCCGCTGACCATCGCTGCTGTGACGCTGCCATGGCGTTATTCGGTGATTCTGTCGGGCATCGCCCTGGCGATGTACACCTTGTTGCTGGCGGGTTTCTATCCGCTGCAAACCTTCCCGATTGCCCGGGAAAACCTGCAGGTCTACGGGATGTGGCTGAGCTTCGCCCTGGCTGCTGCGGTGATTACCTTCTTCGCCGCGCGCATGGCCGAAGAGCTGCGCCGGCAGGAGGAGCTACGGGCCATCCGTCGCGAAGAAGGCCTGCGTGATCAGCAATTGCTGGCCGTCGCGACCGAAGCCGCCGGTGCCGCCCATGAGCTGGGCACGCCGCTGGCGACCATGAGCGTGCTGCTCAAGGAAATGCGCCGGGACCATCACGATCCGATGTTGCAGGACGACCTCAGCGTGCTGCAGGATCAGGTCAAACTCTGCAAAGAAACCTTGCAGCAACTGGTGCGCGCCGCCGAGGCCAATCGCCGCTTGGCGGTGGAGATGCAGGACGTCACGGATTGGCTCGACGAAGCGCTGAACCGCTGGCACTTGATGCGCCCGGAAGCCAGTTACCGCTTCCAGCGCCTGGGCCAAGGCACCGTGCCACGCATGGCGCCGCCTCCGGACCTGACCCAGGCGCTGCTGAATTTGTTGAACAACGCCGCTGATGCATGCCCCGAAGGGCTGCAAGTGACGCTGGACTGGAATGCCGAGGACTTGACCATCAGCATTCGCGACCACGGCGCCGGTGTGCCGCTGGCCATTGCCGAACAGATCGGCAAACCGTTTTTTACCACCAAGGGCAAAGGTTTCGGCCTGGGCCTGTTTTTGAGCAAGGCCAGCGTGACACGCGCCGGCGGCTCAGTGAAACTCTACAGTCATGAGGAAGGCGGTACGCTCACCGAGCTGCGCCTGCCCCGTGTCGCCCGAGGAGACGAACATGAGTGAAGAGATCCAAGTCGAAGGCGAAGAACTGCCGCATTTGCTGCTGGTAGATGACGACGCCACGTTCACCCGCGTGATGGCGCGCGCCATGGCTCGCCGTGGTTTTCGCGTCAGCACCGCCGGCTCCGCCGAAGAAGGCCTGACCATCGCCCAGGCCGATATCCCGGATTACGCCGCGCTGGACCTGAAAATGGACGGCGATTCCGGCCTGGTGTTGCTGCCAAAACTGCTCGAACTCGACCCGGAGATGCGCGTGGTGATCCTCACCGGTTACTCGAGCATTGCCACCGCTGTCGAAGCGATCAAGCGCGGTGCCTGCAACTACCTGTGCAAACCGGCGGATGCCGATGATGTCCTTGCTGCGCTGCTCTCCGAGCACGCCGACCTCGACTCCCTGGTGCCGGAAAACCCGATGTCGGTGGACCGCTTGCAATGGGAACACATCCAGCGCGTGTTGACCGAACACGAAGGCAACATCTCCGCCACTGCCCGTGCCTTGGGCATGCACCGCCGTACGCTGCAGCGCAAACTGCAAAAGCGTCCCGTTCGTCGCTGAACCTGCGCTGAACAAATGCCGGCCGCGCCTCGCGACAAACCGAGCCGATCATCTATGATCGGTTCGTGCGTGTTCTTTTCTTTATCGAGCCTTTTCCATGAATCAGAACGCTGAATATTCCGCGGTCAACGATGCCGTGCGCGGGCAGTTTTTTCGCAAAGTCTGGGCGATGATCACGCCTTATTGGCAAAGCGAAGAGAAGGTCAAGGCCTGGACACTACTGATCGCGGTGATTGCGTTGTCGTTGATCAGCGTGGGGCTCTCGGTGTGGTTCAACACCTGGTACAAGGACTTCTACAACGCTCTGCAGAAGAAGGACGAAGCCGCGTTCTGGCAGCTGATTCTGTATTTCTGCGGGATTGCGGCGGTGGCGATCATCGGTGCCGTTTACCGGCTCTATCTGACGCAGATGCTGACCATTCGCTGGCGTGCCTGGCTCACGGAAAAGCATTTCGCCCGCTGGCTCGGCAACAAGAATTACTACCAGCTGGAGCAGGGCGGTTACACCGATAACCCGGACCAGCGGATTTCCGAAGACCTCAACAACTTCACCTCCAATACCCTGGAGTTGGGCATCGGTTTGCTGCGCAACATTGTCAGCCTGGTGTCGTTCTCGATCATTCTGTGGGGCGTGTCGGGCAGTATCGAAGTGTTCGGTTTCACCATCCCCGGCTACATGTTCTGGTGTGTGCTGGTGTATGCCGTGATCGGTAGCTGGCTGACGCATCTGATCGGTCGTCGCCTGATCGGCCTGAACAACCAACAACAACGCTTTGAAGCCGACCTGCGTTTCTCCATGGTACGGGTTCGCGAAAATGCCGAGACCATTGCGCTGTACAACGGCGAACCCAATGAGAATCGTCGCTTGAGCCACCGCTTCGGGCTGGTCTGGCACAACTTCTGGGACATCATGAAGGTGTCCAAGCGTCTGACGTTCTTTACCGCAGGTTACCAACAGGCCGCCATCATCTTTCCGTTCATGGTCGCCGCCCCACGTTATTTCGCTGGCAAGATCGAACTCGGTGATCTGATGCAAATCAGTTCGGCGTTCGGCAATGTGCAGGAGAGTTTCAGCTGGTTTATCAGTGCGTACCAGAACCTCGCCTCATGGCGTGCCACTTGTGATCGTCTGCTGAGTTTCCGTCAGGCCATGACCGACAACGAAGAGCGCGCGCCGGCCATCGACGTACAGAATCAGGGTAATGGGTTGAAGATTCACAACCTGGGCCTCGATCTGGCGGACGGTCGGCATCTGCTGACCAATGCCGACATGACCGTGGAGGAGGGCGAGCGCGTGATGCTCAGCGGCCGTTCCGGCAGCGGCAAGTCCACGTTGCTGCGAGCGATGGGGCATTTGTGGCCAACAGGCCATGGCAGCATTCGTCTGCCGGCGGCGCGCTATTTGTTCCTGCCGCAAAAGCCTTATCTGCCGATTGGCACGCTGCGCGAGGTGTTGAGTTATCCACAGCCTGGCGAGACCTATCCGCAGGAACGCTACGTTCACGTGCTGGAAACCTGTCGTTTGCCGCACCTGGTTTCGCGCCTGGATGAAGCGAATCACTGGCAACGCATGCTTTCGCCGGGCGAACAGCAACGTCTGGCCTTTGCCCGTGCGCTGCTTTATGCGCCGCAATGGCTGTACATGGACGAAGCGACTTCGGCGATGGATGAAGAGGATGAAGCTTCGCTGTATCAGGCGTTGATCGATGAGATTCCGGGGCTCAGCATCGTCAGCGTCGGACATCGCAGCAGCCTGAAACGCTTCCATCCACGGCATGTGCGCATCGACAACGGCCATCTGGTGGACCAGACCGTAACCGCCTGAGCACCCCCGCCCCTGTAGGAGCGAGGCTTGCCCGCGAAGAACGATGACGCGGTCTTAATTACAATCCGCGTAACGGCCTTCGCGGGCAAGTCGGATCGCCGCACCGCTCGCTCCTACAAAGGGGTGATGGTGATCGTACAACCGCGTTGAGCTATGATGCGGTTTCAGCCGAATTTTTCGAGACAGACGTTCACCATGGAAAACCCGATCGACGCACCACGCCTCCCTCGCAAGCGCCGCAGCCTCGCACAGGAATTGGTGACGGTGCTGTCCGAGCAGATCCGCGATGGTCACCTCAAGCGCGGCGACAAATTGCCCACCGAGTCGGCGATCATGGATGCCCATGGCGTCAGCCGCACCGTGGTGCGCGAGGCGATTTCCCGTTTGCAGGCGGCCGGGCAGGTGGAAACCCGCCACGGCATCGGCACCTTCGTGCTCGATACACCGAGCCCGAGCGGTTTCCGTATCGACCCGGCGACGGTGGTGACGCTGCGTGATGTGCTGGCGATTCTGGAGCTGCGTATCAGCCTCGAAGTGGAATCCGCGGGGCTTGCTGCGCAACGTCGCAGCCCTGAGCAGTTGGCGTTGATGCGCGCCGCCCTGGACGCCTTGAACGAAAGCGCGGCCCACGCCAGCGATGCCGTGGCCTCGGACTTCCAGTTCCACCTGCAAATCGCGCTGTCGACCGGCAACCGCTACTTCACCGACATCATGACCCATCTGGGCACCAGCATCATTCCGCGTACGCGCCTCAACTCTGCGCGCCTGGCCCATGACGACCAACAGCACTACATGAGTCGCCTGAGCCGTGAGCACGAAGAGATTTACGATGCGATTGCACGCCAGGATTCCGATGCGGCGCGGGCGGCGATGCGCTTGCATCTGACGAACAGCCGCGAGCGGTTGCGTCATGCGCATGAAGAGGCTGAGGCGCAGCGGGGTTAATATTTCAACCCGGGTTACGGGTTGTCCGAGAGACCACCATCGCCGGCAAGCCGGCTCCTACAGGAACTGTGTCGTACGCAAATTTTGTGTACGACGACAATCCTGTAGGAGCCGGCTTGCTGGCGATGAGTCCTGCGGCCGTTACACCACAGCGTCAGCCAGTACGAAGAATCGAACGATCCACCCTCACCGCCAACCGACCTGCACCGGGCTTGGCATCGAACACCACTTCCCCATGCTTACCCACCACCGCTTTGGCAATGGCCTTGCCATCAGCCAGCAATTCCAGCGGCGCACCCTTCAGCGAATCGCCCGAAGCCAATTCCAGTTTCAGTTTGATAGTCATCATCGATCTCCTTATCAGGCCACGTTGCCAGTCGGGTTGTAGTCCTTGAGCAGCAGGTAAGTGCTCCAGCCCCACCAGTCATCGACGGTGGCGGTGTCATTCAGGTTATTGACGTCCTTGCGCCGCAACACCTTGTTGCCCTCGACCTTGAACAGCGGCGAGAAATTGCCCGTCGGGTTCAGTACCGCTTGCAGATCAGGCAGTTTTTTCAATGCCGCGAAACTGCCGGGCGACGGAGCGATGCCGCTGAGGTACGTCGCGAAAATTTCATCCGCCGACACCTGGACCGCTAGATTGACCTGGGCGCGATTGGCGCTGTCGATTGCATCGAAGTAGCGCTTGTCGCCATAAGCGTGCCATTGAACGCCGTCACCGTTGCGCACATTGAGGCCGAACTTGCTGTCTTCGTCGTGCATGAAGCGGGTAATCAACGAGCCCAGGTCACTCGGCGTGACCACCGCTGCCAACTGTTTGCGCGGCACCCGCAGGTGGCCGGCGGAAAACAGGTCGGTCAGGTAGTGATCGGCGAAAGCGTTCATCGCGTAAGCCAGTTCCAGCGACGCGTCATCGCCACTGTTGTGGGCGACCACCGCTTGTTGCAATGCCGCCGTATGCCCGGCGATGTAGGCCAACAGTGCCCACTCGGCGAAGTGGTCAGCGTTGTTGGCGGCCAGTTTCAGGTAGCGGCCCAATGGATACAGGGCCGAGACGAAACTGCCGCCGCCGGTGATCTTGTTCCACTCTTCCGACAACGTATCACCCAATGCGTCATACGCCTCGTGGGGCTGTTTGCCGTCCTTTATCGCCTGTTTAACCGCGGCGATTTCCTTCTGCATGACGCCGAGGATCAGCTTCGCTTCGGCATTTGACGCCGGCAGCACTGCCAGGGAATTGAAGGCCTCGTTAAAGCGCTGGATCCGGTCGGCGGCGGTTGCGCCTTCGCTGACCGGTTTGTCCGGGATTCCATAGAAGTCACCGCCCAGTGCAACAACCTGCCCATACGTCAGAGCCAGGCCGTTAGGCAAATGCAACTCGACCTGCGAGGCCGTTATCGCCGGTGCATCCTTGGCGAAACGCAGCAGCGTGTTGTCGCCGATGGCGGTGTGTTCACCACCCTCGAACCTCAGCTGTGGCTTGCCTTTCAAGGCGTTGCCGGATGCAGGGGCGGATGGCTGTTGGGTGTCGGTTTGGTGCTCGTCGAGGCGCAGGACCAGATGGTCATTGCCCGTAATGGCGATGCCGTTCTCGGTGAACAGATCATCCAGACCGGCAATGACCTGTTTTGGTTTTTCCTGAGTTTTTGTGTGTAGACCTGACATTTCTATCTCCTTGATATGTCGTCGGTATGTTTCAAAATAACTGTATGCATATACAGTTGTTCAGAGCATAGAGGAGATCTTTCCTACGTCAAGAAAATACTTTTCCGACGCATAAATTTTGGGTGCGGCGATGAAATGCAGTTGACGGTTGTTTTTTAAGTTGTACGATGACCTACAACTTCGGCGCAGGCTGAACGGTTTTCTCACACACACACACACACATAAACAAACGTTGCTACCCAGGGTGTTCGAATAATGAATCCACAAGAACTGAAGTCCATCCTCTCTTCCGGTCTGTTGTCTTTCCCGGTTACCGATTTCAATGCTCAGGGCGACTTCAATCGCGCGGGCTACATCAAGCGTCTCGAATGGCTGGCCCCATACGGCGCCTCGGCTTTGTTCGCCGCAGGCGGCACCGGTGAGTTCTTCTCCCTGGCGGCCAGCGAATATTCGGAAATCATCAAGACCGCCGTCGACACCTGCGAAACCAGCGTGCCGATTCTGGCCGGCGTGGGCGGTTCGACCCGTCAAGCCATCGAATACGCACAGGAAGCCGAGCGTCTGGGCGCCAAAGGCCTGTTGCTGTTGCCGCACTACCTGACCGAAGCCAGCCAGGACGGCGTTGCCGCCCACGTTGAAGCCGTGTGCAAATCGGTGAAGATCGGCGTGGTGGTTTACAACCGTAACGTCTGCCGCCTGACCGCGCCGCTGCTGGAACGCCTGGCTGAGCGCTGCCCGAACCTGATCGGCTACAAGGATGGCCTGGGCGATATCGAGTTGATGGTGTCGATCCGTCGTCGCCTCGGCGATCGCTTCAGCTACCTGGGTGGTTTGCCGACCGCCGAAGTCTACGCCGCTGCCTACAAGGCCTTGGGCGTACCGGTTTACTCCTCGGCGGTGTTCAACTTCATCCCGAAAACCGCGATGGATTTCTACCACGCCATCGCTCGCGAAGATCACGCCACCGTCGGCAAGATCATCGACGACTTCTTCCTGCCGTACCTGGACATCCGTAACCGCAAATCCGGTTATGCGGTGAGCATCGTCAAGGCGGGTGCGAAAATTGCCGGCTATGACGCAGGTCCTGTGCGTGCGCCGCTGACCGATCTGACCGGCGAAGAGTACGAAATGCTCGCCGCGCTGATCGACAAGCAAGGTGCGCAGTAACACACCCGATTAAACAAGGCCGCTGAGCAATCAGCGGCCTTTTGCGTGAGGAGATTGTTGTGGCTGATACAAAGCGTTTCGATAACTACATCAACGGTGAATGGGTTGCCGGCAGTGAATACTGCGCCAACATCAACCCGTCCGAACTGACCGACACCATCGGTGAATACGCCAAGGCTGATCTGGCCCAGGTCCACGCCGCCATCGACGCCGCTCGCGCTGCGTTCCCGGCCTGGTCGACCTCGGGCATTCAAGCCCGCCACGACTCGCTGGATAAAGTCGGTACTGAAATCCTCGCTCGCCGCGAAGAGCTCGGCACCTTGCTGGCTCGGGAAGAGGGCAAGACCCTGCCTGAAGCCATCGGCGAAGTGACCCGCGCCGGTAACATCTTCAAGTTCTTCGCCGGTGAAACCCTGCGTCTGTCCGGCGACTACTTGCCGTCGGTACGTCCGGGCGTCAATGTCGAAGTCACTCGCGAAGCCTTGGGCGTGGTTGGCCTGATCACCCCGTGGAACTTCCCGATCGCCATCCCTGCGTGGAAAATCGCCCCGGCCCTGGCCTACGGCAACTGCGTCGTGCTGAAACCGGCGGATCTGGTGCCGGGGTGCGCCTGGGCGCTGGCTGAAATCATCTCCCGCGCAGGCTTCCCGGCCGGCGTGTTCAACCTGGTGATGGGCAGCGGTCGCGTGGTTGGCGATGCAATGGTTCAGAGCCCGAAAGTCGATGGCATCAGCTTCACCGGTTCCGTCGGTGTCGGTCGTCAGATCGCCGTCAGCTGCGTGTCGCGCCAGGCCAAGGTTCAGCTGGAAATGGGTGGCAAGAACCCGCAGATCATTCTCGACGACGCCGACCTCAAGCAAGCGGTCGAACTGTCGGTACAGAGCGCGTTCTACTCCACCGGCCAGCGTTGCACCGCTTCCAGCCGCTTCATCGTCACTGCCGGCATCCACGACAAGTTCGTCGAAGCCATGGCCGAGCGCATGAAGTCGATCAAGGTTGGCCACGCGCTGAAAACCGGCACCGACATCGGTCCGGTGGTCTCGCAAGCTCAGCTTGAACAGGACATGAAGTACATCGACATCGGCCAGTCCGAAGGTGCACGTCTGGTCAGCGGCGGCGGTCTGGTGACCTGCGACACCGAAGGCTACTACCTCGCGCCTACGCTGTTTGCCGACAGCGAAGCTGCGATGCGTATCAGCCGCGAAGAGATCTTCGGCCCGGTGGCCAACATCGTTCGCGTGGCGGATTACGACGCTGCACTGGCCATGGCCAACGACACCGAATTCGGTCTGTCGGCGGGCATCGCCACCACGTCGCTGAAGTACGCCAACCACTTCAAACGCCACTCCCAGGCCGGGATGGTGATGGTCAACCTGCCGACGGCGGGCGTGGATTACCACGTTCCATTCGGTGGGCGTAAAGGTTCATCCTATGGTTCCCGCGAGCAAGGTCGCTACGCGCAAGAGTTCTACACGGTTGTGAAGACCTCCTACATCGGTTCCTGATTCACGCAATACCTGTGGGAGCTGGCCTGCCAGCGATGGCATCACCGCGGTGTGACTGACATACCGAAGTGTCCGCATCGCTGGCAGGCCAGCTCCCACAAAAAACAAAACCGTTATTACCCGCATAAAAATAATCAGTGGGAGTACATCTACATGCAAGCGACCAAGCCGACCCACGTCCGCTATTTGATTTTGCTCATGCTTTTTCTGGTGACCACGATCAACTACGCCGACCGGGCAACCATCGCAATCGCCGGCTCCAGCCTGCAAAAAGACCTCGGCATCGACGCGGTCACCCTCGGTTACATCTTCTCCGCATTCGGTTGGGCCTACGTGGCCGGGCAAATTCCCGGTGGCTGGCTGCTGGACCGTTTCGGCTCGAAAAAAATCTACGCGCTGAGCATTTTCACCTGGTCATTGTTCACCGTGCTGCAGGGCTATGTCGGCGAGTTCGGCATGTCCACGGCAGTGGTTGCGCTGTTCATGCTGCGCTTCCTGGTGGGCCTGGCCGAAGCGCCGTCCTTCCCCGGTAACGCACGCATCGTGGCCGCCTGGTTCCCGACCGCTGAACGCGGCACCGCCTCGGCGATCTTCAACTCGGCGCAATACTTTGCCACCGTGTTGTTCGCGCCGCTGATGGGCTGGATCGTCTACAGCTTCGGCTGGCAGCACGTGTTCATCGTGATGGGCGTGATCGGCATCATCTTCTCGGGCATCTGGCTGAAGGTGATCTACAGCCCGCGCCAGCACCCGATGATCAACGACGCCGAGTTCAAACACATCGCCGACAACGGCGGCATGGTCGATATGGACCAGGACAAAGGCAAAGGCAAAAAAAGCGACGGTCCGAAGTGGGATTACATCCGCCAGTTGCTGACCAACCGCATGATGCTCGGCGTGTACCTGGGCCAATACTGCATCAACGGCATCACCTACTTCTTCCTGACCTGGTTCCCGGTGTACCTGGTGCAAGAACGCGGCATGACCATCCTCAAGGCCGGTTTCATCGCCTCGTTGCCGGCGATCTGCGGCTTCATCGGTGGTGTGCTCGGCGGGGTGATTTCCGACTACCTGCTGCGCAAGGGCCATTCACTGACCTTCGCTCGCAAGGCGCCGATCATCGCGGGCCTGCTGGTCTCCAGCAGCATCGTGGCTTGCAACTATGTCGATGTTGAATGGATGGTCGTGGGCTTCATGGCCTTGGCATTCTTCGGCAAAGGCGTGGGTGCACTGGGTTGGGCCGTGGTGTCCGACACCTCGCCAAAACAGATCGCCGGTCTCAGCGGTGGCCTGTTCAACACCTTCGGCAACATCGCGTCGATTACCACGCCGATCGTCATCGGCTACATCATCAGCTCCACCGGTTCGTTCAAGTGGGCGCTGGTGTTTGTCGGTTGCAACGCACTGGTTGCAGTGTTCAGCTACCTGGTGATCGTTGGCCCGATCAAACGTGTGGTGCTTAAAGAGCCACCGGTCAGCGGCCCTGAAACAAACAACAAATTGTCACAAGCGCATTCCTGAGGAGCGGCGTCATGCAGTTGATTGAACATTCCGACTCGCCGCGCTACATCCGTCTGCACGAGCGAGACAACGTCGTGATCGTGGTCAACGATCAGGGCGTGCCGGCGGGCACCGAGTTTCCCGATGGCCTGGTCACCGTGGACTTCGTGCCGCAGAGCCACAAGGTCACCCTCGAGGACATTCCCGAGGGCGGCCAGGTGATTCGTTACGGCCAGACCATTGGCTACGCGTTGCAGCCGATTCCGCGCGGCAGTTGGGTCAAGGAAGATCAACTGCGCATGCCCACCGCGCCACCGCTGGACAGCTTGCCGCTGTCCACCGAGGTGCCGGCGGCGCAGGCACCGCTGGAAGGCTTTACGTTCGAGGGTTATCGCAACGCCGACGGGACCGTCGGCACGCGCAACATTCTCGGGATTACCACCACGGTGCAGTGTGTCACCGGCGTTCTGGATCATGCGGTCAAGCGCATCAAGGACGAGTTGCTGCCCAAGTACCCGAACGTCGATGACGTGGTCGCGTTGACTCACAGCTACGGCTGCGGCGTGGCAATCACCGCGACGGATGCGTACATCCCGATCCGCACCGTGCGTAACCTGGCGCGCAACCCGAACCTGGGCGGCGAAGCGCTGGTGATCAGCCTGGGCTGCGAGAAATTGCAGGCCGGGCAGGTGATGCACGAGAACGACAGCTCGGTGGATTTGAGCGATCCGTGGCTGTATCGCTTGCAGGATTCGAGTCACGGTTTCACCGAAATGATCGAGCAGATCATGGCCCTGGCCGAGACCCGTTTGAAGAAGCTCGATCAACGTCGCCGGGAAACCGTGCCGGCGTCCGAACTGATTCTCGGCATGCAGTGTGGTGGCAGCGATGCGTTCTCCGGCATCACCGCCAACCCGGCGCTGGGTTACGCCTCTGACCTGTTGCTGCGCGCTGGTGCGACGGTGATGTTTTCCGAAGTCACCGAAGTGCGCGACGCGATTTACCTGCTGACGTCCCGCGCCGAAACCGAGGAAGTCGCTCAGGAACTGGTGCGGGAAATGGACTGGTACGACCGTTACCTGGCCAAGGGCGAAGCGGATCGCAGCGCCAACACCACGCCGGGCAACAAGAAGGGCGGGTTGTCGAACATTGTCGAGAAATCCCTTGGGTCGATCGTCAAATCCGGCAGCAGCGCGATCAACGGCGTGCTGGGCCCTGGCGAGCGCTTCAAGCGCAAAGGCCTGATTTTCTGTGCGACCCCGGCCAGCGATTTTGTCTGCGGGACGTTGCAACTGGCGGCCGGGATGAACCTGCACGTGTTCACCACCGGGCGTGGCACGCCGTATGGCCTGGCGATGGCGCCGGTGGTGAAGGTGTCGACCCGGACCGAACTGGCGCAGCGCTGGCCGGACCTGATCGACATCGATGCCGGGCGGATTGCGACCGGACGCGCGTCGATCGAGGATCTCGGCTGGGAGTTGTTTCACTACTACCTGGATGTGGCCAGCGGGAAGAAACAGACGTGGTCGGAGCGGCACAAGCTGCATAACGACATTACCCTGTTCAACCCGGCGCCTATCACGTAAGACCGCGTCATCGTTCTTCGCGGGCAAGCCTCGCTCCTACAGAAGATCACCGAACCTGTAGGAGCGAGGCTTGCCCGCGAAGGCTTTCCACCAGACGCCAACGCCCTGGGTGGCTTATCATTAGCCCCCTAACGACGCCCACCCAAGGTGACCCCCGGCATGCTGGCTATCTTCCTCGAAACCCTGAACATCACCGCGCCGGTGTTTGCCATGCTGTTTCTGGGCGTGCTGCTCAAGCGCATCAACTGGATCAACGACAATTTCATCCACACTGCGTCGGCTCTGGTGTTCAACGTCACCATGCCGGCGTTGCTGTTTCTGGGCATCCTGCATGCCGACTTGCACGCCGCGCTGCAACCGTCGTTGCTGATCTATTTTTCGATTGCCACGCTGGTCAGCTTCGCCATCGCCTGGGGCTGGGCGATCTGGAAGTGCCCGCGTGAAGACCGCGGGATTTACACCCAGGGTGCGTTTCGCGGCAACAACGGCGTTATCGGCCTCGCGCTGGCAGCGAGCATGTACGGCGATTACGGAATTTCCCTCGGCGCGATTCTCGCGGCACTGGTGATCCTGTTTTACAACACGCTGTCGACCATTGTGCTGGCGGTGTACAGCCCGGTGATCAAGTCCGACCCGTGGAGTATCTGCAAAAGCGTGATGAACAACCCGCTGATCATCAGCGTGTTTGCGGCGGCGCCGTTCGCGTATTTCAATATTGCCTTGCCGGGCTGGCTGGAGAAGTCCGGGCAGTACCTGGCGCAAACCACGTTGCCCTTGGCGTTGATCTGCATCGGCGGCACGCTGTCGCTGGCGGCGATGCGCAAAAGCGGCAACATGGCGCTCAGCTCCAGCCTGGTGAAGATGATCGGCCTGCCGGTGCTGGCGACGCTGGGCGCATGGCTCTGGGGTTTTCGCGGGGCGGAGTTGGGGATTCTGTTCCTGTACTTCGGCAGCCCGACCGCGGCGGCCAGTTTTGTCATGGCGCGTCAGGCCGATGGCAATCATGAGCTGGCGGCGGCGATCATTGTGATCACCACGCTGATGGCGGCGGTGACCACCAATATCGGGATCTTTTTGTTGCAGTGGGGTGGGTGGATCTAGCTTCAGATTCTCTGTGCGCTTTAGATCCATTCGCGGGCAAGCCTCGCTCCTACAGGTTCGGTGATCTTCTGTAGGAGCGAGCGGTGCGGCGACCCGACTTGCCCGCGAAAGCGGCGGACCTGCTTACTCCGGCTTCTGGTAGGTATCGATCACTTCCTGCGCCGCCCGAAACGCATCGATCGCCGCCGGCACACCGGCATACACCGCGCAATGCAGCAGTGCCTCGCGAATCTCTTCCACGGTGCAGCCATTGTTCAGCGCGCCGCGCACGTGGCCTTTCAATTCCTGTGGGCACTTCAACGCGGTCAGCGCGGCGAGGGTGATCAGGCTGCGGGTTTTCAGCGGCAACCCTTCGCGACTCCACACACTGCCCCAGGCGTGTTCATTGACGAAATCCTGCAACGGCTGGGTGAACTCGGTGGCATTGCCCAATGCGCGATCGACGAACGCGTCGCCCATCACTTGGCGGCGGACTTCAACGCCGGTTTTTTTATTGTCGGTCATGGCAATTCCTTCTTGTGGTGTTGGCGACGCCAGGCGCGCAGCGACGTGAACAGCAAAAATGCCAACAGCGCCGGCAGGACGAAAAACAGCATCAGGTGTTCAAGCTTGCCGGCCAGCGGCATGCCGGTGGTGAACGACACCACGTGCAGACCGTAAGCCAGGTACAAACCCAAAAACAGCAGACCTTCGGCGCGGGTCACCCGGTAGCCGGAATAGAACACCGGCAGGCACAGCGCCGCGACGCCGAGCATCACCGGCAAGTCGAAATCCAGCGCGTTTGGCGAGACCGACAGCGGCGACGGCGCGATCAGTGCGGTAACGCCCAGCACGCCCAACAGGTTGAACAGGTTGCTGCCGATCACGTTGCCTACGGCGATGTCGCGCTGGCCACGCAATGCCGCGATCAACGAGGTGGCGAGCTCCGGCAGGGAGGTGCTGACGGCGACGATGGTCAGGCCGATGATCCGTTCCGACAGCCCCAGGTCCGTGGCGACCGACACCGCGGCGCCCAGCAGCAAATGCCCGGCGTAGATCAGCATCGCCAGGCCCGCGACGATCATCAGCAGGCTGCTGAACCACGGAACTTCAGGGCCTTCATGCGGGCTCGTTTGTGGGCGCGCCGAATGCCGCGACTGGCGCAGCAGCAGGCCCAGATACACCATCAGCGCCGCCAATAGCAGGACGCCGTCGACCCGGGTCAGTTCTTCATTCCATGCCAGGACGAACACCAGCAGGCTGGCGCCGATCATCAGTGGAATATCCAGGCGCACCAGTTGCCGCGAGACCCGCAGCGGGATGATCAGCGCCGAAAGCCCGAGGGTGACGAGGATGTTGAAGATGCTGCTGCCGATCACGCTGCCGACGGCGATGTCGGCGTTCTGCGCCAGCGTGGCTTGCAGGCTGACGGCCATCTGCGGTGCGCTGCTGCCGAGGGCGACGATGGTCAGGCCGATGATCAACGGTCGAACGTGCAGCCGCGCAGCCACGCGCACGGCGGCGCGCACCATCAGTTCGGCGCCGGCGATCAGTAGAACCAGGCCGCTGAGCAGTTCAATCACGCTGAGCAGGGGTAAGTCGGCAAGTCCGAAAATGGTCGGGGCTCCGTGAGTCAGTCGAGGGCTTGCACGCGAACCCGTGCGGTGCCGCTTTTGATCATGCCCAGTTGCTCGGCGGCTTCGTGAGACAAGTCGATCAGGCGCCCGCGAGTGTGCGGCCCGCGATCATTGATGCGGACCACACAGGATTTGTCGTTTTTCAGATTGGTGACCTTCACCCGCGTACCAAAGGGTAGTTGGCGGTGGGCGGCGGTCATGGAATTTTTGTCGAAACGTTCACCGCTGGCGGTGCGTTTGCCCTGGTGTTTGGCGCCGTAGTAGGACGCCACGCCTGTCTGGTCGTAACCGTGAGGATCGACGGCATCGGTGCTGGCGCAACCGGCCAGTAAAGACAACAGGGCGCAGGCCCCCAGTAGACGTTTCATTGTAAAGCTCCCACAAACAACTGTAGGAGCGAGCCTGCTCGCGATGGTGTGTCAGCTACATCAATGTCGACTGACACACCATCGCGAGCAAGCTTGCTCCTACAAGGATTTGAGCCAGGCGTAACATCTGGCTCCATGCTCATCAGCCTTCGAGCTTGCTTTTCAGCAGTTCGTTGACCTGTTGCGGGTTGGCCTTGCCTTTGGAGGCTTTCATGGCCTGGCCGACGAAGAAGCCGAACATCTTGCCGCGTTTGGCTTCGTCTGCCGCGCGGTATTGTTCGACTTGCTCGGCGTTGGCCGCGAGCATTTCGTCCAGCACCGCCGAGATCGCGCCGGTGTCGGTCACTTGCTTCAAGCCGCGCTTGTCGATGATCTCGTCCGCGCTGCCTTCGCCGTTGGCCATCGCTTCAAACACCACTTTGGCGATCTTGCCGGAGATGGTGTTGTCCTTGATGCGCAACAGCATGCCGCCCAGTTGCTCGGCCGAAACCGGTGACTGATCGATGTCCAGGCCTTGTTTGTTCAACAGGCTGCCCAGTTCAACCATGACCCAGTTGGCCGCCAGTTTGGCGTCGCCGCCAATGCTCGCGACTTTCTCGAAGTAATCGGCTTGCTCGCGGCTGGTGGCCAGGACGCTGGCGTCATAGACCGACAGACCGAACTGCTCCTGGAAGCGCTCGCGTTTCTGCGGTGGCAATTCCGGCAGGGTGGCGCGCACATCGTCGAGGAACGAGTTCTCGATGACCACCGGCAGCAGGTCCGGATCGGGGAAGTAACGGTAGTCGTTGGCTTCCTCTTTGCTGCGCATCGGACGGGTTTCGTCCTTGTTCGGGTCGTACAGGCGAGTCTGCTGGATCACCTTGCCGCCGTCTTCGATCAGTTCGATCTGACGCTGCACTTCGGTGTTGATCGCCTTCTCGATGAAGCGGAACGAGTTGACGTTCTTGATCTCGCAACGCGTGCCGAACTCAGCCTGGCCTTTCGGACGGATCGACACGTTGCAGTCGCAACGCAGCGAACCTTCGGCCATGTTGCCGTCGCAGATGCCCAGGTAGCGCACCAGCGCGTGGACAGCCTTGACGTAAGCCACGGCTTCCTTGGCGCTGCGCATGTCCGGCTCGGAAACGATTTCCAGCAGCGGCGTGCCGGCGCGGTTCAGGTCGATGCCGGTGGCACCGTTGAACTCTTCGTGCAGGCTTTTACCGGCGTCTTCTTCCAGGTGCGCGCGGGTGATGCCAACGCGTTTGACCGTACCGTCTTCAAGGGCGATGTCCAGGTGGCCCTTGCCGACAATCGGCAATTCCATCTGGCTGATCTGGTAGCCCTTGGGCAGGTCCGGGTAGAAATAGTTTTTACGGGCGAACACGTTGTGCTGGCCGATCTCGGCATCGATAGCGAGGCCGAACATCACGGCCATGCGCACCGCTTCCTGGTTCAGCACTGGCAAGACGCCAGGCATGCCGAGGTCAACCAGGCTGGCCTGGGTGTTCGGCTCGGAACCGAAAGTGGTGGAGCTACCGGAAAAGATTTTCGACCGGGTGGTGAGCTGGGTATGAATCTCCAGCCCGATCACGACTTCCCATTGCATGTGTTTCTCCTCAGAAGCCGGTTGGGGTGCGGGTGTGCCAGTCAGTGTTCAACTGATACTGATGGGCAACGTTCAACAGGCGACCTTCCTGGAAATACGGGGCGAGCAGTTGCACGCCGACCGGCAGGCCATCGACGAAACCGGCGGGCATGGACAAGCCCGGCAGGCCGGCGAGGTTGGCGGTGATGGTGTAGACGTCTTCCAGATAGGCAGCGACCGGGTCGCTGCTCTTGGCGCCAAGCTTCCAGGCCGGGTTCGGCGTGGTTGGGCCGAGGATGATGTCGACTTCATTGAAAGCCGCCATGAAGTCGTTCTTCACCAAACGACGAATCTTCTGCGCCTTCAGGTAGTAGGCGTCGTAGTAACCGGCCGACAGCGCGTAGGCGCCGACCATGATCCGGCGCTGCACTTCTGCCCCGAAACCTTCGCCACGGGAACGCTTGTACAGATCTTCCAGGTTTTTCGGGTCTTCGCAGCGATAGCCGAAACGCACGCCGTCGAAACGCGACAGGTTGGAAGACGCTTCTGCCGGGGCGATCACGTAGTACGCAGGAATCGCGTGCTGCATGTTCGGCAGGCTGATTTCCTTGATCACGGCACCGAGCTTTTCCAGCTCCTTGATGCTGTTCTGGATCAACTCGGCGATACGCGGGTCGAGACCGGCGCTGAAGTATTCCTTCGGCACACCGATGCGCAGGCCTTTCAGCGAATCGTTGAGGCTGGCGCTGTAATCCGGCACGGGCTCGTCGATGCTGGTGGAGTCATTGCTGTCGAAACCGGCCATGCCTTGCAGCAGGATCGCGCAGTCTTCGGCAGTGCGCGCCAGCGGGCCGCCCTGATCGAGGCTAGACGCGTAAGCGATCATGCCCCAGCGCGAAACGCGACCGTAGGTCGGTTTCAGGCCGGTGAGGTTGGTGAACGCGGCCGGCTGGCGGATCGAGCCGCCGGTGTCGGTGGCGGTCGCGGCTGGCAACAGACGAGCGGCAACGGCCGCCGCCGAACCACCGGACGAACCGCCCGGCACGTGTTCCAGGTTCCACGGGTTTTTCACCGCGCCGTAGTAGCTCGACTCGTTGGCCGAACCCATGGCGAATTCGTCCATGTTGGTCTTGCCCAGGGTCACTGCACCGGCGGCTGCCAGTTTGGCGACGACGGTGGCGTCGTACGGTGCCTTGAAGTTGTCGAGCATCTTCGAGCCGCAGCTGGTGCGCACGCCCTGGGTGCAGAACAGGTCTTTATGGGCGATCGGCGCGCCGAGCAGGGCGCCGCTCTCACCATTGGCGCGGCGTGCGTCAGCGGCTTTCGCCTGCTGGAGCGCCAGGTCTTCGGTGAGGCTGATGAAGCTGTTGAGCTGTGGATCGAGCTGGGCGATGCGCGCCAGCAGGACTTTGGTCAGCTCTTCGGAAGAAAACTTTTTATCGGCGAGTCCGCGGGCGATCTCGGCCAGAGTCAATTGATGCATTGCAGGCTCTTTCCCTTTAGTCGATGACTTTCGGAACCAGGTACAGGCCGTTTTCGACCGCTGGTGCGATGGACTGATAGGCCTCGCGATGATTGGTCTCGGTCACGACGTCTGCACGCAGGCGCTGGCTGGCTTCCAGTGGGTGGGCGAGCGGCTCGATACCGTCGGTATTGACCGCCTGCATTTCGTCGACCAGTCCCAGAATGCTGTTCAGGGCCGAAGTGATGTGTGGAAGATCGGCATCATTGAGGCCCAGACAGGCCAGATGAGCGATTTTTTCCACGTCGGAGCGTTCAAGCGTCATGGGATTCTCCAGTGGAAGGAAAACAGAACGGATGCTATCCGTGTGTTAGATTGTCGGAACACTACCGCATTTCTACGGTCATAAGGCCGCGATTGTGGGGGTTGGTGCACAGAAAAGCGGCCAATTTAACATATTGGCGCCTTGCCCAAAATCCCTGTCGTTGTTAGAGTTTGCCGCACTTTTTTACCCACGCGTTGCCTAGGGTCCCTTTCCCATGTTCAAGAAACTGCGTGGCATGTTTTCCAGCGATCTTTCCATTGACCTGGGCACTGCCAACACCCTTATTTACGTGCGCGAGCGCGGAATCGTCCTGAATGAGCCATCGGTTGTGGCTATTCGGACACACGGTAACCAGAAAAGTGTCGTTGCTGTCGGCACCGAGGCCAAGCGCATGCTCGGCCGTACGCCGGGCAACATTGCCGCCATTCGTCCGATGAAGGATGGCGTCATTGCCGACTTCAGCGTCTGCGAAAAGATGCTGCAATACTTTATCAACAAGGTTCACGAAAACAGCTTCCTGCAGCCTAGCCCTCGTGTGCTGATCTGCGTTCCGTGCAAATCCACTCAGGTTGAGCGTCGTGCCATCCGTGAGTCGGCCCTTGGTGCCGGCGCACGTGAAGTGTTCCTGATCGAAGAGCCGATGGCGGCTGCGATCGGTGCCGGCCTGCCGGTTGAAGAAGCACGCGGTTCGATGGTGGTCGATATCGGTGGTGGTACCACTGAAATCGCACTGATCTCCCTGAACGGTGTGGTTTACGCCGAATCCGTACGGGTTGGCGGCGACCGCTTCGACGAAGCGATCATCACCTACGTGCGTCGCAACTACGGCAGCCTGATCGGCGAATCCACCGCCGAGCGCATCAAACAGGAAATCGGTACTGCCTACCCGGGCGGCGAAGTTCGCGAAGTCGACGTTCGCGGCCGTAACCTGGCCGAAGGCGTTCCACGCGCATTCACCCTGAACTCCAATGAAGTGCTGGAAGCTCTGCAAGAGTCCCTGGCTACTATCGTTCAGGCTGTTAAAAGCGCACTGGAGCAATCGCCTCCGGAGCTGGCTTCCGACATCGCCGAGCGTGGCCTGGTACTGACCGGTGGTGGCGCCTTGCTGCGTGACCTCGACAAGTTGCTGGCCCAGGAAACCGGTCTGCCGGTGATCGTTGCCGAAGACCCGCTGACCTGCGTTGCTCGCGGCGGTGGCCGCGCATTGGAAATGATGGATAAACACACCATGGATCTGCTGTCGAGCGAGTGATCGCCCGATGCAACTATGCTGTTGAGCGCGCAGGCGGCACTTTGCAGTGCTGCCTGTTTGCGTTTACCTTCTGTCAGTCTGTATCCAGGCCGGTCTGCCGTATGAATAAAGAAAACATTTGCCTGGGAGGAGCGGCTTATTAAACCGCTTTTCACCAAAGGGCCTTCACTGGGCGTGCGCTTGTTGGTGCTGGTCGTGCTATCGGTCGCGCTGATGGTGGTCGATGCCCGCTTCACACTGCTCAAGCCAGTGCGTAGCCAGATGTCGCTGGTGCTGATGCAGTCTTACTGGATCACCGACCTGCCGCAGCGGCTATGGCAAGGTGTGGCCAGCCAGTTTGGCAGCCGTACCGAGCTGGTCGCCGAAAACGAAAAACTCAAGACCGAAAACCTGCTGCTGCAGGGTCGCATGCAAAAGCTTGCCGCCCTCACCGAGCAGAACGTTCGGCTGCGCGAGTTGCTCAATTCCTCCGCGCTGGTCAACGAGAAGGTCGAAGTGGCCGAGTTGATCGGCATGGACCCCAACCCCTTCACCCATCGCATCATCATCAATAAAGGTGAGCGCGACGGTGTGGTCCTCGGTCAGCCGGTGCTCGATGCCCGTGGCCTGATGGGCCAGGTGGTCGAGTTGATGCCGTACACCTCCCGTGTGCTGTTGCTCACCGACACCACCCACAGCATCCCGGTGCAAGTGAACCGTAACGGACTGCGAGCGATTGCCAGCGGCACCGGCAACCCGGAACGTCTGGAACTGCGTCACGTGGCCGACACGGCGGACATCAAGGAAGGCGACTTGCTGGTCAGCTCCGGTCTCGGCCAGCGATTCCCGGCGGGTTACCCGGTGGCGACGGTCAAGGAAGTGATTCACGATTCCGGCCAGCCATTTGCCATTGTCCGCGCCGTGCCGACCGCTGCCTTGAACCGTAGCCGTTACCTGTTGCTGGTGTTCAGCGATACGCGTACACCGGAAGAGCGTGCAAATGACGCCGCTCAGGCTCAGGAAAACCTCGATGCGCAAGGCGGCGGGCCAATCATTCCCGCCACCGTGCCGAAACCTGCTGCGGTGATTGCACCTGCTGCTGCCGCCGCCGTTCCAGCGACTGCACCTGCTGCGACCCCGGCCAAGCCTGCTGCCACAACCCCGGTCAAACCCGCTGCCGCACACCCTGCCGCCGCCAAGCCGCCCGCGACTGCACCCGCCGCCAAACCACCGGCGACACAACCCGCTGTCGTTAAGCCCGCTGCCAAACCGCCTGTCTCTGCACCGGCTACCACTGGGGGAAGAGAATAATGGTCGGTGCTACCGCCTCCCGAAATGGCTGGATGATCTGGCTGACGTTCGCCATCGGCATGTTGCTCAGCGTTTCGCCGCTGCCGCAATTCATGGAAATCCTTCGCCCGCTATGGCTCGCCTTGCTGCTGGCGTTCTGGGCGTTGGCCCTGCCGCAGAAAGTCGGCATGGTCACCGCGTGGTGCCTGGGCCTGGCCGAAGATGTGCTTTACGGCACGCTGCTGGGCCAGAACGCGTTGATCCTGACGCTCATCACGTTCCTGGTGCTGTCGCTGCAACAGCGGCTGCGGATGTTCCCGATGTGGCAACAGAGCCTGGTGATCCTGGTGATCTTCGGCCTCGCGCAGCTTGTTCAGCTGTGGCTCAGCGCCCTGACCGGCAATCGTCAGCCAACGCTGGCGCTGGTCTTGCCGGCACTGGTCAGCGCGTTGCTCTGGCCGTGGATCAGCTTCGGTTTGCGCGGTCTGCGTCGACGTTACAAAATTAACTGATTCGGTCAGGCATTTGCCCACACCATGACAAGGGAGATGTCTTGATGAAACAGCTATTCCTCGCCTCAGGCTCGCCGCGTCGGCGTGAGCTGCTTACGCAGATCGGCGTGCCGTTCTCCGCCATCAGCGCGGACATCGATGAAACCCCTTTGAACCATGAATCGCCGTCGGCCTATGTCGAGCGCCTTGCGCGCGGCAAGGCTGAAGCCGGGCGTGGTGCGGTCGTGTCCGACGCCGATTTTTGCGTGCTGGGCGCTGATACCGCCGTAGTGCTCAACGGCAAAATTCTCGGCAAACCGGTGGACGAAGCCGACGCGTGCGCCATGCTTATGATGTTGGCAGGACAAGAACATGAAGTGCTGACCGCCATTGCCGTGCTTGACGGTGAGCGCTGCGAGTCTCGTGTTGTGCGCAGCCTGGTGCGTTTTCGCCCCATTGATCTCAATGAAGCGGCAGCCTACTGGGCCAGCGGCGAACCTCGGGACAAGGCGGGTGGCTATGGCATTCAAGGACTGGGCGCGGTGTTTGTCGCCGGGCTCAATGGCAGCTACTCGGCGGTGGTCGGGCTGCCGCTGTGCGAAACCGCTGAGCTGCTTGGCCATTTCGGCATACCCTGTTGGCAAACCCTTAACGCGCGCTGAGCGTCGTACTGACAAGATGCGGCCATTATCGTGAACATGCCTGAACGAGACCCTGCCATGAGTGAAGAGATCCTGATCAACATCACGCCGATGGAATCGCGCGTGGCGGTGGTTGAAAACGGTGTCCTGCAAGAGGTCCACGTCGAACGCACGCAAAAACGCGGTATCGTCGGCAACATCTATAAAGGCAAGGTCGTGCGGGTGTTGCCGGGCATGCAGGCGGCGTTCGTCGACATCGGTCTGGACCGCGCTGCGTTCATTCATGCCTCGGAAATTTCCCTGCGCGAAGGCCCTGCGGTCGAAAGCATCAGCTCCCTGGTTCATGAAGGCCAAAGCCTGGTCGTGCAAGTCACCAAGGACCCGATCGGTTCCAAAGGCGCACGCCTGACCACACAACTATCAATACCTTCGCGTTATCTGGTGTACATGCCGCGTACCGCGCATGTCGGCATTTCCCTGAAGATCGAAGACGAAGCCGAGCGCGAGCGCCTCAAGCAAGTGGTCACCGATTGCGTGGCCACGGAAGGCATCAAGGAAGCCGGTGGTTTCATCCTGCGTACCGCCGCCGAAGGCGCCGGGGCCGATGAGATCCTCATGGACATCCGCTACCTGCGCCGGCTCTGGGATCAGATCAACGAGCAGATCAAAACCATCAGCGCGCCGAGCGTGATTTACGAAGACCTTGGCCTGGCATTGCGCACTTTGCGCGACCTGGTCAGCCCGAAGATCGAGAAGATCCGCATCGACTCCCGGGAAACCTTCCAGAAAACCACGCAGTTCGTGGCCGAACTGATGCCGGAAATCGCTGATCGCCTGGAGCATTATCCCGGCGAGCGGCCGATCTTCGACCTGTACGGTGTCGAAGACGAAATCCAGAAAGCCCTCGAGCGCAAAGTCCCGCTGAAGTCTGGCGGTTACCTGGTGGTGGACCCGGCGGAAGCCATGAGCACCATTGACGTCAATACCGGGGCGTTCGTCGGTCATCGCAACCTTGAAGAAACCATCTTCAAGACCAACCTCGAAGCCGCGACCGCCATTGCTCGCCAGCTGCGCCTGCGCAACCTGGGCGGGATCATCATCATCGACTTCATCGACATGGAAGACGAAGAGCATCAGCGTCAGGTGCTGCGCACGCTGGAGAAACAACTGGAGCGCGACCACGCCAAGACCAACATTATCGGCATCACCGAGTTGGGCCTGGTGCAGATGACCCGCAAGCGCACCCGCGAAAGTCTCGAACAAGTACTGTGCGAGCCGTGCAACAGTTGCCAGGGGCGCGGCAAGCTCAAGACACCGGAAACGGTCTGCTACGAAATTTTCCGCGAAATCCTCCGTGAGGCTCGCGCCTATCAAGCGGAAGGCTATCGTGTATTGGCGAACCAAAAAGTCGTCGACCGCTTGCTCGATGAAGAGTCGGGCAACGTCGCCGAGCTGGAAGGATTTATCGGACGCACCATTCGGTTCCAGGTGGAAACCATGTATTCCCAGGAACAATACGACGTGGTGCTGCTCTGAATCGCTGTGTTTCAACCCGACTAGAACAGCTGGCCTCAGCTTTTTGCAGTAATTTTGCCATGGGAGCCAACTGACATGGACCGTCTGACACGCATTTTGGCCGCACTGACCCGCTGGGGTCTGGGCCTGTGCGCGTTGGCTTTGGTGATGATGGCGCTTTACGTCAGTCTCGGTCGCGAGCTGGCGCCGCTGGTGGCCGAGTACCGGGCCGAAGTCGAAACCAAAGCCGGCGCTGCCCTGGGCATGCCGCTGCATATAGGTGAGCTGGAAGGCAACTGGAGTGGCTTCGCGCCGATTCTGCTGGCTCACGACGTGATGGTCGGCGAGGGCGCCAATGCCCTGCGTCTGGATCAGGTGCGCGCGGTGCCGGACCTCTGGGCCAGCCTGGCGGCCCGTGAACTGCGCATCGCTCATCTGGAACTCAACGGTCTGAAGATCAGCCTCAAGGAAGGCGAGGACGGTCATTGGGCGCTGGAAGGCTTGCCGGTGCAGCAGGATCAGCCGCTGGATCCGGAACAACTGCTCAATCGCATGCAGATGGTCCAGCAGTTGTCGGTGCTCGACAGCCAAGTGACCTTGCAGCCACTGGATCACCCGCCGCTGACCTTGACCTACGTTGGCCTGAATCTGAAAACCGGCGTCTCCCGGCAGCGACTCGACGCACGGCTGACCCTGCCCGACGGCCAGCCGGTCGCCATGAGCGTGCGCACCCGCATTAGCGCCAGTCAGTGGCAGGACGGTGCAGCGGATGCGTACCTGAGCCTGCCGCAAAGCGACTGGTCGAAATGGCTGCCCGAGCGTGTGACCCAGCAATGGAATTTTTCCGAGATCAAGGCCGGTGGCGAACTCTGGGTCAACTGGGATAAGGGCGCTCTGCAAAGCGCCGCGATCCGCTTGAACGCGCCGCAACTCAAGGGCGCCTACGCCGAGCGCAAGCCGATCCAGATCAACAACCTGGCGCTCAACAGTTATTTCCAGCGCAGTGCTGAAGGCTTTCTGGTGACGGTGGACTCGCTGTCCATGAACTTCGGTGAGACCCGCTGGGAATCGCACCTGCAACTCAAACAGAGCCTGGCCACCGACACGACCGAAGAGCTCTGGCATCTGCAAGCCGACCGCCTCGACCTCACCCCGCTGACTCCGCTGCTGAATGCCTTGGGGCCATTGCCCGAAGGCCTCGCCACCGCCGTCGAGCGGCTCAAGGTGACGGGTGGTTTGCGTAACGTGCTGGTCGACATCCGGCCCAACGCCACCGACGACAGCAAGGTCAGTTTTGCCGCCAACCTCGACCGGGTCGGCTTTGATGCCTATCACGGTGCCCCGGCAGCACGGAATGTCAGCGGCAGCATCAGCGGTGATCTGGGTCACGGCGAACTGCGCATGGACAGCAAGGATTTTTCCCTGCACCTGGACCCGATATTCGCCAAGCCATGGCAATACATTCAGGCCAACGCCCGTTTGACCTGGAAGCTCGACAAAGAAGGTTTCACCCTGATCGCGCCGTACCTGAAGGTGCTGGGCGAAGAGGGCAAGATTGCCGGCGACTTCCTGATCCGCCTGCATTTCGATCACACCCAGGAAGACTACATGGACCTGCGGGTCGGCCTGGTGGAGGGCGATGGCAAGTACACCGCCAAGTACCTGCCCGAAGTGCTCAGCCCGGCGCTGGACGAATGGTTGCGTACGGCGATTCTCAAGGGCGCGGTGGACCAGGGCTTCTTCCAGTATCAAGGCTCGCTGAACCATGGCGCCGCCGACACCGCGCGCAGCATCAGCCTGTTCTTCAAGGTTCACGATGCCGAGCTGGCGTTCCAGCCGGGTTGGCCGCATGTCAGCAAGGTCACTGGCGACGTGTTCATCGAAGACAGTGGCGTGCGGATTCTGGCCAGCAAAGGTCAGTTGCTCGACACACAAGTCAGCGATATTTACGTCAATATTCCCCACGCGCCCGCCGGGCAAAACCCTCACCTGTTGCTCGATGGCGCTTTCGCTGGCGGGTTGGGCGATGGCCTGAAAATTCTCCAGGAAGCGCCGATCGGCACCGCCGCCACCTTCGCCGGATGGGAAGGCGAGGGCGAGCTGAAGGGAAAGCTGAAACTGGATATTCCGCTGGCCAAAGGCGAACAGCCGAATATCCTCGTCGACTTCAAGACCGCCAAGGCGCGCTTGAAACTGGCCGAGCCAGTCCTTGAACTGACTCAGTTGAAGGGCGATTTCCGCTTCGACAGCACCAAAGGCTTGAGTGGGCAGAACATCACCGCTCGTGCCTTTGACAAACCCGTCACCGCACAGATTTTCGCCGATGGCAGTCCAGGCGACATCAAGACGCGCGTCACCGCTTCCGGCCAGGTCGAGGTCAAAAAGCTGACTGATTGGCTGAGTGTCACGCAGCCGTTGCCGGTCTCTGGTTTGATCCCGTATCAGTTGCAACTGAACCTGGATGGCGCAGACAGCCAGTTGATGGTCAATTCCAGCCTCAAAGGTGTGGCCGTCGATTTGCCGGCCCCGTTCGGCATGGCGGCCGATGTGGGGCGTGACACGACGTTCCGCATGACCCTGCAAGGGCCGGAACGGCGTTACTGGGTCAAGTACGGCGAATTGGCCAGCTTCACGTTTGCAGCGCCGGCCGGCAGTTTTGCCGACGGTCGCGGTGAACTGTTCCTCGGTGGTGGCGATGCCGTATTGCCAGGCGGCAAAGGCCTGCGGGTGCGCGGCGTGCTGTCGGAGCTGGATGTCGGCCCGTGGAAGGATCTGGTGGACAAGTATGCCGGCCAGGATCCGGGCGGCAGCGCCAAGCAGTTGCTCAGCGGTGCGGATTTCAAGGTCGGCAAGCTCAGCGGCATCGGTACCACGCTTGATCAGGCCTCGGTGCAGTTGAACCGCAAGCCGAGTGCGTGGGCCCTGCAACTCGACAGCCAACAGGTCAAGGGCACCGCCGGTATCCCCGATGCGAAAGGCGCACCGATTGCGATCAATCTGCAATACGTGCGTTTGCCGGCACCGGACCCAACGGTTTTGGCCGATGAAAATTCGCCGGATCCATTGGCCTCCGTGGATCCGACGAAGATCCCGGCGCTGGATATCACCATCAATCAACTGTTCCAGGGGCAGGATCTGGTCGGGGGCTGGTCGCTGAAAGTGCGTCCGACCGCCAAAGGCATCGCGCTCAATACGCTGGATCTGGGCCTCAAGGGCCTTCTGTTGCAGGGCAGCGGCGGCTGGGAAGGCGCGCCTGGTGCTTCCACCAGTTGGTACAAGGGCCGGGTCAGCGGCAAAAATCTGGCGGATGTGCTGAAAGGCTGGGGCTTTGCGCCCAGTGTCACCAGCGAAGAGTTTCATATGGATGTCGACGGTCGCTGGCCCGGTTCACCGGCCTGGCTGGCCACCAAGCGCTTCTCCGGGACGCTTGATGCGTCGCTGAATAAAGGCCAGTTCGTTGAAGTCGAGGGTGGCGCTCAGGCGTTGCGGGTATTTGGTCTGCTCAACTTCAACTCCATCGGCCGGCGCTTGCGGCTGGACTTCTCCGATCTGTTTGGCAAAGGCTTGAGTTACGACCGGGTCAAAGGCTTGCTGGTCGGGACCAACGGCGTTTACGTGACCCGTGAGCCGATTCTGCTGACCGGTCCGTCGAGCAATGTCGAGCTCAATGGCACGCTGGACCTGGTGGGTGATCAGATCGATGCGAAACTGCTGGTGACCTTGCCGGTTACCAACAACTTGCCGATTGCCGCGCTGATTGTCGGTGCACCGGCCATCGGTGGGGCGCTGTTCCTGATCGACAAGCTGATCGGTGACCGCGTGGCACGTTTCGCCAGCGTGAAATACACCGTCAAAGGCCCGTGGAAAGAGCCGAAAATCACCTTCGACAAACCTTTTTGAAAAGCCACTCCCCAAGCCTATGGAGTAGCATGGCCCTAGGCTCTAATGCTCCGACGCTAATCTCTGTAGGAGCGAGCGATGCGGCGACCCGACTTGCCCGCGAACCGACCCACCGAGGTGTGTCAGGAACGACGCTTTCGCGGGCAAGCCTCGCTCCTACGGGGTATCTATTGATTTCCAGGTAAAGGGAAGGCCATGTCTGTAGCGGTGATTCAAATGGTCAGCCAGAGCGACGTGCTGGCCAATCTGGCCCAGGCCCGTCGGCTGCTCGAGCAAGCGGCCGTCGGGGGCGCAAAGCTTGCCGTGCTGCCGGAAAACTTCGCCGCCATGGGCCGACGCGACATCGCTGACATCGGCCGCGCCGAAGCGTTGGGCGAAGGTCCGATCCTGCCCTGGTTGAAACAGACCGCCCGCGACCTCAAGTTATGGATAGTGGCCGGCACATTGCCGTTGCCGCCGGCGGATCAGCCAGCGGCGAAAGTGCATGCCTGCTCGCTGCTGGTCAATGATCAGGGCGAAACGGTGGCACGCTACGACAAGCTGCACTTGTTCGACGTGGACGTGGCGGACAACCGTGGGCGTTATCGTGAGTCCGATGACTATGCTTATGGCAGTGACGTGGTGGTCGTGGACACGCCCGTCGGTCGAGTCGGCCTGACGGTCTGTTACGACCTGCGCTTCCCGGAGCTGTACAGCGAATTACGCGCTGCCGGGGCGGAGTTGATTACCGCGCCGTCGGCCTTTACTGCGGTGACCGGTGCGGCGCATTGGGATGTACTGATTCGCGCGCGGGCCATTGAGACCCAGTGTTATGTGCTCGCGGCTGCCCAGGGTGGAACGCATCCGGGGCCGCGAGAAACCTGGGGGCATGCCGCAATTGTCGACCCGTGGGGTCGAGTGCTGGCGCAACAGGATCAAGGCGAGGCCGTGCTGCTGGCCGAACGCGATAGCAGCGAACAGGCGTCCATCCGGGCGCGGATGCCGGTGTCCAGTCACCGGCGCTTTTTCTCGCAGGGCGCCCGGCGACCTGCCTCAGAACGATGAATTTAAGGCGTAAAGCATATGAGCGAGTTGTTGTCCTCAGTCAGTGAACACCTCCTGGCGCCCGGCGGCGTTACCATCGAAAGCCTGCAAGGTGTGCTCGGCGATCTGGCCGGCCCGGGCATCGATGCCGCCGACCTGTATTTCCAGGGGCAGATTTCCGAGTCCTGGGCCCTGGAAGACGGCATCGTCAAGGAAGGCAGTTTCAACCTTGACCAGGGCGTTGGCGTGCGCGCGCAATCGGGTGAGAAAACCGGTTTTGCCTACAGCAATGCCATTACCCTCGAAGCCCTTGGCGCTGCGGCCCGTGCTGCGCGCTCGATCTCCCGCGCCGGGCAGAACGGCACGGTGCAGGCCTTCACCACCCAGGACGTCGCCCAGTTGTACGGGCCGGACAACCCGCTGGAAGTGATGACCCGCGCCGAGAAAGTCGAACTGCTCAAACGCATCGATGTCGCGACTCGCGCTCTCGACCCGCGTATTCAGCAAGTCACGGTGAGCATGGCCGGCGTCTGGGAGCGCATTCTGGTGGCCTCCACCGACGGCAGCCTGGCGGCGGATGTGCGGCCGCTGGTGCGCTTCAACGTCAGCGTCATCGTCGAGCAGAACGGTCGCCGCGAGCGCGGCGGCCATGGCGGCGGCGGACGTACCGATTACCGTTATTTCCTCAGCGACGACCGCGCCATGGGCTACGCCCGTGAAGCGTTGCGTCAGGCGCTGGTCAACCTCGAAGCCATTCCGGCACCGGCCGGTACGTTGCCGGTGGTGTTGGGTTCGGGCTGGTCCGGTGTGCTGTTGCACGAAGCGGTCGGTCACGGTCTGGAAGGCGATTTCAACCGCAAGGGCAGCTCCGCTTACAGTGGCCGTATGGGCGAGATGGTTGCGTCCAAGCTCTGCACCATCGTCGATGACGGCACGCTGGCCGGTCGTCGCGGTTCGTTGAGCGTCGACGACGAAGGCACCCCGACCGAGTGCACCACGCTGATCGAAAACGGCGTACTCAAAGGCTACATGCAAGACAAACTCAACGCGCGCCTGATGGGCGTCGCCCGCACCGGCAACGGTCGCCGTGAGTCCTACGCGCACCTGCCAATGCCGCGCATGACCAATACCTACATGCTGGCGGGCGAAAGCGATCCGGCGGAAATCATCGCCTCGGTGAAGCGCGGCATCTACTGCGCCAACCTTGGCGGCGGTCAGGTGGACATCACCAGCGGCAAGTTCGTGTTCTCCACCAGCGAGGCGTACCTGATCGAAGACGGCAAGATTACGGCGCCGGTCAAAGGCGCGACGTTGATCGGCAACGGGCCTGAAGCGATGAGCAAGGTGTCGATGGTCGGTAATGACCTGGCGCTGGACAGCGGCGTGGGCACGTGCGGCAAGGATGGGCAGTCGGTGCCGGTGGGTGTCGGCCAGCCAACGCTGAAAATCGATGCGATCACTGTGGGTGGTACAGGATCGTAAGGGATGGAGCTTCGGGTGAGCCGCGTGGCGACTCACCCGAGAAGAGATTCAACGCAGACCGCGTTGAGTCTCGTCCAGCTCACGGATGTACTTGAAGATTTTACGGCTCGATGCCGGTGGCTTGTTGGTCGCCAGTTCGTGCTGGGCCTGACGGATCAGGGAGCGCAACTGCTGGCGATCAGCCTCCGGGTAGTCGAACACGAACTTCTCCAGGACTGCATCGTCGCCCGCGATCAAGCGATCGCGCCAGCGTTCCAGGCCATGGAAACGTTCGTTGTACTGCCGGGTGGAGGCATCGAGTTGATCGAGCAAAGTCAGAATGGCGTCAGTGTCCTGATCGCGCATCAGTTTGCCGATGAACATAAGGTGCCGTTTACGCGCGATATTCGCGGTGTGCTTGGGCGCATCGCCCAGAGCCCGGCGCAGAGCGTCGGTCAACGGGAGTTTTGCCAGCAAGTCAGGCTTGAGCGTTGTAAGGCGTTCGCCGAGGTCAACCAGAGCATGCAGCTCGCGTTTAACCTGGGATTTGCTTTTTTCTCCCGTATCGAGGGAGTCGTCGTAAGAATCAACCATGGTGGCCGTCCGCAAAGAAACGCCGCCATGATAACCAGTCGGGGGCCGCTTGTCCGGCCCGGTCGCTCGAAGGCCTTTACCGAAAGCAGAATTTGAGTGGAGAACAGCATGAGTGCAGTTGAAAGCGTCGGCCCACAAGCGTTGCCGGCACTGCAAGAACAAGTCGAGCAGATCATCGCTGAAGCCAAGCGTCAGGGCGCCAGTGCCTGTGAAGTGGCGGTGTCCCTGGAGCAGGGCCTGTCCACATCGGTGCGTCAGCGCGAGGTCGAAACCGTCGAATTCAACCGCGATCAGGGCTTTGGCATCACCTTGTACGTCGGGCAGCGCAAGGGCTCGGCCAGCACGTCGGCCAGTGGTCCTGAAGCGATTCGTGAAACCGTCGCTGCGGCGCTGGCCATCGCTAAACACACCTCCGAAGACGAAGCCGCCGGCCTGGCGGATGCCGCGCTGATGGCCAAGGATCTGCAGGATTTCGACCTGTTCCATCAGTGGGACATCACACCGGAACAAGCCATCGAGATGGCCCTGAGCTGTGAAGCTGCGGCATTTGCCACCGACAGCCGGATCAAGAACGCCGACGGCACCACCCTCAGCACGCATCAGGGCTGCCGCGTTTACGGCAACAGCCACGGTTTTATCGGCGGCTATGCATCGACTCGTCATAGCTTGAGCTGCGTCATGATCGCCGAAGCCGACGGCCAGATGCAGCGTGATTACTGGTACGACGTCAATCGCCAGGGCAACTTGCTGGCTGACCCGGCGAGCATCGGCCAGCGTGCCGCGCAGCGGGCGGCGAGCCGACTGGGCGCGCGTCCGGTGCCGACCTGTGAAGTACCGGTATTGTTTTCCGCTGAGCTGGCCGGTGGCTTGTTCGGCAGTTTCCTTTCGGCGATTTCCGGCGGCAGTCTGTATCGCAAATCGTCGTTCCTTGAAGGGACCTTGGGTCAGAAGCTGTTCCCGGAATGGCTGACCATCGATGAGCGTCCGCATTTGATGCGTGCAATGGGCAGCTCGGCGTTTGACGGCGATGGCCTGGCGACCTACGCCAAACCGTTCGTCGAAAAAGGCGAGTTGGTGTCCTACATCCTCGGCACCTATTCCGGTCGCAAACTCGGCATGCCGAGCACGGCCAACGCCGGCGGCGTGCACAACCTGTTCGTCACCCATGGCGATGAAGATCAGGCGGCGTTGCTGCGCCGCATGGGCCGTGGCTTGCTGGTCACCGAGCTGATGGGCCAGGGCCTGAACATGGTCACGGGCGATTACTCCCGTGGCGCGGCGGGTTACTGGGTCGAGAATGGCGAAATCCAGTTCGCCGTCCAGGAAGTGACCATCGCCGGCAACATGCGTGACATGTTCAAACAGATCATTGCGGTGGGTAACGACCTGGAATTGCGCAGCAACATTCGCACGGGTTCGGTGCTGATCGAGCGGATGACAGTCGCCGGCAGCTAACCCGCGACCGTTACACAAAAGGCGCGCCACCCATCGGGTGGCGCGCCTTTTTTTGTGCCCGCATAACACACCTGTAGGAGCCGGCTTGCTGGCGATTGCGGTCAATCAGTCGACATCGATGTTGAATGCCAGATCGCAATCGCCAGCAAGCCGGCTCCTACAAGGGACCATGCTCGGGCTTGTGTTGGTTCTCATTATCATCTAATAATAAATCTCATTACCGAATGAGCCCCGGATCATGAGTTCTGCCTTGCACGAGCAGCCTTACCTCGAAAGCTGGCGCTGGATGAGTCGCCAGATCCGTTGCGGGATGGACCCTGACGAGCCGCGCCTGATCGACCACTACCTGGCCGAAGGCAGGTATCTGGCGTGTTGCACGGCGACTTCACCCTGGACCATCGCTGAAACCTCTTTCCGTTTATTGCTCGACACCGCCGCAGACGTCGCGCTGCCCTGGCACTGGCGAACCTATTGCCTGGACCAGGCATGGCGCCCGTTGCGCGAACTCGAACGCCTCTCTCTGTGCAAATGCCGCCTCAAGCGCTGGCAAAGCTACACCTGGCAACTGGCGACCTGCGAGTTGCAGCCTTCGATTCCTCTCATAGAACTGGTGCAAGGATTTTCTGATGACCAAGACACGTATTGAGCGCGACAGCATGGGCGAGCTTCAGGTCCCGGTGGACGCCCTCTACGGCGCACAGACCCAGCGTGCGGTGAATAACTTCCCGATCAGCGGCAAGCCGATGCCCGTGCAGTTCATCCGTGCGCTGATCCTAGCCAAGGCCGCTGCCGCTCGGGCCAATATCGAACTCAAGCAGATCAGCGAATCCCAGGGCAATGCCATCGTCGAAGCGGCGTTGGGTTTGCTCAAGGACGACTTCATGCAGCACTTCCCGGTGGATATCTTTCAGACCGGTTCCGGCACCAGTTCCAACATGAACGCCAACGAAGTGATTGCCACGGTGGCGAGCCGACTGCTTGGCGAGCCGGTGAACCCCAACGATCACGTCAATTGCGGGCAGAGCAGCAACGACATCATCCCGACCACCATCCACGTCAGCGCTGCGCTGGCATTGCATGAGCAATTGCTGCCGGCATTGGTGCGCTTGGTGCAGGTGATCGAGCAAAAGGCTGAAGAGGTTCACCACCACGTCAAAACCGGTCGCACCCACTTGATGGATGCGATGCCGGTGCGCATGAGCCAGGTGCTCAACGGTTGGGCGCAACAGCTCAAAGCCAACATCGGCCATCTGCAGGATCTGCTGCCGAGCCTGCAATCCCTGGCTCAGGGTGGCACGGCGGTGGGAACCGGTATCAATGCGCACCCTCAATTTGCCGGGCTTTTCAGCCAGCAACTGAGCAAGTTGACTCAGGTGCAATTCACGCCGGGCACCGATCTGTTTGCACTGATCGGCTCTCAGGACACCGCCGTTGCGGTCTCCGGGCAGCTGAAAACCACCGCTGTCTCGCTGATGAAAATCGCCAACGACCTGCGCTGGATGAACTCCGGCCCGCTGGCCGGCCTCGGTGAAATCGAACTCGAAGCCTTGCAGCCAGGCTCGTCGATCATGCCCGGCAAGGTCAACCCGGTGATCCCGGAAGCCACCGCGATGGTCGCCGCCCAGGTGATCGGCAATGACACGGTGATCACCATCGCCGGTCAGTCGGGCAATTTCGAGCTGAACGTGATGCTGCCGATCATCGCTCAGAACCTGTTGAGCAGCATCGAATTGCTGGCCAACTCCAGCCACCTCTTGGGTGAAAAGGCTATCGCCAGTTTCAAGGTCAACGAAGCCAGGCTCAAGGAAGCGCTGTCGCGCAACCCGATTCTGGTCACGGCACTCAACCCGATCATTGGTTACCAAAAAGCTGCGGAGATCGCCAAGAAGGCTTATCAGCAAGGCCGGCCGGTGATCGATGTCGCTCTGGAGCACACCGAACTGTCGCGCAGCCAACTGGAAGAGTTGCTCAATCCGGAAAAGCTCACCGCAGGCGGCGTGTAATCACCGCAACCGCTTTGGAGGCTCACCATGGAGCACTGGAAACGCACGATCGAAAGGGCAAACCGTTGTTTCATGCTGGGCGAATACGTCGATGCCCGCGAGGCTTACTTGCAGGCATTGGCCCTGGCCCAGGTGTTGTTCGAGCGCTGGGCGGATGCCGACGAAGCGGTGGCGGCCTGCGTCATTTCCCATCACAACCTCGCGGACCTGCATTTGCGTCTGAACCAGCCGGAGGAGAGTGCCGAATACCTGTGCGCCATCCACCAGCGCTTGTTGAAGACCATGCAGGACCCGCGACTGGCGCCCGCATTGCGTGAAGCCGCACTGCGTCAGAGCAGCAAAACCTACGTCGAACTGCTGAATTTCATCAGCGAGCATGGCGAATACCCGCGCACTCATCGTTTGCTGCACGTCGATGCCGCGTCGCCCCCTGCGTCTCTACATCATGGAGTCCACTGAAATGGCTTTTAGCTTGCCTGCCTTGCCGTACGCCTACGATGCCCTGGAACCGCACATCGATGCGCAGACCATGGAAATCCACTACACCAAGCATCACCAGACTTACATCAATAACCTCAACGCGGCTGTCGAAGGCACCGAGTTCGCCGAGTGGCCGGTGGAAAAACTGGTGGCAGCAGTCCAGCAACTGCCGGAAAAGCTCCGCGCGGCGGTGATCAATCAGGGCGGCGGTCACGCCAACCACTCGCTGTTCTGGGAAGTGATGGTGCCCAACGGCGGCGGTCAGCCGGACGGTGAACTGGCCAAGGCCATCGAAGACCAGTTGGGCGGCCTCGATCGTTTCAAGGAGGCCTTCACCAAAGCCGCGCTGACCCGTTTCGGCAGTGGCTGGGCCTGGCTGAGTGTGACGCCGCAAAAGACGCTGGTCGTTGAAAGCAGCGGCAACCAGGACAGTCCCTTGATGAATGGCAATACGCCGATTCTGGGGCTGGATGTCTGGGAGCATGCCTATTACCTGCAGTATCAAAACCGCCGGCCGGAATACATCAACGCTTTTTACAACGTGATCAATTGGCCCGAAGTCGCTGCGCGCTATCAGGCTGCACTGGTTTAAGTCTTCTATAAAAACAATCCTGGGCGGGCTATGGGCACTGAAACACTGGCGATCGGAAGTGGACGAATGTTTCGTTACGCGTTTGGGTCGCTGTTACTACTGGCGGGCATGAGCCTGTTGGTTGCGCATGGGCTCGCGTGGCTGGATCTTGAGCCGAAACTGCTGCGTGCGTTGCAGGGCGGGGCCATTTGCGCCTTGGGCACAGCCTTGGGCGCGGTGCCGGTGCTGGTGATTCGACGCATGCCCCAGGCGGTCAGCGATACGCTGCTCGGCTTCGGTGCCGGGGTGATGCTCGCGGCGACGGCGTTTTCGCTGATCGTGCCAGGCATTGCCGCCGCTGAAAGCCTGGGGCTGACACCCTGGGCGGCCAGCGGTTTGATCAGTTTCGGCATCATGCTTGGCGCGTTCGGGCTGTATCTGGTGGATCGAAAGGTTTCCGGCGCTTCACCGGAAATGCTCGTCGGCACGCTGAAGCGGCCGGTCATTGCGCCACGGATCTGGTTGTTCGTGTTTGCCATCATTGCCCACAACATTCCCGAAGGCATGGCGGTCGGTGTCTCGGCGGGTGGCGGCATGCCCGACGCCGACAGCCTGGCCATGGGCATCGCCTTGCAGGATGTGCCGGAAGGATTGGTCATTGCGTTGGTGTTGGCCGGGGCAGGGATGTCGCGGGTCAAGGCGTTCCTGATCGGGGCGGCATCAGGCTTGGTCGAGCCGGTCTTCGCACTGTTGTGCGCCTGGCTGGTGAGCCTGGCCGAATTGCTGTTGCCGTTGGGCCTGGCGCTCGCGGCCGGGGCCATGTTGCTGGTGGTCACGCACGAAGTCATTCCCGAGTCGCGCCGCCATGGTCACGACAAGCTGGCCAGCCTTGGGCTGCTGATCGGGTTTTGTTTGATGATGGTGATGGATACAGCGCTCGCCTAGGCGAGCGTTATTCGCCTTCGTCGAAGTAGCGGTTGATCAAGTCTGTCAGCGCATCCAGCGCTCTTTGCTCGTCTTCGCCTTCGGTGCTGATATAGATTTTGGTGCCTTTGCCCGCAGCGAGCATCATCATTGCCATGATGCTTTTGCCGTCGACCGTTGATTCCGGCGTTCGTCCGACTCTGATCGTGCAGTCTTTGAACTCGCCGGCGACACCAACGAATTTGGCGGAAGCACGGGCATGCAGACCCAGCTTGTTGATGATTTCGATTTCCAGAGCAGGCATCGCGATGTGAATCCTTTAGCTGAGGTCGCGGTGGCGGACCTGGACGTTCTTCAGGGTTTTTTGCAGGGCCTGACCCAGACGTTCGGTCAGATAGACGGAGCGGTGATGCCCGCCGGTGCAGCCGATGGCAATGGTGACATAAGCGCGGTTGCTGGCGGCAAAGCGCGGCAGCCATTTGAGCAGGTACGTGGAAATGTCCTGGAACATCTCTTCGACGTCCGGTTGGGCGGCCAGGTACGTGGCAACCGGTTCATCAAGCCCGGACTGATCACGTAGCTCGGGTTTCCAATAGGGGTTCGGCAGGCAGCGCACGTCGAACACCAGATCGGCGTCCACCGGCATGCCGCGCTTGAATCCGAACGACTCCACCAAAAACGCAGTACCGGGTTCCGGCTGGTTCAGCAGGCGCAACTTGATGGTATCGCGCAGCTGGTACAGGTTCAGGTTGGTGGTGATGACCTTGAGATCGGCGAGGTCGGCAATCGGCCCGAGCAGGCTGGTTTCGTCGTTGATTGCCTCGGCCAGCGAGCGGTTGGCGCTGCTCAGCGGGTGACGACGGCGAGTTTCCGAAAAACGCTTCAGCAAGGTTTCTTCGTCGGCGTCCAGGTACAGGACGTCGCACTGGATATGCCGGCTGCGAACTTCTTCGAGCAGTTCCGGAAACCGGCTCAGGTGGCTCGGCAGGTTGCGCGCATCAATAGAGACGGCAACCAGCGGCTGTGGCAGTTCGGTGTGGACCAGCGCGCGTTCGGCCAGTTCCGGCAACAACCCGGCGGGCAGGTTGTCGATGCAGTAATAGCCGTTGTCCTCGAGAACATCGAGCGCGGTGCTTTTACCTGAGCCGGAACGGCCACTGACGATGATCAAGCGCATGATTAGTGCCCGTTTTGCTCGTCCAGGACAACCTGATACAAGGCTTCATTGCTCGGGGCGCTACGCAGGCGATCGCGGACTTCCTTGCGATCGAGCATGCTGGCGATCTGGCGGAGCAATTCAAGGTGCGCATCGGTAGCGGCTTCGGGGACCAGCAAGACGAACAGCAGGTCAACCGGAGCACCGTCGATGGCGTCGAAATCGATGGGGGCGTCCAGGTGCATCAAGGCGCTGATGGGCGAGGTGCAACCTTTCAGCCGGCAGTGAGGGATAGCGATGCCGTTGCCAAAACCGGTCGAGCCGAGTTTTTCACGGGCAATCAACGCCTCGAAGACATCTTGCATCTCCAGATCCGGCACTTCCCGGGCGATCAGGTTGGCAATTTGCTCGAGGGCTTTCTTTTTGCTGCCGCCCGGCACGTTCACGAGGGAACGGCCGGGGGTCAGGATGCTTTCAAGTCGGATCATGGGTTGGGAGTGTTAACGACCGGTCGCGCCCTGGAGGAGGCTCTGGGTCTTTTCCTTATGCTTTTTGAGTTGTTTATCCAGCTTGTCGGTCAATGCGTCGATCGCCGCGTACATATCGGTATGTTCCGCGTTGGCGACCACTTCATTGCCGGGAATATGCAGCGTGGCTTCGATTTTCTGCTTCAGCTTTTCGACCGTCATCGTGACCTGCACGTTGGTGATCTTGTCGAAATGCCTCTCTAACCGTTCGAGTTTTTCGCCGATGTAGGTGCGAAGAGGTTCGGTCACTTCCAGTTGGTGTCCACTGATGTTGACTTGCATACAGCTTCTCCTTCGTTGCCAGTGCATAAAGCGGTAGACCAGATGATCTACCACTGGAACGCTGTGGCGTGGCTCTACATCAACCGCTTGCGTTCGCTCGAAGGCGCGATCCCGAGGGATTCGCGGTACTTGGCGACGGTGCGGCGAGCCACCTGAATGCCTTGTGCCTCCAGTAAACCAGCGATCTTGCTGTCACTCAACGGCTTTTTCTGATTTTCCGCGGCAACCAGTTTTTTGATGATCGCGCGGATCGCCGTGGACGAGCATTCACCGCCTTCGGAGGTGCTGACGTGGCTGGAGAAAAAGTATTTCAGCTCATATATGCCCCGGGGGGTATGCATGAATTTTTGTGTGGTTACGCGGGAAATCGTCGACTCGTGCATGCCCACCGCTTCGGCGATGTCATGCAGCACCAGCGGTTTCATCGCTTCGTCGCCGTATTCCAGAAAACCACGCTGATGCTCGACGATCTGGGTGGCAACTTTCATCAGGGTTTCGTTGCGGCTTTGCAGGCTCTTGATGAACCAGCGGGCCTCTTGCAACTGATTGCGCATGAAGGTGTTGTCGGCACTGGTGTCGGCGCGGCGCACAAAACCGGCGTATTGGGCGTTGACCCGCAGCCGTGGCACCGATTCCTGGTTCAGCTCGACCAGCCAGCGCTCGTTGTCCTTGCGCACGATCACGTCGGGGACGACGTACTCGGCTTCGCTGGATTCGATCTGCGAGCCGGGGCGCGGGTTGAGGCTCTGAACCAGTTCGATCACCTGGCGCAGTTCATCTTCCTTGAGCTTCATGCGGCGCATCAGCTGGCTGTAGTCGCGGCTGCCGAGCAGGTCGATGTAATCGGTGACCAGGCGCTTGGCCTCGGCCAGCCAAGGTGTCTTGGCAGGGAGTTGGCGCAATTGCAGCAGCAGGCATTCACCCAGGTTGCGGGCGCCGATGCCGGCGGGTTCGAATTGCTGGATGCGATGCAGGACGGCTTCGATCTCGTCCAGTTCGATGTCGAGTTCCGGATCGAAGGCTTCGAGGATTTCCTCGAGGGTTTCGTCCAGGTAACCCTGATTGTTGATGCAATCGATCAGGGTCACGGCGATCAGGCGATCGGTGTCGGACATCGGCGCCAGGTTCAGTTGCCACAACAGGTGGCTTTGCAGGCTCTCACCGGCGGATGTACGGGTGGTGAAATCCCACTCGTCGTCATCGTTGCTCGGCAGGCTGCTGGCGCTGGTCTGGTAGACGTCTTCCCAGGCGGTGTCGACGGGCAGTTCGTTGGGAATGCGCTCGTTCCAGTCACCTTCCTCGAGGTTGTCCACCGTCGGGGCGGTTTCCTGATAGGAGGGTTCTGAAACGTCGGCGTTGGGTTGCTGTTCGGCTTTGTCGGCCAAGGGGTCGGCGTTATCGAAGTCGTCGCCTTCTTCCTGGCGTTCGAGCATCGGATTGGACTCCAGGGCCTCCTGGATTTCCTGTTGCAGGTCCAGGGTCGACAATTGGAGCAGGCGGATGGCCTGTTGCAGCTGCGGTGTCATCGTCAGCTGCTGGCCCATTCTCAAGACTAGCGATGGTTTCATGGCAGGGGCTAAACACCTTATTCGCCGGCGCACATGCGCCATCCACTACAGGGCGCCGAAGCGCCAAACATAAGCAAATTATATGCCCGAAACCGTAGCGTTTGCCTAGAGCGCTGTAACAATAAAAAAGTATTGATTTTTTATCGAGACAAGCGCTCGGGCAGCCAGCCAGACACCTTAGTGCTTACAGGCGGAACTCATGGCCCAGATAGACTTCTTTCACGAGGTCGTTGGCCAGGATGGTGGCCGAATCACCTTCGGCGATCAGTTGGCCATCGTTGACGATGTAGGCGGTTTCGCAGATATCCAGCGTCTCACGGACGTTGTGGTCGGTGATCAGCACGCCAATGCCCTTGGCCTTGAGGTGGTAGATGATCTGTTTGATGTCGCCCACCGAAATCGGGTCCACGCCGGCGAACGGTTCGTCGAGGAGGATGAATTTCGGGTTGGTGGCCAGTGCCCGGGCGATTTCCACGCGGCGGCGCTCGCCACCGGACAGGCTCATGCCGAGGCTGTCGCGGATGTGGCTGATGTGGAATTCCTGCAGCAGGCTTTCCAGTTCCTTGCGGCGATCGGCCTTGTCGAGTTCCTTGCGGGTCTCAAGGATCGCCATGATGTTGTCGGCGACCGAGAGTTTGCGGAAGATCGACGCTTCTTGCGGAAGATAGCCGATACCGGCCTTCGCACGACCGTGCATCGGCTGGTGGCTGACGTCCAGATCATCGATCAGTACGCGACCCTGATCCGCCTGAACCAGGCCGACAATCATGTAGAAACAGGTGGTTTTACCGGCGCCGTTAGGGCCAAGCAGGCCGACGATCTGACCGCTGTCGATAGACAGGCTGACGTCGCGCACGACCTGACGGCTCTTGTAGCTCTTGGCCAAATGCTGAGCTTTCAGAGTTGCCATTACGGGGCCTTTTGCTCGTCGGTTTTCTTTTTCGGCTGGATAACCATGTCGATACGCGGACGCGACTCGGTCACATTGGTGCCCGTGGCACGGCCTGCGCTGGCAAGCTTTTTGTTGGTGTCGTAGACGATTTTCTCGCCTTGGGTGACGTTACCGTCCTTATCGACAACTTTGGCGCGATCGATCAGCACAACGCGGTCTTGCGAGGCGTGGTACTGGATGGTGACGCCCCAGCCCTGAACCGGCTTGGTGTCGCCCGCCGTTTGCAGCTGTTCGAAATAGGCAAGGTTGCCCACCGAAGTCACCACGTCGATGTCGCCCGCAGGGGTGCGGGTCATGGTCACAGTATTGCCTTTAACGATCATCGAACCTTGGGTGATGATCACGTCACCTTTATAGGTGGCAATACCGTTCTTGTCGTCCAGTTGGGCGTCGTCGGCCTGGATGCGGATCGGCTGCTGTTGATCGTTCGGCAGAGCCCAGGCGCTCACGCTTCCCAGTGCTGCGCTCAGACCGAGCAAAATAGGGAGAGTTTTAACGAGCCTCATACTGTCCTCTTACGTTCGATAGCAGGTGTATCCTGCTTTCTTTCAAATACGCTTTCATTCCCTTGCCAGTCGATACACCGCCAGCGCCGTCGATTCTAACGGGTTGCTCGGTCTGCGCATATTGCTGTTGCGGGAACACGGTCATACGGGTGGTGGTAATCAGGGTCTTGCGGTTTTTCTCGTCGAAACGCGTGATGCGCACCGAGTCGATCAGTTCGACCTGGGTGCCGTCCGGGTTGACCTCGCCGTGTTCGCTCTGGACATGCCAAGGGAACTGGGTGCCGCGGAACAGGTTCAGGTCCGGGTTGGTCAGCAGCGTCACTTCGGTCGCCTTCAGGTGTTCAACCTTGTCGGACGTCATTTCGTATTGCAGTTTGCCATCCGGCAGGAACTGGACGCTGTGCGCGTTGATCGCGTAGTAGTCGATTTCGCTTTCATCGACCTTTGCCACAGGCTTGTCGAGGAAGCGCTCCGGGCTGATGTTCCAGTAGCCGACCGCAGCAAATATCGCTGCGATGCAACCGAACATCAGGATGTTGCGAAATTTCTTGCTCAGCATAGTTGGCTCACAGGTACGCGGCGTTGGCCGCATCGAGGCGGCCCTGGGCGCGCAGGATCAATTCGCAGAATTCGCGAGCGGCACCCTCGCCACCACGGGCCTGGGTGATGCCGTGGGCGTGTTCACGCACGAAGCTGGCGGCATTGGCCACCGCCATGCCCAGGCCAACGCGGCGGATCACCGGCAGGTCTGGCAGGTCGTCGCCGAGGTAGGCGACTTGTTCATAGCTTAGATTGAGCTGTGCGAGAAGCTCGTCAAGCACCACCAGTTTATCTTCACGGCCCTGATAAAGGTGGGGAATACCGAGGTTCTTCGCCCGTCGCTCGACCACCGGGGTCTTGCGGCCGCTGATGATAGCCGTCTGCACGCCCGCTGCCATCAACATCTTGATGCCCTGGCCGTCGAGCGTATTGAATGTCTTGAATTCGCTGCCGTCTTCAAGGAAGTACAGGCGTCCGTCGGTCAGGACGCCGTCGACGTCGAATACCGCCAGTTTGATCTGTTTGCCGCGTTGCAGCAGGTCCGTGCTCATTACATTACTCCCGCACGCAGCAAATCGTGCATGTTCAAGGCGCCGACCGGGCGGTCTTCGCTATCGACCACGACCAGCGCGTTGATTTTATGGTCTTCCATGATTTTCAGGGCCTCGGCCGCGAGCATCTCGGCGCGGGCGGTCTTGCCGTGAGCGGTCATGACCTGGTCGATCGTCGCGCTGTGGATGTCGATGCTGCGATCCAGGGTGCGGCGCAAATCGCCGTCGGTGAAGATCCCGGCGAGTTTGCCGTCGGCTTCCAGGATCACGGTCATGCCCAGACCCTTTCGGGTCATTTCCATCAGCGCGTCCTTGAGCAAGGTGCCGCGCTGGACTTGCGGCAGCTCCTGCCCGGCGTGCATGACGTTTTCCACTTTCAACAGCAGGCGTCGGCCCAGCGCGCCACCCGGGTGGGAAAAGGCGAAGTCTTCAGCAGTAAAGCCGCGGGCTTCCAGCAGCGCAACGGCCAGGGCGTCGCCCATGACCAGCGCCGCGGTGGTCGACGATGTCGGCGCCAGGTTCAGCGGGCAGGCTTCATGCTCGACGTGCACGTTGAGGTTGACCTCGGCAGCCTTGGCCAGCGGTGAGTCGGGGTTGCCGGTCACGCTGATCAGTTTGATGCCCAGGCGCTTGATCAGCGGCAGCAGGGTCACGATTTCGTTGGTGGAACCGGAGTTCGACAGGGCCAGGATGATGTCGTCGCGGGTGATCATGCCCATGTCGCCGTGACTGGCTTCGGCCGGGTGCACGAAAAACGCCGTGGTGCCGGTGCTGGCCAGGGTGGCCGCGATCTTGTTGCCGATGTGCCCTGATTTGCCCATGCCGACCACGACTACGCGGCCTTTGCTGGCCAGAATCATCTCGCAAGCGCGTACGAAATCTGCGTCGATGTGGGGCAGCAAGCCTTCTACGGCTTCCAGTTCGAGGCGGATGGTGCGTTGTGCTGATTGAATCAGGTCGCTGGATTGGCTCATGTCAGAAATCGTATAGCCTGATGAAAAGGCGGCGATTATAGCGGTAATGATCGAAACCCTCACGCAAGTTCGTCGCGCTTTGTCATTCCCTGTTACCGAAACCCTCCGAGTGAAAGCTTTTTGCCTGTCATGTTGCTGAACATGGCCCGGCTTGGCGCTTGGGCGCTTGGCCTTTGCAGTGATATAGTTCGCCGCCAGTTCGGCCTGCCCGGGAGGTATGTGCTTTCGTCAGAAAGTCAGGCGTCCGAGTGAGAGGCTGCATCGCAAGGAGTTTAGATGAGTGCCGATAACGCCTACGCGGTCGAGCTGAAGGGACTGACCTTCAAGCGCGGTTCGCGCAGCATTTTCAATAACGTCGATATCCGTATTCCACGCGGCAAGGTCACCGGCATCATGGGGCCTTCCGGGTGTGGCAAGACCACATTGCTGCGTTTGATGGGCGCACAGCTGCGTCCCACCAAGGGCGAAGTCTGGGTCAACGGTCAAAACCTGCCGAAGCTGTCGCGCAGCGATTTGTTCGACGCTCGCAAGCACATGGGCGTGCTGTTTCAGAGCGGCGCACTGTTTACCGATCTCGATGTGTTCGAGAACGTCGCCTTTCCGCTTCGCGTTCATACCGAGCTTCCGGAAGAAATGATCCGGGACATCGTCCTGCTCAAATTGCAGGCCGTGGGCCTGCGTGGTGCCATCGACCTGATGCCCGAGGAACTGTCCGGCGGCATGAAGCGTCGTGTGGCGCTGGCCCGGGCAATTGCTCTCGATCCGCAGATTCTCATGTATGACGAACCCTTCGTCGGTCAGGACCCGATCGCCATGGGCGTCCTGGTGCGCCTGATCCGCCTGCTCAACGACGCGCTGGGCATCACCAGCATCGTGGTCTCCCACGATCTGGCCGAGACAGCGAGCATCGCCGACTACATCTATGTGGTCGGCGAAGGCCAGGTGTTGGGGCAGGGCACGCCCGAGGAGCTGATGAACTCGCAGGAGCCGCGAATTCGCCAATTCATGACCGGCGAACCCGACGGCCCGGTGGCATACCACTTTCCAGCGACGGATTACCGCGCAGATCTTCTGGGGAAGCGTTGATGCGCAAGATTTCACTATTGGAGCGCGTGCGCCGGTTCGGCCACTCCGGCATCGATGTGCTGGCGGTGTTCGGCCGTTCGACGATCTTCCTGTTTCATGCCTTGCTCGGCCGTGGCGGTATCGGCGGCGGGTTCGGGCTGCTGATCAAGCAATTGCATTCGGTGGGCGTAATGTCCCTGGTGATCATCGTGGTCTCCGGGGTGTTCATCGGCATGGTGCTGGCACTGCAGGGGTTCAACATCCTGTCCAGCTATGGTTCGGAGCAGGCGGTCGGGCAGATGGTTGCGCTGACGTTGCTGCGTGAACTGGGCCCCGTGGTCACGGCGTTGTTGTTCGCCGGGCGCGCCGGTTCGGCCCTGACGGCTGAAATCGGCAACATGAAGTCCACCGAGCAGTTGTCCAGTCTGGAAATGATTGGTGTCGACCCGCTCAAGTACATCATTGCCCCGCGCCTGTGGGCCGGCTTCATTTCCCTGCCGGTGCTGGCGATGATTTTCAGCGTGGTGGGTATCTGGGGCGGTTCGTGGGTGGCCGTCGACTGGCTGGGTGTCTATGAAGGTTCCTACTGGTCGAACATGCAAAACAGCGTGACCTTTGCCGACGATGTGCTGAACGGCATCATCAAAAGCATTGTCTTCGCTTTTGTCGTGACCTGGATCGCCGTATTCCAAGGCTATGACTGCGAGCCCACATCCGAGGGGATCAGTCGTGCCACTACCAAGACCGTTGTATACGCCTCGTTGGCGGTACTCGGCCTGGACTTTATTCTGACCGCCTTGATGTTTGGAGATTTCTGATGCAAAACCGCACCCTGGAAATCGGTGTCGGCCTTTTCTTGCTGGCTGGCATCCTGGCTTTGCTGTTGCTGGCGTTGCGGGTGAGTGGCCTGTCCCCGAGCGCAACCAACGATACTTATAAACTTTATGCGTATTTCGACAATATCGCCGGTTTGACGGTCAGAGCTAAAGTGACCATGGCCGGTGTGACCATCGGCAAGGTCACGGCGATCGATCTGGACCGCGACAGTTTCACCGGTCGAGTGACGATGCAGCTGGAAAAGCGCGTAGATAACCTGCCGAATGACTCCACTGCATCTATCCTGACTGCTGGCCTGTTGGGCGAGAAGTACATCGGTATCAGCGTGGGCGGCGAAGAAGCCCTGCTCAAGGATGGTGGAACCATCCATGACACCCAGTCGTCGCTGGTGCTCGAGGACCTGATCGGTAAATTCCTGCTCAATACCGTTAGCAAAGACGCCAAATGAGGAGCTTTTGAATGATCTCTACCTTGCGACGTGGCCTGTTGGTATTACTCGCGGCCCTGCCGTTGATGGCTAACGCCGTGGCGGCGCCTTCCGCGCACGAACTGGTACAAGACACCACGACCCGGTTGCTGGCGGATCTGTCGGCCAACAAAGAGAAGTACAAACAGGACCCGCAGGACTTTTACACGGCGCTGAACACCATCGTCGGGCCTGTGGTAGATGCCGAGGGCATCTCCAAGAGCATCATGACGGTCAAATATTCGCGCAAGGCCACGCCGGCGCAAATGAAGACCTTTGAAGAAAACTTCAAGAAAGGCCTGTTCCAGTTCTATGGCAACGCCTTGCTCGAGTACAACAACCAGGGCATCGTCGTCGACCCTGCCAAGGATGAGTCGGGAGACCGCACCAGCGTTGGCATGACGGTCAAAGGCAGCAACGGCGCGATCTATCCCGTGTCTTACACGCTCGAGAAGATCAACGGCGAGTGGAAGCTGCGTAACGTGATCATCAATGGCATCAACATTGGCAAGCTGTTCCGCGATCAGTTCGCCGATGCGATGCAGCGCAATGGCAACGACCTGGACAAGACCATCAATGGTTGGGCCGGTGAAGTCGCCAAGGCCAAGGAAGCCAGCCAGAAGCAATCCACCGAGCAGCAGACCCAATGAGTGTATCGGCCATTCGCATGAATGAATCCGGTGAGCTGATGCTCAGCGGCATGCTGGACTACCTCACCGGTCCGGGCCTGCGCAAGCAGGGCCAGGCGCTGATCAAGGCCAGCAAGGCGACCGCACTGGTGGTGGACTGTTCGGCGGTGTTGAAATCCAGCAGCGTCGGCTTGTCGTTGCTGCTGTGTTTCATGCGGGATGCGCACGAGGCCGGCAAGTCGCTGAGCATCCGCGCGATGCCCGAAGACATGCGCGAAATCGCTCAGGTCAGCGAAATGACCGAGCTGTTGGCGCATCCCTAACCGCATCGACAGAGAAGCCCCCCGTCAGAGTCCTGCTTCGCGGGGTTCGCAGGCGCGGGGCTTTTTTGTATGATGTCCGACCCGCGCGCACAGGGCGCCGATTGAGGTTGAGCATGCAGGCCGTAGAAGTGAAGAGCTTCCTTGAAGGAAAGCTGCCAAACACCAAGGTGGAAGTTGAAGGCGAAGGCTGCAATTTCCAGCTGAATGTGATTAGCGATGAACTGGCGGCGTTGAGCCCGGTGAAGCGTCAGCAGCAGGTCTATGCCCATTTGAACCCATGGATCACCGATGGCAGCATCCATGCGGTCACTATGAAATTTTTCAGCAGCGCGGCCTGGGCCGAGCGCACCTGAGCCCAAGGGCGTCGAGATTCTTATGGATAAATTGATTATTACCGGTGGCGCTCGTCTTGATGGCGAGATCCGCATTTCCGGGGCAAAGAACTCTGCCCTGCCGATCCTGGCTGCAACTTTGCTGTGCGATGGCCCGGTTACCGTTGCCAACCTGCCGCACCTGCACGACATCACCACCATGATCGAGCTGTTCGGTCGCATGGGCATCGAGCCGGTGATCGACGAGAAACTCAGCGTCGAAATCGACCCGCGTACCATCAAGACCCTGATCGCTCCGTACGAACTGGTGAAAACCATGCGTGCGTCGATCCTGGTACTGGGCCCGATGGTTGCCCGTTTCGGTGAAGCCGAAGTCGCACTGCCTGGCGGTTGCGCCATCGGTTCGCGTCCGGTGGACCTGCACATCCGTGGTCTTGAAGCCATGGGCGCGGTCATCGATGTCGAAGGCGGCTACATCAAGGCCAAGGCGCCTGAAGGCGGCCTGCGTGGCGCGCACTTCTTCTTCGACACCGTCAGTGTGACCGGTACCGAAAACATCATGATGGCCGCTGCCCTGGCCAAGGGCCGCAGCGTGCTGGCCAACGCCGCGCGCGAGCCTGAAGTGGTCGACCTGGCGAACTTCCTGATCGCCATGGGCGCCAAGATCTCTGGCGCCGGCACCGACACCATCACCATCGATGGCGTCGAGCGTCTGCACACCACCACTTACAAAGTGATGCCGGACCGTATCGAAACCGGTACCTACCTGGTTGCCGCCGCCGTGACCGGCGGTCGTGTGAAGGTCAAGGACACCGATCCGACCATCCTCGAAGCCGTCCTGGAAAAACTCCGTGAGTCGGGTGCCGAAATCAACTGCGGCGAAGACTGGATCGAGCTGAACATGCACGGCAAGCGGCCAAAAGCCGTCAACGTGCGCACTGCTCCATACCCGGCGTTCCCGACTGACATGCAGGCGCAGTTCATCTCGCTCAACGCCATTGCCGAAGGCACCGGTGCCGTGATCGAGACGATCTTCGAAAACCGCTTCATGCACGTTTACGAACTGCACCGCATGGGCGCCAAGATCCAGGTCGAAGGCAACACCGCCATTGTCACCGGTACCGAGAAGCTGAAAGGCGCGCCAGTCATGGCCACCGACCTGCGTGCTTCGGCCAGCCTGGTGATCTCGGCGCTGATCGCTGAAGGCGACACCCTGATCGACCGCATCTACCACATCGACCGTGGTTACGAGTGCATCGAAGAGAAACTGCAGATGCTCGGCGCCAAGATCCGCCGCGTACCGGGCTAGTTTTTTGCTGCATGGGCATAAGGATGTGCCCGTTGAATTCGTTTCAAGTCGAGGGTACTTCACCCACGATGTGTGTCCGGCGCCGTTTGTGATCGGGCACGTACCTTGATAAGGACTGACGTTTCCCATGTTGACCATCGCACTGTCCAAGGGCCGCATCCTTGACGACACCCTGCCGCTTCTGGCTGAAGCGGGCATCGTGCCGACCGAGAATCCGGACAAGAGCCGCAAGCTGATCATCCCCACGACCCAGGAAGATGTACGCCTGCTGATCGTGCGCGCCACCGATGTGCCGACCTATGTCGAGCATGGTGCCGCTGACCTGGGCGTCGCCGGTAAAGATGTGTTGATGGAATATGGCGGCCAGGGCTTGTACGAGCCACTGGACCTGCGCATCGCCCTCTGCAAGCTGATGACCGCTGGCCGTGTCGGCGACGTCGAGCCCAAGGGCCGTTTGCGGGTGGCGACCAAGTTCGTCAACGTTGCCAAGCGTTACTACGCCGAACAGGGTCGTCAGGTCGACATCATCAAGCTGTACGGCTCGATGGAACTGGCGCCGCTGATCGGTCTGGCGGACAAGATCATCGACGTGGTCGACACCGGTAACACCCTGCGTGCCAATGGCCTGGAACCTCAGGATTTCATTGCCGACATCAGCTCCCGGCTGATCGTCAACAAAGCTTCGATGAAAATGCAGCACGCCCGTATCCAGGCGTTGATCGACACCCTGCGCAAGGCAGTGGAGTCTCGACACCGCGGCTGATTCACCTGCGCGACCTTGAGTCGCGCCCGTCTATCCGCCTCATAGCCAGAATCTCAGGTGCCCAAGCGGAAACGACTGCTAAGTTAGGGCGCCTGAGTTTTTGCCATTCCTATGAGGCTCTCGCTATGACCGCACCGACTGCAATTCGCCGACTCAACGCTGCTGACCCGGATTTCGCACATCATCTGGATCATCTGCTGAGCTGGGAAAGTGTGTCTGACGACTCGGTCAATCAGCGGGTGCTGGACATCATCAAGGCCGTGCGCGAGCGTGGCGATGCGGCGCTGGTGGAATTCACCCAGAAGTTCGACGGCCTGGAAGTCGCCTCGATGGCCGACCTGATCCTGCCGCGCGAGCGCCTGGAACTGGCCCTGACCCGAATCACCGTGCCGCAGCGTGAAGCACTGGAAAAAGCCGCGGCCCGCGTGCGCAGCTACCACGAAAAGCAGAAACAGGATTCCTGGAGCTATACCGAGGCCGATGGCACCGTGCTGGGCCAGAAGGTCACGCCGCTGGATCGCGCCGGTCTTTATGTCCCGGGCGGCAAAGCGTCGTACCCGTCGTCCGTACTGATGAATGCGATCCCGGCCAAAGTGGCGGGCGTGACCGAAGTGGTCATGGTGGTGCCGACACCGCGCGGTGAAATCAACGAACTGGTATTGGCCGCAGCGTGCATCGCTGGCGTCGATCGTGTGTTCACCATCGGTGGCGCCCAAGCCGTTGCCGCGTTGGCTTATGGCACCGAAAGCGTGCCGAAGGTCGACAAGGTGGTCGGCCCGGGCAATATCTATGTCGCCACCGCCAAGCGTCACGTGTTCGGCCAGGTCGGCATTGACATGATCGCCGGCCCGTCGGAAATCCTCGTTGTGTGCGACGGCCAGACCGATCCGGACTGGATCGCCATGGACCTGTTCTCCCAGGCCGAGCACGACGAAGACGCCCAGGCGATTCTGGTCAGCCCGGACGCCGGGTTCCTCGACAAGGTCGCCGCCAGCATCGCCAAACTGCTGCCGACCATGGAACGCGCCGAGATCATCGAAACCTCGATCAATGGTCGTGGGGCGCTGATCCAGGTTCGCGATATGGAACAAGCCATCGAAGTGGCCAACCGCATCGCACCGGAGCACCTGGAGTTGTCGGTCGCCGATCCACAAGCGTGGTTGCCGCAGATCCGTCACGCCGGCGCAATCTTCATGGGCCGTCACACCTCCGAAGCCTTGGGCGACTACTGCGCCGGCCCGAACCACGTGCTGCCGACCTCCGGCACTGCTCGTTTCTCGTCGCCGCTGGGCGTGTACGACTTCCAGAAACGCTCGTCGATCATCTTCTGCTCCGAGCAGGGTGCGTCGGAACTGGGCAAGACCGCTTCCGTGCTGGCCCGTGGCGAGTCGCTGACCGCCCACGCCCGCAGCGCCGAATACCGCATCATCGACGACAAACAGGGGAACTGAGATGAGTAAATTCTGGAGCCCGTTCGTCAAGAATCTGGTGCCTTACGTGCCGGGCGAGCAGCCGAAACTGGCGAAACTGGTGAAGCTCAACACCAACGAAAACCCGTACGGCCCATCGCCAAAAGCCCTGGCGGCGATGCAGACCGAGCTCAACGACAACCTGCGTTTGTACCCGGACCCGAACAGCGACCTGTTGAAGAACGCTGTCGCCCATTACTACGGCGTGCAAAGCAATCAGGTGTTCCTCGGCAACGGTTCCGATGAAGTCCTGGCGCACATCTTTCACGGTTTGCTGCAACACGATCAGCCGGTGCTGTTCCCGGACATCAGCTACAGCTTCTACCCGGTCTACTGCGGGTTGTATGGCATCACGTTCGACGCGGTGCCGCTGGACGAACAGTTCCAGATCAACCCGGCGGATTACGCCAAGCCAAACGGCGGGATCATCTTCCCGAATCCGAACGCCCCTACCGGTTGCCTGCTGGCGCTGGACGCGGTTGAGCAAATCCTCAAGGCCAGCCCGGATTCGGTGGTCGTTGTGGATGAGGCTTACATCGACTTCGGTGGCGAGACGGCGATCAGCCTGGTGGACCGTTATCCGAATTTGCTGGTGACTCAGACGTTGTCCAAGTCCCGTTCCCTGGCTGGCCTGCGGGTCGGTCTGGCGGTGGGGCATCCGGACCTGATCGAGGCGCTGGAGCGGATCAAGAACAGCTTCAACTCTTACCCGCTGGACCGCCTGGCGAACGTCGGTGCAGCCGCCGCGTTCGAAGACCGCGAGTACTTCGACAAGACCTGCGGGTTGGTCATCGAGAATCGCGAGAAGGTCGTTGCGCAACTGCAAGCCAAGGGCTTTGAAGTGCTGCCTTCAGCGGCGAACTTCATCTTCGCCCGGCATCCGCAGCACGATGCGGCGGGGCTGGCGGCGAAGTTGCGCGAGCAAGGCGTGATCGTCCGGCACTTCAAGCAGGAGCGGATTGCCCAGTTCCTGCGGATTTCGATTGGCACACCTGAACAGAATCAGGCACTGATCGACGGCCTCGGCGACCTCTAAAACATCCACCAATCCTGTGGGAGCGGGCTTGCTCGCGAATACGGTTTTCCATTCAGCAGAGATGTTGGCTGATCAACCGCTTTCGCGAGCAAGCCCGCTCCCACATTGGTTTTGTGGGGAGTGCTTACTGTTCTTCTTTCTCTTTGACCGGCGCCGGTGGCGGGCGCAAGCCGATTTCAGCGGTGAGCTTCAGTTCCTTGCCGTTGCGCATCACCTGAACCGTGACTTTGTCGGTCGGTTTGATCCGTGCGACCTGGTTCATCGAACGGCGACCATCACCGGCCGGTTCGCCGTCGATGGTGAGAATCACGTCGCCCAATTGCAGGCCGGCCTTCTGCGCCGGGCCGTCACGGAAAATCCCTGCGACCACAATGCCCGGACGTCCCGACAGGCCATACGACTCCGCCAGCTCCTGGCTCAACGGCTGCACTTCGATACCGAGCCAGCCGCGAATCACCTGGCCGTGTTCGATGATCGACTTCATCACTTCCATTGCCAGTTTGACCGGGATCGCGAAACCGATGCCTTGCGAACCGCCGGACTTGGAGAAGATCGCCGTGTTGATCCCGGTCAGGTTGCCATTGGCATCCACCAGCGCACCGCCGGAGTTGCCGGGGTTGATCGCGGCGTCGGTCTGGATGAAATCTTCGTAGTTGTTCAGGCCCAGCTGGTTACGGCCGGTGGCGCTGATGATGCCCATGGTCACGGTCTGGCCGACGCCGAACGGGTTGCCGATGGCGAGGGCGACGTCGCCGATGCGGATGTTGTCGGAGCGGCCGACGGTGATCGACGGCAGGTTTTTCAGATCGATCTTCAGGACCGCGAGGTCGGTTTCCGGGTCGCTGCCGATGACGCGGGCCAGGGTTTCACGCCCGTCCTTCAGCGCGACGACAATCTGGTCGGCGCCGCTGGTCACGTGGTTGTTGGTCAGCAGGTAGCCTTCCGGGCTCATGATCACGCCGGAGCCGAGGCTCGATTCCATGCGTTTCTGCTTGGGCGCGTTGTCGCCGAAGAAGCGGCGGAACTGCGGGTCTTCGAACAGCGGATGGTTCGGCTTGTTGATGACTTTGGTGGTGTACAGGTTCACCACCGACGGCGCAGCGGTGGTGACGGCGTCGGCATAGGACACCGGCCCCTGTTGCATGGTGGTGGTTTGCGGGGCTTGCTGCAGGTTGACGTCGAGGCTTGGAAGCCCGACCCACTGCGGGTAACGCTGGATGATCAATAGAGCGATAAGCACGCCGGCCAACAGCGGCCAGCCGGAAAAACGCAGCGCCTTGAGCATTAAGCACGTCCTGAGAGGTTGCAGGCGGTTAGAGACCGCCCATAATGTCGCGCATTATACGAGGCCGCGCGCGCCTCTGAACGGGATATTTAGGAGTCTTTTATGGCCGTCGCCCTGAGCACCCTGGTCGAAGAAGCCGACCGTTATCTGAACAGTGCAAAGATTGCCGATTATTGCCCCAACGGGTTACAGGTCGAAGGCCGGCCGCAGGTGATGCGCATCGTCAGTGGCGTCACGGCCAGTCAGGCGTTGCTGGATGCAGCCGTCGAAGCGCAGGCCGATCTGGTGCTGGTGCATCACGGTTACTTCTGGAAGGGCGAGAACCCGTGCATCACCGGCATGAAGCAGCGTCGGTTGAAAACCCTGCTCAAGCACGACATCAGCCTGCTGTCCTATCACTTGCCGCTGGACCTGCACCCGGAAGTCGGTAACAACGTGCAGCTCGCCCGTCAGTTGGACATCACCGTCGAAGGGCCGCTGGACCCGGATAACCTGAAGATTGTCGGTCTGGTCGGCTCGTTGAACGAACCGGTGACGCCGCGTGATTTCGCTCGCCGCGTGCAGGAAGTCATGGGCCGCGAGCCGCTGCTGATTGAAGGCAGCGAGATGATTCGTCGGGTCGGCTGGTGCACCGGTGGCGGCCAGGGGTATATCGATCAGGCGGTCTTGGCGGGCGTCGATCTGTACCTCAGCGGCGAGGCGTCCGAGCAAACCTTCCACAGCGCCCGGGAAAACGACATCAGCTTCATCGCCGCCGGTCACCACGCCACCGAGCGTTATGGTGTGCAGGCGCTGGGGGATTACCTGGCGCGACGGTTTGCGCTGGAGCACATCTTCATCGATTGCCCGAATCCGATCTAGTTTCATGTAGGAGCGAGGCTTGCCCGCGAAAAACGATAACGCAGTACATCAGGCACACCGCGTTATCGTTCTTCGCGGGCAAGCCTCGCTCCTACAAGGTCCCTGGGCCCAAACGAGGGGGTATATTCATATACCCTTTCGATCTAGCTCGCGTCCTGATTAGAAGAGGTCGCTGTGCTAGGATTCCCCGCTCGAACACGGCCCGCTGGCCGTCCATAAGATCGTTTTCGTGAGTAGCCATGGTCGACAAACTGACGCATCTGAAACAGCTGGAGGCCGAAAGCATCCACATCATCCGCGAGGTCGCCGCCGAGTTCGATAACCCGGTGATGCTGTACTCCGTCGGTAAAGATTCCGCCGTGATGCTGCACCTTGCGCGCAAGGCATTCTTCCCGGGCAAATTGCCGTTCCCGGTGATGCACGTCGACACCCGGTGGAAGTTCAAGGAAATGTACGAATTCCGCGACCGTATGGTCGAAGAACTCGGCCTGGACCTGCTGGTGCACGTGAACCCCGATGGCGTGGCCCAGGGCATCAACCCGCTGACCCACGGTAGCGCCAAGCATACCGACATCATGAAAACCGAGGGCCTGAAACAGGCGCTCGACAAGTACGGTTTCGACGCCGCTTTCGGTGGCGCTCGCCGCGACGAAGAGAAGTCCCGCGCCAAAGAGCGCGTGTATTCCTTCCGCGACACCAAGCACCGCTGGGACCCGAAAAACCAGCGTCCAGAGCTGTGGAACGTCTACAACGGCAACGTCAACAAGGGCGAATCGATCCGCGTTTTCCCATTGTCGAACTGGACCGAACTGGACATCTGGCAGTACATCTACCTCGAAGGCATCCCGATTGTGCCGCTGTATTTCGCCGCCGAGCGCGACGTCATCGAGATGAATGGCACCTGGATCATGATCGACGACGAACGCCTGCTCAATCACCTGAGCGACGAAGACAAGGCGCGCATCGTCAAGAAGAAAGTCCGTTTCCGTACATTGGGTGACTACCCGCTGACCGGTGCGGTCGAGTCCGAGGCCACCAGCCTGACCGACATCATTCAGGAAATGCTCCTGACGCGAACTTCCGAACGCCAGGGCCGGGTCATCGATCACGATGGCGCAGGCTCGATGGAAGAAAAGAAACGTCAGGGTTATTTCTAAGGGGTTGTCATGTCGCACGCATCTGATTTGATCAGCGAGGACATCCTCGCCTACCTGGGCCAGCACGAACGCAAGGAAATGCTGCGCTTTCTGACCTGTGGCAACGTCGACGACGGCAAGAGCACCCTGATCGGGCGCCTGCTGCACGACTCCAAGATGATCTACGAAGATCACCTGGAAGCCATTACCCGCGACTCGAAAAAAGTCGGCACCACCGGCGAAGACATCGACCTGGCATTGCTGGTCGACGGCCTGCAGGCCGAGCGTGAGCAGGGCATCACCATCGATGTCGCCTACCGCTACTTCTCCACCGCCAAGCGCAAATTCATCATCGCCGATACCCCTGGCCATGAGCAGTACACCCGCAACATGGCCACCGGTGCATCCACCTGTGACCTGGCGATCATCCTGGTCGACGCGCGCTACGGCGTGCAGACCCAGACCCGTCGCCACAGCTTCATCGCCTCGTTGCTGGGCATCAAGCACATCGTGGTCGCCATCAACAAGATGGACCTCAACGGCTTCGACGAAAGCGTGTTCGAGTCGATCAAGGCCGATTACCTGAAGTTCGCCGAAGGCATCGCGTTCAAGCCGACCACCATGGCCTTCGTGCCGATGTCGGCGCTGAAGGGCGACAACGTGGTGAACAAGTCCGAGCGCTCGCCGTGGTACACCGGCCAGTCGCTGATGGAAATTCTCGAAACCGTCGAAATCGCCAGCGACCGCAACTACACCGACCTGCGTTTCCCGGTGCAGTACGTCAACCGTCCGAACCTGAACTTCCGTGGTTTCGCCGGCACCCTGGCCAGCGGCATCGTGCACAAGGGCGATGAAGTCGTTGTGCTGCCGTCGGGCAAGAGCAGCCGCGTGAAATCCATCGTCACCTTCGAAGGTGAGCTGGAACATGCCGGTCCGGGTCAAGCGGTGACGCTGACCATGGAAGACGAGATCGATATCTCTCGCGGCGACTTGCTGGTGCACGCCGACAACCTGCCGCAAGTGACTGACGCCTTCGACGCCATGCTGGTGTGGATGGCCGAAGAACCGATGCTGCCGGGCAAGAAATACGACATCAAGCGCGCCACGACGTACGTGCCGGGTTCGATCACCAGCATCGTCAACCGCGTTGACGTGAACACCCTGGAAGAAGGCCCTGCCAGCGCGTTGCAGTTGAACGAGATCGGTCGCGTCAAGATCAGCCTCGACGCCGCCATCGCGCTGGACGGTTACGCGAGCAACCGCACCACCGGTTCGTTCATTGTCATCGACCGTTTGACCAACGGCACCGTTGCCGCCGGCATGATCATCGCTCAGCCGTTGGCGCATGGCAGCAGCACGCACCACGGCAAACTGGCGCACGTTGCCACCGAAGAACGCGCTCAGCGTTTCGGCCAACAGCCGGCCACCGTGTTGTTCAGCGGCTTGTCGGGCGCGGGCAAAAGCACTCTGGCGTATGCGGTTGAACGCAAGTTGTTCGACCTGGGCCGTGCGGTGTTTGTGCTCGATGGCCAGAACCTGCGTCACGACCTGAACAAGGGTCTGCCGCAGGATCGCGCCGGACGCACCGAAAACTGGCGTCGTGCCGCGCACGTTGCGCGTCAGTTCAACGAAGCTGGTCTGCTGACCCTCGCTGCGTTTGTTGCGCCGAGTGCAGAAGGGCGTGAGCAGGCCAAGGACCTGATCGGCAAGGAGCGCCTGCTGACGGTCTACGTCCAGGCCTCGCCGACGGTTTGTGCCGAGCGTGATCCGCAAGGCTTGTACGCGGCGGCCGGGGATAACATTCCGGGTGATTCCTTCCCGTACGACGTGCCGCTGGACGCCGACCTCGTGGTCGACACCCAGTCGCTGTCGCTGGAAGAAAGCGTCAAGCAAGTGCTGGATCTGCTGCGCAAGCATGGCGCGATCTAAGCGTTAGCTGCTAATGAAAAACCCGCCGATGAGTGATCATCGGCGGTTTTTTTTGTGGGTCAACTCGGTCAACTGTGGGAGCTAGCCTGCTAGCGATTGCGGTGAATCAGGCAATAAATCTGCTGAATGTGAACCCGCTATCGCCAGCAGGCTGGCTCCCACAGTAGGTCAGTGTTTGGCGGGATACTCGCGATGCATCTGCGTCAACAACGCATCCTTGTCTAACCAAAGCTGATTGATCCACCCCTGAAACTGCAACCGATACTCCCCATCCTGGTCGTAGTTCTTGCCAATAAACTGCGGCGGAATCTTCAACTCCTGAAAGTGCACCACAACATCTTCAACGTTCCCGCAGAGCAAATCCCAATACCCCGGACGCCCGCCCGGATAGTGAATCGTCACGTTGACGATCGACTCCAGCTGCTCACCCATGGCGTCCAGCACAAACGCAATGCCACCGGCCTTAGGTTTGAGCAAATACTTGAACGGTGATTTCTGCTGCGCATGCTTGCCTTCGGTGAAGCGCGTGCCTTCGACGAAATTGAAAATCCCCACCGGGTTATCACGAAACTTCGCGCAAGTCTTGCGCGTGGTTTCCAGGTCTTTTCCTTTCTTCTCCGGGTGCTTTTCCAGGTAAGCCTTGGAATAGCGCTTCATGAACGGAAAGCCCAGCGTCCACCAGGCCAGGCCAATCACCGGCACCCAGATCAGCTCTTGCTTGAGAAAGAATTTCAGCGGCTGGATACGACGGTTGAGCACGTACTGCAACACCATGATGTCGACCCAGCTCTGGTGGTTGCTGGTGATCAGGTACGAGTGCTGATAGTCCAGCCCTTCAAGGCCGCTGAGGTGCCAGCGGGTGCGGCGGACCAGGTTCATCCAGGCCTTGTTGTTGCTGATCCAGGCTTCATGGGTATGGTTCATCAGCCAGCGCGTGAAACGCTGGGTGAGGGCGAACGGCAACACCTTGAAAATCGCCACGCAGAACAGAAACGAGCAGAGCAGAATCGTATTCAGTGCCAGCAACAACGATGCAATCACGCCGCGTGCGGCGGCAGGCAGGAAATCCAGCATTTAAACATCCAGAGGTCGGTTGGCAGCTTGAATCGCGGTCAACGCGATGGTGTACACGATGTCGTCGACTTGCGCGCCACGCGGCAGGTCGTTCACCGGTTTGCGCAGGCCTTGCAGCATCGGGCCGAGGCTGACGCAGTCGGCGCTGCGCTGCACGGCTTTGTGCGTGGTGTTGCCGGTATTCAGGTCGGGGAACACGAACACCGTGGCGCGGCCGGCGACCTGACTGTTCGGCGCCAGTTGCCGGGCAACGGTTTCGTTGGCGGCGGCGTCGTACTGCAACGGACCGTCGATCAGCAGCGAATGTTGTTGTTCGTGGGCGAGCAACGTCGCCTCGCGGACCTTCTCGACCTCTTCGCCGCTGGCCGATTCACCGCTGGAATAGCTGATCATCGCCACGCGCGGCGTAATGCCGAACGCTGCTGCCGAGTCCGCACTTTGCAGGGCGATCTCGGCCAGTTCCGTGGCGCTCGGGTGCGGGTTCATCACGCAGTCGCCGTAGACCAGCACCTCTTCGGGGAACAGCATGAAGAACACTGACGACACCAGGGTGCAGCCCGGCGCGGTCTTGATCAGCTGCAAGGCCGGGCGGATGGTGTTGGCGGTGGAGTGAATGACACCGGACACCAGGCCGTCGACTTCATCCAGCGCCAGCATCATGGTGCCAATCACCACGGTGTCTTCCAGTTGCTGCTCGGCCATCGGCGCGTTGAGGCTTTTGGTCTTGCGCAACGCAACCATCGGCTCGACGTAACGTTCGCGAATCAGGTCCGGGTCGAGAATCTCCAGGCCTGGCGGCAGTTCGATATCGTGGGCACGCGCCACGGCTTCGACGTCCGCCGGTTTCGCCAGCAACACACAGCGGGCAATGCCGCGCGCTTGGCAGATTGCGGCGGCTTGCACGGTCAGTGGCTCACTACCCTCGGGCAGCACGATGCGCTTGTTGGCGGCCTGGGCGCGCTGGATCAATTGATAACGGAACACCGCAGGCGACAGGCGCATCTCCCGTGGCGTGCCGCAACGCTGGTGCAGCCAGTTGGCGTCGAGGTGGCTGGCGACGAAGTCGGTGATGATCTCCGCTCGCTCGCGGTCGTCGATCGGGATTTCCTTGTTCAAACCGTTCAGCTGGTTCGCGGTGTCGTAGGAGCCGGTGCTCACCGACAACACCGGCAAACCGGCCTGCAAGGCGCCACGGCACAGGTCCATGATGCGCGGGTCGGGCAGGGTGTCGCTGGTCAGCAGCAGGCCGGCCAGCGGCACACCGTTCATGGCTGCGAGGCTGACGGCGAGGATGATGTCGTCGCGATCGCCGGGTGTCACCACCAGCACGCCGGGCTTGAGCAGCTCCACGGTGTTGCGCATGGTGCGCGCACAAATGATGATTTTGGTCATGCGCCGGGTTTCGTAGTCGCCGGCATTGAGGATTTGCGCGCCCATCAGATCGGCCACGTCGCGGGTGCGCGGCGCGTTCAGTTCCGGCTGGTACGGGATGCAACCGAGCAAGCGGAAATCACCGCTGCGCAGCAACGGCGAATGCTCCTTGAGGCGCGAGGCGAAGGCCTCCATGCTCTCGTCGGTCTTGACCTTGTTGAGGATCACGCCGAGGACTTTCGGGTCTTTCGGCCCGCCGAACAATTGCGCCTGCAACTCCACGCGACCGGAGAGCTCGGTCAGCACTTCGTTTTCCGGTGCCGAAACCAGAATCACGTCGGCATCCAGACTCTTGGCCAAATGCAGATTGACCCGCGCGGCGTAACTGGCGCTGCGGGTCGGGACCATGCCTTCGACGATCAGCACGTCCTTGCCGATGGCCGCTTGCTGATAGAGCGTGATGATTTCTTCGAGCAGCTCATCGAGCTGGCCGTCGCCGAGCATGCGCTCGACGTGCGCCAGGCCCAGCGGTTGCGGCGGTTTCAAACCGTGGGTTCGCGCCACCAGTTCGGTGGAGCGCTCCGGCCCGGTATCACCCGGATGCGGCTGGGCAATCGGTTTGAAAAAGCCGACCTTGAGGCCGGCCCGCTCGAGGGTGCGCACCAGCCCGAGGCTGATGGAGGTCAGACCCACACCAAAATCGGTGGGTGCGATAAAAAAAGTTTGCATGCGGATTCTCTAAGGGAGCATGACAAAGGTGATCATCTATAGCTGACGATCTACCGAAATTCAGTCGCCAAGGTTATCGCTAACCGAGCCTTGTGCGCACCAACCGCATTCAAAGGGCTGGCCTATTTTTTCAATACGTTGCGCCGGGTCCATGACCCAGGCGCGCGATTGCCACGGCGGCTGGTGGCGCAGGTGCTGCGTGTGGCCACAGGACAGCTCGGCCACCCAATGCCCGTCCTCGTCCTGATGAAAACCTGTGACCGTCGAGCCTGGCGCCGCATTCCGTCTGTCCGGGTTGTGTTCGCTTTCGGACGATTGCTTCGCTAAACTTGGCCTTTCTAAATTCTTATGCAAAAGGTCTCGCCCCATGCTGATCGCCGCCAATAAGGCTGTCTCCATCGACTATACCCTGACCAACGACGCTGGTGAGGTCATCGACAGCTCCGCCGGCGGCGCGCCGCTGGTCTACCTGCAAGGCGCAGGCAACATCATTCCGGGCCTGGAAAAGGCTCTGGAAGGCAAAGCAGTCGGCGACGAGCTGACCGTGGCCGTTGAACCTGAAGACGCTTACGGCGAATACGCTGCCGAACTGGTCAGCACGCTGAGCCGCAGCATGTTCGAAGGCGTCGACGAGCTGGAAGTGGGCATGCAGTTCCACGCTTCCGCACCGGACGGCCAAATGCAGATCGTAACCATTCGCGATCTGGACGGCGACGATGTCACCGTCGACGGCAACCACCCGTTGGCCGGTCAGCGCCTGAACTTCCAGGTCAAGATCATCGCCATCCGTGACGCCAGCCAGGAAGAAATCGCTCATGGTCACGTCCATGGCGAAGGTGGCCATCACCACTGATTTTCTGCGCTAAGCTCAGAGAACTGGAGAGGCGCCCGAGGGCGCCTTTTTAGTCCGCGGCTGTCCTTGGTGGCCTCACCAAGAGGCTGTTTCGAGAAGAACACGGGAATCTGGAGTACGTCATGAGTGCTTTTCACGACCTTAATTTGACAGGCCTGGATGGTCAGGAGCTACCTCTGGCGCCCTTCAAGGGGCATGTCGTGCTGGTGGTCAACGTCGCCTCCAAATGTGGCTTGACCCCACAATACGCGGCGCTGGAAAACCTTTACCAGCAATACAAAGGTAAAGGCTTCAGCGTGCTGGGCTTGCCGTGCAACCAGTTTGCCGGGCAGGAACCGGGTACCGAGAAAGAGATCCAGGAGTTCTGCAGCCTCAACTATGGCGTGACCTTTCCGTTGTCCAGCAAGCTGGAAGTCAACGGTCATGAGCGTCATCAGTTGTACCGCCTGCTGGCGGGCGAGGGGGCTGAATTCCCGGGTGATATCACCTGGAATTTCGAAAAATTCCTGCTCGGCAAGGACGGTCGCGTACTGGCACGGTTCTCACCGCGTACGGCGCCGGATGATCCCACTGTCATTCAGGCAATCGAAAAAGCCCTGAGCTGATTCCCCCTGTAGGAGCGAGGCTTGCCCGCGAAGGCGTCAGGTCAGTCAGTAATGATGTCGACTGACCGACCGACTTCGCGGGCAAGTCGGAGCGCCGCCCGCTCGCTCCTACGATGCTTTCCACCTTTTATTCCTTAATCACCAAAATCAATAGTGCTATTCAAGGCGTTCCCAACTCCATATTATCGCCGTCATAAAGTCTATTCCCGTGGAGCGTCCCATGCCTGTCAAAGCCCTGTTCAAACCGTTCCACCTCGGCACCCTCGAACTGCCGACCCGTGTCGTCATGGCGCCGATGACCCGCTCGTTTTCGCCGGGTGGCGTACCCAACTCCAAAGTGATCGAGTACTACCGTCGTCGCGCCGCCGCCGGCGTGGGTTTGATCATCACTGAAGGCACCACCGTCGGCCACAAGGCCTCCAACGGCTACCCGAACGTGCCGCATTTCTACGGTGAAGCCGCGCTGGCCGGCTGGAAGAAAGTCGTCGACGCAGTGCATGCCGAAGGCGGCAAGATCGTTCCGCAGCTTTGGCATGTCGGCAGCGTGCGTCGCATCGGCACCGAGCCTGACGCCAGCGTGCCGGGTTACGGCCCATCGGAAAAGCTGAAGGACGGTCAGGTCGTGGTTCACGGCATGACTAAACAGGATATCCAGGACGTGATCGCCGCGTTCGCTCAAGCTGCCAAAGACGCGCAAAGCATCGGCATGGACGGCGTGGAAATCCACGGCGCCCATGGCTATCTGGTGGACCAGTTCTTCTGGGAAGGCACCAATCAGCGCACCGATGAATACGGTGGCGACCTGGCGAACCGTTCGCGTTTCGCCATCGAACTGATTCAGGCGGTGCGTGCGGCAGTCGGTGAAGGCTTCCCGATCATCTTCCGTTTCTCTCAGTGGAAGCAGCAGGATTACACCGCGCGTCTGGTGCAAACTCCGGAAGCGCTGGGCGAGTTCCTCAAGCCGTTGTCCGACGCCGGCGTGGACATTTTCCACTGCTCGACGCGCCGTTTCTGGGAGCCGGAGTTCGACGGTTCCGAGCTGAACCTGGCAGGCTGGACGCGCAAACTGACCGGCAAGCCGACCATCACCGTGGGCAGCGTTGGTCTGGATGGCGAGTTCCTGCAATTCATGGTCAACACCGACAAGATCGCGCAGCCGGCCAGTCTGGAAAAACTGCTGGAGCGTTTGAACAACGACGAGTTCGATCTGGTGGCAGTGGGGCGTGCGCTGCTGGTGGACCCGGACTGGGCGCAGAAAGTGCGTGACGGTCGTGAGGGAGACATCCTGCCGTTCAGCCGTGAGGCGTTGATGACGCTGGTTTAAGTAGCGACTGGAAAGGCCTCTTCGCGGGCAAGCCTCGCTCCTACAGGGTATGTGCCGGAACGCAAGTCCCTGTAGGAGCGAGGCTTGCCCGCGAAGCTTTTAAGGCAACAAAGCCACATCAGGCAAAACCTGTTCCTGCGAGCAAGCCCCCCGTAACTGCCCCTCGAACTGCTCGATAATCGCTGCCCAACCCTGCCGACTCGCATGCTGGCGCGCATTCAACCTTACGCATCGCAAGGTTTCGCGCTTCTCCAGCAGCCACACCGCGGCATCGCTGAACGCCTCCTCATCCCCCGGCATCGCCAGCACGCCGTTGTAGCCATGGCGAATATGCTGCGCCGCCGCAGCCTGATCGTAGGCCACCACGCCCAACCCTGACGCGAGTGCCTCAAGCACCACATTGCCGAAGGTTTCGGTCATGCTCGGAAACAAAAACACATCCCCTGACGCATAGTGGCTGGCCAGGACCTCGCCGCGCTGAGTGCCGCAGAAAATCGCTTCGGGCAGTTCCTGTTCCAGAGCCACCCGTTGCGGACCGTCACCGACGATGATCAGCTTTAGGTTTCGCTGTGGATAAGTCGCTTTCAACGTGTCGAAACAGCGCTTGAGCAAACCAAGGTTCTTCTCCGGTGCCAGGCGTCCTACGTGGATGACGGCGATGTCCTTCTCGCCAAGGCCCCATTGCTCACGCAACGATTGCAGCCGTTTGGTCGGGTGGAACAACTGACTGTCGACCCCGCGGGACAGCAATGCCAGCCGCTCGAAATGCCGGCGCTCCAACTCCAGTCGCTGGCTGACACTCGGCACCAGCGTCAGGGTCGAGCGATTGTGAAACCAGCGCAGGTAGTGGGTCAGCAGGCGCGTGAGCAATCCGAGCCCGTACTGATTGGAGTACTGCTGGAAGTTGGTGTGAAAACCGCTGACCACCGAAATCCCCAGGCGCCGTGCCGCGCGCAACGCGGACAAGCCCAGCGGTCCTTCCGTGGCGATGTACAGCACGTCCGGGCGCTGGCGCTTCCAGCGTCGCAGCAGCTTGTGCATCGACGACTGACCCCATTGCAAACCCGGATACCCCGGCAGCGGCCAGCCCCGGCACAGCAGCAATTCATCGTCGCTGCCCAGCTGCTGATCGCAACCCTGGCGTGGCCGCACCAGTTCAACCTGATGCCCGCGCGCGCGCAAACCGTCGCACAAGCGGCCAAGGGTATTGGCCACGCCGTTGATTTCGGGAGGGAAGGTTTCGGTGATCAGGGTGATATGCAGAGCTGTCGTCATGACCTCAGTGTCGGCTGAGGCCATGTCGTCGTTGTGGCGTTTTGATGATGGATTTGTGACCGCGCGAGCATTGAATGTCATTTGGCCGGGCGACTGAGGATGGGCGTGGGCTAGCGTCGCGTCCACAAAACGTTAACTCGTTCGAGCGTTTGCTGAGGCAAAAAACCATGAAAAGGGTGACGCTTCCCCCCATTGCAGATTAATATGACAGCCTTAAAAATTGTGTAGTGATATTGCTGTGCGTCTAAGTGCTCGTTCTACTTCACAATTACATTTCTCAATGAAGATTCACCGTCGCCAGGGAACAGTGCGTTGAAAAAAGTCGCGATACTTCAATCCAACTACATCCCTTGGAAAGGGTATTTTGACATGATCGCATCAGTGGATGAGTTCATTCTCTATGATGACATGCAATATACTCGGCGTGATTGGCGAAATCGTAATCAGATTAAAACCCCGCAAGGTGTGCAATGGTTGACCGTGCCAGTTTTAGTGAAAGGAAAATATCATCAGAAGATCAGAGAAACTGAGATAGATGGTGTTGACTGGGCCGCTTCACATTGGAAGTCTCTGGTTCAAAATTACAGTCGCGCTCCGCACTTCAATGAAATTGCAAAATGGCTTGAGCCGCTTTATCTGAATGAAAGTTATACTCATATTTCAGAGCTTAATCAGCGATTTATTCAGGCTATTTGCGATTACCTGGAAATCAAGACAGTTATTAGTCGTTCATCGGATTATGAGTTGGTCGACGGTAAGACGGAACGCCTTGCCAATCTTTGTGCACAGGCTGGGGGGAGCGAGTACGTCTCCGGGCCATCTGCCAAGGACTACGTTGATGAAGCTGTATTTGAAGCGATGAATATAAAGTTAACCTGGTTCGATTACTCAGGTTATCCGGAGTATTCGCAGTTATGGGGCGAGTTTACCCATGGCGTCACGGTCCTTGACCTGCTTTTTAATTGTGGAAAAGACGCTCATCGCCAAATGAGGCATGTTGCTCCATGAAGCTCTCAATCGTAGCCACTCTTTATCAGTCAGCCTCTTACATAGAGGAGTTTCATTCGCGCGTGAGTGCTGTCGCGATGACGCTTGCAGGGGATGATTATGAGATCCTGCTGGTGAATGATGGATCTCCCGATAACAGTCTTGATATCGCTATCTCGCTCACTGAACGAGACCATCATGTCGTACTTATCGATCTCTCCCGTAATTTCGGCCATCATAAGGCCATGATGACGGGGCTCTCCCACGCAAAAGGCGAAAAAATATTCCTGATTGACAGCGATCTGGAAGAAGAGCCGGAGTGCTTGCTCAGCTTTGACCAGCAAATCAATCAGACCGCCTGTGATGTTGTTTACGGAGTGCAGGAGCAGCGCAAAGGCGGCTGGTTTGAGCGATGGAGCGGCCGGTGGTTCTATCGTTTCTTTCAAGCCCTGACTGGACTCGCCCTGCCAGAGAATATTGTCACTGCAAGATTAATGACTCGTCGCTACGTGGACGCTTTACTGCGCCATAAGGAACGAGAGGTATTTATTGCCGGTCTTTGGCATATTACCGGGTTTGAACAGCAGCCGCAGACGGTCAAAAAGAGCAATACCAGTCAGACGACTTATACACTCAGAAGAAAAATGTCTATATTGGTGAATTCGGTAACATCGTTCAGCAATGCGCCATTGATTGGTATTTTTTATATAGGTGTGTCTATTTCGTTTTTTGCACTACTTTATATTGTTTATTTGACGGCGCACTGGATGTTTCTCGCAAAGCCAATGAGCGGCTGGACGTCGGTCATGGCCTCTATCTGGCTACTTGGCGGCATGATAATTTCGTTTATCGGTGTCGTGGGGATCTATCTTTCCAAGATATTTTCCGAGTCAAAACAGCGCCCCTACACTATCGTGAGGCAGATTTATGCACAGCGACAAAACTGAGCTCCTTGATGAAGTAGCGAGCTATTACTCGAGCAAGCTTGCACTGCATGGCGAGACACCGAATGGGGTGGACTGGAATGGTGAACAGGGCCAGGCGCTGCGTTTCGAGCAACTCTGCAAAGTAATCGATGGCCCGCAGGACTGTACTGTCAATGATCTGGGATGTGGCTACGGTGCGCTGGTTGACTACTTAAATAACAAGCCTCAGAAATTTTCATATCTTGGTATAGATGTTTCAAAAGAGATGATTCAGGCCGCCGAACAGCGTTACGCAAAACTGTCCGGTATTCGATTCATTGCCGGGTCCGAGCCCGACTCTGTCGCTGACTATGGCGTTGCCAGTGGTATTTTTAATGTTCGCCTGGGTCGTTCAGACGACGAGTGGCTGAGCTATCTTGAAAAAACACTGGATGTTCTGGATCGAACAAGTCGTCTGGGGTTCTCTTTTAATTGCCTCACCTCCTACTCTGACGAAGATAAGAAGCGAGATGATCTGTACTACGCCGATCCTTGCCTGTTATTTGATATATGCAAGCGGCGTTACTCTCGTCATGTAGCCCTTCTGCACGATTATGGGTTGTACGAATTCACTATTCTTGTAAGGAAAATGTGATGAAAAAAAAATTAGTGATTTTCGGCTCTGGCGATATTGCGCAGCTGGCCCACTTTTATTTTAGTACAGACTCCGCTTATGAGATTGTTGCTTTCACTGTGGACGGTAGTTATATCGAGGCGCCTACTTTCTGTGGTCTACCAGTCGTTGCATTCGAAGACGTAGCCGAGCACTACCCAACGCACAGTCACGAGCTGTTTATTGCCCTGAGCTACTCGAAGCTCAATGCAGTGCGCAAAGAAAAATATCTTGCAGCCAAGGCGCTCGGCTACACGCTTGCCAGTTACATAAGCAGTCATGCCACGGTGCTCAATGAAGGCCGGATTGGCGACAATTGTTTTATTCTTGAAGACAATACCATTCAGCCATTCGTTAATATTGGCAATAATATTACTTTGTGGAGCGGTAACCATATTGGTCACCACTCTACGATTCAGGATCATACGTTTATCGCATCCCATGTAGTGATTTCTGGTGGTGTGCATATCGGCGAGCAGTGTTTTATCGGGGTCAATGCGACTCTTCGTGATCATATAACGGTCGAGGACAAGTGCGTCGTTGGTGCAGGTGCACTGCTGTTAGCAAACGCTGAACAGGAGGGTGTCTTTATCGGCACGGCGACTGAGCGCTCTAAAGTTCCCAGCAGCAAGCTGAGAAAACTATGAAGTCGACATGGAAAAAGCTCGGGCAATTATTTTTTGTCGAGGGTGATGCGCGTCATCCCAAGTTATTATCTCATGCCGCCAACCCGTTACCGGTACATCTGCACGATGATGTCTTTCGGGTATTTTTCAGTGGTCGGGATTCTGATAACCGCTCCTCCGTTGGGGCTGTGGATATCGATATTGAAAAACGAAAAGTCATCAAAGAACACCCTTCACCTTTCATGGAACACGGACCGAAAGGCAGTTTTTACGCTGATGGTATAAGCATTGGTAACTGCTACACGGTGGATGGCGTGCAATACATGCTTTTCATGGGTTGGCAGGCGCCAATTGATCAGCATTGGAGGGGGGATGTCGGCAGGTTAGTTGTCAATGCGGATACTACGCTGACGCTTGATAGCAAAAATCCGTTCATGAGCGCTGATAAAGACGATCCTATAAGCCTTTCTTACCCGTGGGTGCGTGAAGACGGAAACGGCGGGTATGACATGTGGTATGGATCGACCCGTACTTGGGATTCGGGTAACGGAGAAATGATTCATGTGATCAACTCGGCGCATTCCCTTGATGGCGAGAACTGGAAGCGTAACGGCTTGGCAATCCCCTTCGAACTTGGAGTCGCTCAAGCGTTTTCGCGCCCAACCGTCGCAAAAAACCATCTGGGTGGATTGGAGATGTGGTTCTCCTATCGCAGCGGAGCCGGGGAAACCTATCGTATCGGCTACGCAACCACTGACGAAGGCAAGCAATGGCGATTGGCGCTGGAGGAAGCCGCTATCGATGTTTCATCGGAAGGCTGGGATAGCGAGATGATCGAATACCCGTTTGTGTTTGATCATAAGGGAAGTCGGTACATGCTTTATAACGGTAATGGCTATGGTAAAACCGGCTTCGGCCTGGCTGTGCTGGAGAGAGGCTGATGGCTCGTATATTCGATTATGTGTATATATTTGCAACCATCCTGCTGACCGTCTATGGGCAACTTATTCTTAAATGGCGAATCTCTCACTACGGTGCATTCCCCTCTGACACAACTCAAAAAATTAAATTTCTTTTTTTGCTGTTTTTGGATCCGGCGATTGTTTCAGGGTTCGCAGCGGGATTTTTAGCATCGTTAGCCTGGATGGCGGCGATGACCAAGTTTGATCTTAGTCACGCCTATCCATTTATGAGCTTGAACTTCGTTGTCGTTTTGCTTTTAAGTGGTTGGATTCTAAGTGAGCCAATGACACTCCAGAAATCAATGGGCGTTGGCCTGATTATTCTGGGCACAGTTATTGCCGCGCGTGGATAACAACGAAAAGCAAGTACCTAACGAAGTTTGGCGGTGAGGTTTTCTACTCCACGCTCTCGCACCCAGAATAATGTCGCGCCGGCCACTGCCGCCGGCATCATCAGGATATTGACCACCGGAATCAGCAGCACCAGGTAAACACTCCCGCCGAAGCTCATGCTCTGCCAGCGCTTCTCACGCAGCCAGGCGAGCATCTCGTTCCAGCCCAGCTTGTGGTTGTCCGCCGGGTAGTCGATGTACTGGATCGCCATCATCCATACGCCGAACAGTAGCCACAGCGGTGCGGCGATGATGTTCACCACCGGGATGAACGAGAGGATGAACAGCCCGATCGCCCGCGGCAGGAAGTAGCCGAGTTTGCGCATTTCCCGGGCGAGGGTGCGCGGGATCATGGCGATCAGTTCACCCCAGCTGAAAGCCGGGAAGTCGTCGGTGCCGCGCACCACCACTTCGACTTTCTCCGCGAGAAAACCGTTGAACGGCGCAGCGATGACGTTGGCGAGCATGGTGAAGGTGAAGAACACCATCAACACCACCAGCACCACGAAAATCGGCCAGAGGATGTAGCTGAGAAAACTAAGCCAGTCGGGCAGGGACGGCATCAGCGTATCGACCCACAGACTGAATTGATGGCCGGCCAGATAGATCAATCCGACGAACAGCACCAGATTGATTGCCAGCGGCAGCAACACGAATAAACGCAGGCTGGGGCTGAGGACCAGCTTGAGGCCTTCGCGCAGGTATTGCGGGCCGGACAGAACAGGGGCGGGCATATCGAGCTCCGAGCAGAAGGGAAACGCGCCGACCTTACCGGCTTTGCCTTACGGGCGAAAGCGCGGTCGCAGCATCGACATCAACAGTAACAAAGGCGTCTATATATTGGCCGTGACGGGATAGAGACCGCCTATGAGCTGGATTGTTAAACCGTATTTCCTTAATCTTCGCCCCCTCGATACGCTGCACCCAATCTTTTTACAGGACTGTCGAGTTCAAGCCTTCCCCAAGTGCTTTCAACGGTCCTTTTTTATTCCCGCCGGCAACCCGGCGTTCCGCGCCAGGTATTCCGGGCCGGTCAACAGGAGCAGGTCATGTCTGAAGTCCGTCATTCGCGAGTGATTATTCTCGGTTCCGGCCCTGCCGGTTACAGCGCCGCGGTCTATGCCGCCCGTGCCAACCTCAAGCCACTGCTGATCACCGGTATGCAAGCCGGCGGTCAACTGACCACCACCACCGAAGTCGACAACTGGCCGGGCGATGTCCACGGTCTGACCGGCCCTGCGTTGATGGAGCGGATGCGTGAGCACGCCGAGCGCTTTGAAACCGAGATCGTTTTCGATCACATCAATGCCGTGGACTTCGCCGCCAAGCCTTACACCCTGACCGGCGACAGCGCGACTTACACCTGCGACGCCCTGATCATCGCCACCGGCGCCAGCGCTCGCTACCTGGGCCTGCCATCGGAAGAAGCGTTCATGGGCAAAGGCGTTTCGGCCTGCGCGACGTGCGACGGTTTCTTCTACCGCAACAAGCCAGTGGCCGTGGTTGGTGGCGGTAACACCGCTGTCGAAGAAGCCTTGTACCTGGCCAACATCGCCAGCACCGTGACCCTGATCCACCGTCGCGAAACCTTCCGCGCCGAGAAGATCCTGATCGACAAGCTCAATGCTCGCGTTGCCGAAGGCAAGATCATCCTGAAGTTGAACTCGAACCTGGACGAAGTCCTGGGCGACAACATGGGCGTGACCGGTGCTCGCCTGAAGAACAACGACGGCAGCTTCGACGAGCTGAAAGTCGACGGCGTGTTCATCGCCATCGGCCACACCCCGAACACCTCGCTGTTCGAAGGCCAGCTGACATTGAAAGACGGTTACCTGGTGGTGCACGGCGGCCGTGAAGGCAATGCGACCGCGACCAACGTTGAAGGCATCTTTGCTGCCGGTGACGTGGCTGACCACGTTTACCGTCAAGCGATCACCTCGGCCGGCGCTGGTTGCATGGCGGCACTGGACACCGAGCGTTACCTCGACGGTCTGCAGAACGCTTCGTTCTGATTCCGTTGAACTGAAAAAACCGGCTTCGGCCGGTTTTTTTGTGCCGCTCATTTTGCTTGTCCTGTAGGAGCCGGCTTGCTGGCGATGCAGGCGGCGCGGTGCTCCTGTCATACCGAGTCGACTGGATCGCCAGCAAGCCGGCTCCTACAGGGATCAGGTCAGCTTTTTCAGGCACGCTTCCAGGATGTCGAGGCCTTCTTCCAGCACCGCCGCCTCCGTGGTCAACGGCGCCAGCAGCCGGATGATGTGCCGCGACTTGCCGCTAGGCATCAGCAGCAACCCCGCTTCACGGGCCAGGGCCAACAGTTGTGTCAGCTGCGCCGGGGCGGGTGTGCCGTCGGCGTTGGCCAGTTCGATGCCGCGCATGGCGCCGACACCGGTCAGGCGTCCGAGATAAGGGGAAACCTTGTTGGCTCGCCAGGCTTCGTAGCGGCTGACGATTGCTTCTTCCTGCTGCGAACCCCAGGCGTGCAGGTTGGCGTCGGTCATTTCATCCAGCGTCGCCAACGCAGCGGCGCAGGCGATCGGATTGCCCGAATAAGTGCCGCCCAGTCCGCCCTTGGGCAAAGTGTCGAGCAGCGACTTGCGCCCGACCACCGCCCCCAGCGGCACGCCGCCGGCAATGCTTTTGGCCAGCAGGATCAGGTCCGGCTTGATGCCCAGTCGCGAGAACGCAAACCGCTGGCCGGTGCGGCCGAAGCCGGACTGAATTTCATCGGCGATCAGCAGGATGTTCTTTTCATCACAGAACTTGCGCAAGGCCTGAGCGAACTCGACATCCATCGCCAGGAAACCGGCTTCACCCTGCACAGGCTCGACGATAAAGCACGCCACGTCGTCGACATCGATCTCGACGCTGAACAGCCGATCCATCGCCTTCAACGCTTCGGCGCAGGTCACGCCGTTGTCCTTGCTCGGGTAGGGCAAATGGAACACCGGACCGGGCAACACGCCGACCTTCTGTTTGTAGGGCGCGACTTTGCCATTGAGGTTGAGAGTGGCGAGGGTGCGCCCGTGGAAGGCGCCGTCGAAAGCGATGACGGCCGTGCGACCGGTCGCACCCCGAACGATCTTCAGGGCGTTTTCCGCTGCTTCCGCGCCGCTGTTGCTGAGCATGCCGCTGACCGGGTAATCCACCGGGATGAACGCGGCCAGACGCTCCATGAGTTCGAGGTAAGGCACGTGCGGGGCGGCGTTGAACGCGTAGTGCGTCAACCGGGTGGCTTGTTCGCGAATGGCCTCGACGATGCGCGGGTGGCAATGGCCGAGGTTCAACACGCCGATGCCGCCGACAAAGTCGATGTAGCGTTTGCCCTCGGTGTCCCAGACCTCGGCATTTTTGCCGTGGCTGAGCGTGACAGGGTGCACGATGTTGATCGACCGGCTGATGGTTTCGCTGCTCATGGATGACCGACTCTGAAGAAGGGAGGCTCTTCTTTTATCTAAGCCGCGAGCAGTGGTGCCGGGCAAACGAAATAAAGTTGCCGGGTCAATCTTAAAAGTCGGGATGTGGTTTGAGCGTTGTGCAAAATCAATCAAAACAACGCAGAACCCTTGTAGGAGCCGGCTTGCCGGCGATGGCGTCTTCGAAGGCGATGCACGACTCGAGGGACCCATCGCCGGCAAGCCGGCTCCTACAGTGGGAGGTGTTGCTCAGAAATCAGCGGCGGGTCAGGGGTTGCTGGGTGAACTTCACACCGGCCAGGCCATGGGCAATCAACGCGCGGATGTTGCCGTGATCGCTGCCTTCTGGGGTGGCTACGACGGAGCGGTAATGCTCGCCGAATGCCAACAGCGCTTCTTCATCGCTCAACCCTTCCAGCAGCGCCAGGCCCAGGGTCTTGCACGAACCTTCGTTTTGCCCGGCGGCGTTTTCCACGCCGCCGTTGTTGAACGCCTGTGGCTGGTAGTCATAACCGGCGGCGATGAAGGCCAGGGTGTCGGCAAAAACGTGTTCGCCGCTCTTGAGGCTGGCGCGCAGGGTGTTCAAATCACTCATTGGGTTTTCCTTTGGCGAACGCTGCTTGTTGCTCGGCGCTGGCTTCTTGCTGATATTGGGCTTTCCACTCGGCGTACGGCATGCCGTAGACGACTTCACGGGCGTCGTCGAGGCTGACCTCGATCTGACGTTCGTCAGCCGCGGCCTTGTACCATTTGGACAGGCAGTTGCGGCAGAAACCCGAGAGGTTCATCAGGTCGATGTTCTGCACATCCTTGCGGCTGTCCAGGTGCGCGACCAGCCGGCGGAAGGCGGCGGCTTCAAGTTCGAGGCGTTGTTGGTCAGTCATGATGGGCTCTGTGTTACTCAGTCGTGCGCGAGATAATAAAAGTCTGGCGAGCAATGCGCCAGACGCGGTCAGCGGCTCGCGGCCAGGGTGATCGACACTGACTCGGCGAAACGCAGGGCGTGGGGCTTGTCGACTTCGACTTCGGCGTACAGCACCGACTCATTGGCCATGACCAGATCGAGAATTTCCTGGGTCAGGCGTTCGAGCAGGGCAAAGCGATTGCCTTCCACGTGAGCGATGATCGCTTTGGTGATGGTCCGGTAATTCAGCGCGTGATCGATGTCGTTGTCACGCACCGCTTCCTGGGCTGCATACAGGATCGTCAGGTTGATCAGCACGTCCTGCTTGTTGAGGATTTCATCCTCGTTGATCCCGATGAACGTCCGCAGGCACAGGTCTTTGACCCGGATGCGTGCCATTCCTGGTTGAAGTTGTGGCATTGCTACTTGCTCCGTCCAATCAATTGCAGGAACTCCTGACGGGTGTTGCTCGACTCGCGGAAGGCGCCGAGCATCACCGAGGTGTTCATGGTCGAATTCTGTTTCTCGACGCCGCGCATCATCATGCACATGTGCTGTGCCTCGATGACCACCGCGACACCGGCGGCACCGGTCACTTGTTGCACTGCGTCGGCGATTTGCCGGGTGAGGTTTTCCTGGATTTGCAGGCGACGGGCAAACATGTCCACCAGCCGCGCAATCTTCGACAGGCCCAGCACTTTACCCGTTGGAATATAAGCCACATGCGCCTTGCCGATGAAGGGCAGCAGGTGATGTTCACAGAGTGAATACAGCTCGATGTTGTCGACAATGATCATTTCATCGTTGTCGGAGGCGAACAACGCGCCGTTGACGATTTCTTCGACACATTGCTCGTAACCATGACACAGGTACTGCATGGCTTTGGCTGCGCGCGCCGGCGTATCGAGCAGGCCTTCGCGGTCGGGATTTTCACCGAGACCGATGAGGATCTCGCGGTAGTTCTGGGACAGGGCGTTCTGGGGCCGGGATAACGTCATGAAATATCCTCGCGGGGCAACTTACTTGAGGTGCCGCCCGCCGTTGACGGTCAGGGTCGTGCCGGTGACATAAGGGTTGTCGAGCAAATAACGCAGGCTTTGGTAGATCACGTCGCTACCGGGTTCGATACCCAATGCGGATTTGGCCAGAGCCTTGGCGCGGTACGCCGCGTCGTCGTCAGGGTTGAACAGTAGCAGGGCAGGGGCGATGCCGTTGACCTTGATGTCAGGCGCGTACTTCGCCGCGAAGGACAGGGTCAGGCTGTCGAGCCCGGCTTTGCTGGCGCAGTAGCCGATGTGCTTGCTGCTGCCCTTGCGCGTGACGTCATCGCTGATGTGCACGATGTCCGCCGGGGTCGAGCGTTGCAACAAGTCGGCACAGTGCAGGTTGATCAGGTAGGGCGCCAGCATGTGCACGCTGAACATGCGGGTAAACGCTGCGGCGTCGGTGTCCGGCGTTTCGGCCAGCCATTCGGATGCGTTGTGAATGATCGCCCGCAGGCAGTCGGTGTGGGTTTTCAGTTCGCTGATGAAGGCGAGAATCCCGGCCTCGCTGGAAAAGTCGGCGAGGATTGCCGTCGCCCCCAGATCGCGCAATGCCTGTACGCCGGGGCGTTCAGTGCGATAGCTGAAGATCAGCGCATGGCCGTCTTCGAGCAATCGCTGCGCGCAGTGCAGGCCGACACGCTGGCCGGCACCGGTGATGAGGATCGGGGCGGATGAAGAGGTCATGAACGGCTCGCGTCGCGGTAAGAGCAAAACTATACCAGCGCAACGCGACGTTCACCTATGACCTGTAGGAGCGAGCCTGCTCGCGATGGTCGTGAACGATAACACTGGGGGCCTGATACCCCGCGGCGCTTGGGCGTCCATCGCGAGCAGGCTCGCTCCTACATAGGTCTCATCGGTTTTGAGGGGAGGGTTCAACAGGTAATCGGCGTGTCGGCGCGCTGTTCAACCAACCTGCCAACAAACGGGTCGACAGCGGAATAAAGAAGTAGACCATCAACGGCGTCAGACACAGCGTGCTGATGAACACCCGAGGCAACAGGCTCATTTCGCCGAGCAACGGCCCCAGTACGAAGTTGAACAACAACGATACCGGGAAGAACGCCAACCAGATTGCCACGGCCTGTTTCCAGCGAGGCGGACGTGCGCCGGCAGCACCGAACCAGCCTTCGATGCCGCTCACGCGATGTTCCGTCTTATGTGCAAACAAGTCGCTGCCGCGCGCGAGCCAGGCGGTACGCGAGGCCGAATGCTCCCAGGCGTGCATGGTCTGCGCGTTGGCGAAGCGGAAAATGATCTGGAATTCGTCATCGTCGGGCGGCGGGGCGAGCACGCCTGAGCCGAGATAACCCTGGAAGTCGGTGGCCAGTTGTTCGCCTTCGCGCAACCAGGTCATCAGGTCCTGATAACGCCCATCGGCGACGCGGCGCGCAACCATCAGCGTGACGGGGGAGGTAGACATTATGTATCTCCGTATGACAATCGCGTTACTCCGGATAGGAGTTTCGCCAGGCGCAGCGCCGGGGTGGTGGGCTGCGTCTCGGAACAAGCAAGGATTGGTCCGGATTCTACAGGTTATGGCAGCGACAATCGTCGTTCATCAATGTATTGAATGGTGATGGGGCAAGAGAGGTAGAATGGGATCCAATTTATACGCGGACGTTGACTGCCCTATGCCTGTCTTGACTGAAGATGTCGCTGGTTTGCCGCGTGCTCTTTCCATAGAAAAGGAAGAACTGTTTCCGATCCGTGAAGTGTCACGGCTGACGGGCGTCAATCCGGTCACCTTGCGGGCGTGGGAGCGACGTTATGGTCTGATTCAGCCAATGCGCACCGAAAGCGGGCATCGCTTGTACGCAATGACCGATATCGAGCGGGTCCGCAGCATCCTGGGCTGGATCGAACGTGGCGTCGCCGTCAGCAAGGTCGGCAAGATACTGGCCAAGACTGCCCCGCTTCAAGCGTTGTCGCACATCATCCCCAACGAACTGGTGCAGGCTGACTACGCGCAGTGGCAGGAACAAGTCAAAGCGGCGGTGAGCGTGTTCGATGAGGTGCAACTGGAGCAGGTCTATGGGCAGATCTTTTCCAGTTACCCCCTGACCGTGGCGTTTCAGGACATTCTGATGCCACTCTGGAAGCAATTCCTGCAACGTCAGGAAGTGTTCGGCCAGGCCAGCGAGTGGCTATTCCTGGACGGTTTTTTGCGTTCCCGGGTATTACAGCGGCTGCTGCTGGTGCGCGTCATGCAGCCACGGCGCGTGATTGTCTGTCCCCTGAACGATCAATGTCGTGAACTCGAACTGTTGGTCACGGCGTTGTTTTTGAGCAGTGTCGATTCGGCCATTCAATTGCTGGCGGTTGGTCAGCCCTTTGATGAACTGGCGCTGGTCTGCGAAAGGGTCAAGCCCCAGGCGTTGGTGCTGTTTTCCAATCACGCGCCCACCAGCGATTTGCCGCGACGTTTGAATCGTCTGGCGATGAGCCTGGATTGCCAGTTGATGCTGGCCGGTGACGCGTCGGAACTGTCGCAGGAGAGCCTGGACGGATCGTCCATTGGCTGCCTGGGTAACGAAGGAGTGGTGATGCGTCAGCGCCTGAAACAGTTCCTGGCAGGCAACCTGGATACCTGAATCACAGATGCAGGGTCGGGTGGGTCAGTCGATGCTGCTGAAGGATGTACTGGCGAAGGCGCTCGGTTTCATCCTTGTCGCTCTGACTCAACTGATAGGCAAAGAAGCCGTTCTCGGTTTCTCTCTCGAAGGTGCCGCGCAACGCGATACGTTCGTAGCCTGACGGGCTGAACCACAACGCGAAATGCTTGGGCGGTTTGGTCTTGTTGCGAACTTCCAGCAAAACCCCTTTGAACGACACTTCATGCACCCACATCGTGCCGGGATGGCCGGCGGCATTTTCCAGGGCGACCGGTTCTTCGAGGAGCAGGCGCCATGGCCGGACCAACGGTCCGTCTTCATAAATGCTGGGGACGCCGAGGCGTAAATGCAGCGCGTGAAATTCGTCTTCCACCAGATGCAGCGGGAAGGTCATTTGCTGATTTTCGAAGTTGGCCTGGATCGTGACTTGCTCATGAGCAGCAAGGCGCGTGAGCAGGTCACGGATTTGCGAACCACCATTTACAAGCAGACTCGACGTCGCATCCCGCACATTGAGTTGCGGGTTGTGTTGCATGGTCTGGATAAAATCCAGCTCATCCTGGGTCAGGAGTGCGTCGCGCTGCATGATGGGCTCGAAAGGAAAAGTAACAAAGTCATCGGTGATTGTAGTTAATGACAATCAATTCTCGGTTTTGTTTGCGCCGTTCGTCGGTTTGAGCGCGGCGAGCTCGGCCTGAAGCTCTGCCACTTGCGCTTCAAGCTGCGCTACCCGCTGCTGCGCCTTGACCTGCACGGTGACGTCCTTTTGCACGCCGACAAAATACGTCTGACCGTCACTCGGGTTTTTCACCGTAGAAAGCGACAGCTCATTCCAGAAGGGCGTGCCGTCCTTGCGGTAGTTGCGCAGGATTTCCCGGCAGGAGCCGCCACTGCTCAACGCATTGCGAATCAAGGGCAGCGCTTCCTGGTCGCGGTCACCTGATTGCAGAAAGCGGCAATCCTGGTAGAGGATTTCTTCGCTGGTGTAACCGGTCAACCGTTCGAACGCCGGGTTGACGTAAATCAGGATGTTGTCGTGTTCACCTTCTTTTTCGGCAATCACGATGCCGTCGTTGGACGCGTCAATCACCATTTGCAGCAGTTGTGCGTTGATCATCGGAGAATCCTTTCCAGATTGATTGAGCGCAGCATTCTAAAAGAACTCTAGCGGCCTTCAATGCTTAATGAGAGCTAATCGCAGCTTTTTTGCTGTGGCTGTTAATATCCCTCATCTTTTTACTCAGCTTCAGGATCAGATTGATGAAAGTCGCCATCTTTTCGGGCTCGGTGTACGGCACGGCTGAAGAAGTCGCTCGCCACGCTGCGAATATTTTGAAAACCGCGGGCTTCGAAACCTTTCACAACCCGCGCGCCAGCCTTGCCGATGTACAGGCGTTTGGCCCGCAAGCCTTTCTGGCAGTGACTTCGACCACGGGCATGGGCGAACTGCCGGACAACCTGCAACCGTTGTATTTCGCCATTCGTGACCAATTGCCGGCCGCCTGGCGTGGTTTGCCGGGCGCGGTGATCGGCCTGGGCGATGCGAGCTACGGCGATACGTTCTGCGGCGGCGGTGAGTTGATGCGCGAGCTGTTCGGCGAACTGGGCATCCGCGAAGTGCTGCCGATGCTGCGCCTGGATGCCAGCGAAAGCGTCACCCCGGAAACCGATGCCGAACCCTGGCTGGCGGAACTCGTCACCGCTCTGCAGGGCTGACTGGCCATTCGCGAAGCAAGGCAAGCCAGGATTGTGCCGATTCGGGGCTGCGGAACCGGTTCGCGGACCCCTTGTTGGCGGCAGTACTTTGACATGGATCCAAGCTGTCTGGCGCAGTGACTCGCTAGGTCATCAAGCTGGCTGCCAATGCAACTACATGAACCCCGGGGGCTGACTAGACTGCTAAACGTGAGCAAAACAATAAGAACAGGAGTTCCTTGTCGTGAGCGTAGCCCCCGTCCAATCGCCCCACAGTGTCAAAGACCAGGTCAGTGCCGCCGAGTGGCAGACCCGCGTCGATCTGGCCGCCTGTTATCGTCTGGTCGCCCTGCATGGCTGGGATGATCTGATCTTCACGCACATCTCCGCCAAGGTGCCAGGCACTGAAGATTTCCTGATCAACCCGTTCGGGTTGATGTTCCACGAAATTACCGCTTCGAGCCTGGTCAAAGTCGATCAGGCCGGCAACAAGCTGATGGACAGCCCTTACGAGATCAACCCGGCGGGCTACACCATCCACAGTGCCGTGCACGAAGTGCGGCACGATGTCGTCTGTGTATTGCACACGCACACGGCGGCCGGCGTTGCGGTGTCGGCGCAGAAGCAAGGCGTTTTGCCGATCAGCCAACAGTCGCTGTTTGTTCTGTCGAGCCTGGCGTATCACGCCTATGAAGGCGTTGCGCTGAACCACGAAGAGAAGGCGCGGCTGCAGGCCGACCTCGGTGAAAACAATTTCCTGATGCTGCACAACCATGGGTTGCTGACCTGCGGCGGCACCATCGCCGACACGTTCCTGATGATGTTCACCTTCCAGCGCGCCTGCGATATCCAGGTGCTGGCACAGAACGGTGGCGCGGAACTCATCGCCATCGAACCGCAGATTCTGGCGGGCGCCAAGGCGATGATCGCCGGCGTCACCAAAAGTGCACAAGGGATGGGCGGCGCGCTGGCCTGGCCGGCGCTGCTGCGCAAACTCGATAAACAAGACGCGGGATATAAACTCTGATGCCTCTCGCCGAGATCCCCCTGTGTGTCTGGCGCAAGCGCAGCCAGACGTTCGACTTTCGTGATCAGACGGTGCGTTACTGGACGGCAGGGCAGGGTGAGCCGCTGTTGCTCATTCACGGCTTCCCGACCGCCAGTTGGGACTGGCACTACCTGTGGCAGCCGCTGGCCCAGCGTTATCGGGTGATTGCCTGCGACATGCTCGGTTTCGGCGATTCAGCCAAACCGGTGGATCATGAATACAGCCTCTTGGAGCAGGCCGATCTGCAACAGGCGTTGCTGGAACATTTGAACGTCGAGCAACCGGTGCACGTGCTTGCCCACGATTATGGCGACAGCGTGGCTCAGGAACTGTTGGCCCGGCATTACGAGGCACGCATTCACCTCGCCAGTTGCGTGTTCCTCAATGGGGGGCTGTTTCCTGAAACCCATCGCCCGGTGCTGATGCAAAAACTGTTGCTCAGCCCGTTGGGCTGGATGATCGGCCGCGCGTTTTCCCGTGATGCGCTGGTGAAGAGTTTTCGCCATATCTTCGGACCGCAGAGCCGTCCTACCGAGAGTGAGATGGATGATTTCTGGAGCCTGATCGACAGCAATCACGGGCCACGGATCATGCACAAGTTGATTGCCTACATCCCCGAGCGTCGGGTTCAGCGCGAGCGTTGGGTGAGTGCCATGCAGCGCGGCGAAGTGCCGTTGCGGGTGATCGATGGCGAGGTCGATCCGATCTCCGGCGGGCACATGGTCGAGCGCTATCGGGAGCTGATCCCGAACCCGGACACGGTCCTGCTGCCCGGCATCGGCCATTACCCGCAAACCGAAGCACCGGCTCAGGTGCTCAAGCATTATCTGGCGTTTCGCGACCGGCTGATTTCAACGCCGCTGAAAGTGGCCTGTTCGTAGGCATCACCGCAACCTTGCCGGCTAATGCGTCCTTGAGGGTTGTGGTGCTTGTCGGATTGCCATCGCCAGCAAGCCGGCTCCTACAGGTTTTGTGGTGTTTGGTGAGGTGGTGTTCACCCCAATCCTTGCCGGCGAATGCGTCCTCGAGGCTTGTGGTGCCTGTCGGATTGCCATCGCCGGCAAGCCGGCTCCTACAGTGTTTTTGTGGTGTTTGATGAGTTTGGGGCACCCCGGTCCTGTAGGAGCCGGCTTGCTGGCGATGGGCCGTGACTCGGTCCACGCGCTCATCATCCCCCCGCCTTATCGAGCACCATTCAGCCTACCCCGTGTTCATTGTGACCGGCAGCGCCTTGCCTGAGACTCGGACTTATTGTCCCTCGGCCTGCTGGAGTCCCCCCTAATGAATGAGCCTGTGCGCTTCGAAGATAAAGTCGTGATCATCACCGGAGCCGGTGGTGGCCTGGGCCGCGCTCATGCGCTGTTGTTCGCGAAACAGGGCGCCAGGGTGCTGGTCAACGATCTCGGTGGCTCGGCGCAAGGTGAAGGTGCAAACGCTTCGGCAGCAGACCGCGTAGTAGCGGAAATCCGTGAGGCCGGCGGCACTGCCGAGGCCAACCATGACTCCGTCACCGACGGCGACAAAATCGTCCAGAACGCCCTCGACGTTTTCGGCCGGGTCGACGTAGTGGTCAACAACGCCGGGATCCTGCGGGACAAGACTTTCCACAAAATGGACGATGCCGATTGGGACCTGGTCTATCGCGTCCACGTCGAAGGCGCCTACAAAGTCACCCGCGCCGCCTGGCCGCACATGCGCGAGCAAAATTATGGTCGCGTGATCTTCACCGCATCCACCTCGGGCATCTACGGCAACTTCGGCCAGTCCAACTACGGCATGGCCAAGCTCGGCCTCTACGGCTTGACGCGTACCCTGGCCATAGAAGGCCGCAAAAACAACATCCTGGTCAACGCCATCGCCCCAACCGGCGGCACCCGCATGACCGAAGGCCTGATCCCGCCGCAAGTGTTCGAACAACTCAAGCCGGAACTGGTCAGCCCGCTGGTGGTGTACCTCGCCAGCGAAAACTGCCAGGAAACCTCGGGGCTGTTTGAGGTCGGTGGCGGCTGGATGGGCAAGGTGCGTTGGGAGCGCAGCCTCGGCGCCGGGTTCGATCCACGGGTCGGGTTTTCACCGGAAGATGTGGCGGCGCACTGGCAGCAGATCTGCGACTTCGAAGGCGCAGCACATCCAAAGGACAACATCGAAGCGTTGAAGGAAATGATGGGCAATTTGCAGAAGTATTCCCTCTGATTCCTTCGCCTCGCGCAGGGCTTGCCTGAGTCCTGCCTCCGCGCAAAACCATCGCCCATAAAAAAGGCCGCTGCAAACGCAGCGGCCAAAGTAAGACGTTGGATCAAGGAGCTACAAATCAACGTCAGTGAACATGGGGTGATGAGTCGAAACCTTCGACACATCTGAAATCTGTCGCCAATGGCGCGGACTGATCACACGCCATCGCGGTGTGCTGTCAGGCTGTTGCCGTGAAAGCCCGACAAGAATAAGCGCTTGAGTCCAAAGGAAAAATAGCGATTCCAGACATGCAGTATTGCAGCCTGGGCAACAGTCTCGCGCTCATGCATCCGGCTGATGAACCTCCATCCACTTCATCCATACCTCGCGCAACTCCCCGCGCCGCAAGGCCATTCATCCTTTAGAGCTACACAACGAATACCTCCTTGGTGCGCTTATCGCTCCCGACCTGCGGCAGTAGGGTGTGGCCTTCTGTCACTCACCGGGGAAGACGCATGACAAAAACAACAATGCGCGCCATCTTCACACCGCAGGCGCTGGCCGCTGCGGTTGCCTTGGGTTGCTGTGCCCAGGCGCAGGCCGTTTCATTCAACATTGGCGAAATCGAGGGAACATTCGACTCCTCGCTGTCCGTCGGCGCGAGTTGGGGCATGCGCGATGCCGATAAATCGCTGGTGGGCATCGTCAACGGCGGGACCGGCCAGGCGTCGACCGGTGACGACGGGCGTCTGAACTTCAAGAAGGGCGAAACCTACTCCAAGATCTTCAAGGGCATTCACGACCTCGAACTGAAGTACGGCGACACCGGCGTGTTCGTCCGTGGCAAGTATTGGTACGACTTCGAACTTAAGGACGAAGACCGCGAGTTCAAGCCGATCAGCGATCACAATCGCAAAGAGGGTTCCAAGTCTGCCGGCGCGCAGATCCTCGATGCGTTCGTCTATCACAACTACTCCATCGCCGATCTGCCGGGCACCTTGCGCGCGGGTAAACAGGTGGTCAGTTGGGGCGAAAGTACCTTCATCGGCAACTCGATCAACAGCATCAACCCGGTCGACGTTTCAGCGTTCCGTCGTCCTGGCGCGGAAATCAAGGAAGGCCTGATTCCGGTGAACATGCTGTTCGCCTCTCAGGGCCTGACCGACAAACTTACCGTGGAAGGTTTCTATCAACTGGAGTGGGACCAGACCGTTCTCGACAACTGCGGCACCTTCTTCGGCGGGGACGTGGCGGCAGATGGCTGCAACACGGGATACACAGTCGCCAGCCCGGCGATTGCACCGTTGCAACCGATCGCTGCCGCTTTTGGCCAAGGCTTCCAGGTCGGCAAGGAAGGGGTGATTGTGCCCCGTGGTGGCGACCGCGACGCCCGCGACTCCGGGCAATGGGGCACGGCGTTGCGCTGGTTGGGTGATGACACCGAGTACGGCCTGTACTTCATGAACTACCACAGCCGCACCCCGAATGTTGGCACCACCACTGCCGGGGCGGGGACGCTGGCACGGATACCGGCCATCGTTTCTACCGCGAACGCCATCGCACCCGGCACCGGTTCGGCCTTGGCCCAGAGCGTGATGCTCGGTCGCGGCCAGTACTATCTCGAATACCCGGAAGACATCCGCCTCTACGGCGCGAGCTTCTCCACCACCTTGCCGACCGGCACCGCATGGACCGGCGAGATCAGCTATCGCCCCAACGCACCGGTGCAGGTCAACAGCACCGACCTGACACTGGCCTTGCTCAACCCGATTGCCGGCGGCGCTGCTTCGCCAATCGCCACCCGGCCAGGCGCGGATAACAAAGGCTATCGCCGCAAGGAAGTGACGCAGATCCAGAGCACCCTGACGCACTTCATCGATCAGATCGCCGGCGCGGACCGTTTGACCCTGGTGGGTGAGGCGGCCGTTGTTCACGTCGGCGGGCTGGAAGACAAAAGCAAGCTGCGTTACGGCCGCGACTCGGTCTACGGACAGTACGGTTTCCGTGGTGATACCGACGGTTTCGTCACCTCGACATCCTGGGGCTACCGTGCCCGCGCGATCCTTGATTACAACAACGTCATCGCCGGAATCAATTTCAAACCCAACCTGTCGTGGTCCCATGACGTCGCCGGTTACGGCCCCAACGGGCTGTTCAACGAAGGCGCCAAGGCCATCAGCGTCGGCGTCGATGCGGACTATCGCAACACCTATACCGCGAGCTTGAGTTACACCGATTTCTTCGGCGGTGACTACAACACCCTGGAAGATCGCGACTTCCTGGCGCTGAGCTTTGGCGTGAACTTCTGATCTGGCTGAGAAGGATGATTTCAATGCGCAAAATGATTCTGCAATGCAGCGTTCTGGCCCTGAGCCTGTTGGCCGTCGATGTAATGGCCGCGGTGTCGCCGGAAGAAGCCAATAAACTCGGCACCAGCCTGACGCCGTTGGGCGCCGAGAAGGCGGGTAATGCCGATGGCTCGATTCCGGCCTGGACCGGCGGCATCCCGAAAAACGCCGGCGCGGTGGACAGCAAAGGGTTCCTTGCCGACCCGTTCGCCAATGAAAAGCCGCTGTTTACCATCACGGCGGCAACCGTCGACAAGTACAAGGACAAGCTCTCCGACGGCCAGATCGCGATGTTCAAACGCTACCCGGAGACCTACAAGATCCCGGTCTATCCGACCCACCGTACAGTGGCCTTGCCAGCGGACATCTACGAGTCGGCCAAGCGCAGCGCGCTGAATGTAACGCCGATCAACGACGGCAATGGCCTGGCCAATTTCACCGGCAATCGCTACTACGCGTTTCCGATTCCGAAGAACGGCGTTGAGGTGATCTGGAACCACGTCACCCGTTATCACGGCGGCAATTTGCGTCGCACCATCACCCAGGCCACGCCGCAGTCCAATGGCGATTTCACGGTGATCCGCTTCAAGGATGAAGTCGCCGTGCCTTCGCTGCTGGGGGACTTGAAACCCGGCAGCGACGACAACGTGCTCAGCTACTTCAAGCAGGAAGTCACGGCGCCGGCGCGGTTGGCCGGCAACGTGTTGCTGGTTCACGAGACCCTCGACCAGGTCAAGGAACCGCGCAAGGCCTGGATCTACAACGCCGGTCAACGTCGCGTGCGGCGTGCGCCGCAGGTGGCCTATGATGGCGTCGGCACCTCGTCCGACGGGTTGCGCACCACCGACAACTTCGACATGTTTTCCGGCGCACCGGATCGCTATGACTGGAAGCTGATCGGCAAGAAGGAAATGTACATCCCTTACAACAGCTACAAGCTCGACTCGCCGAATCTCAAGTACACCGATGTGATCAAGGCCGGGCATATCAATCAGGACCTCACACGCTACGAGTTGCACCGGGTCTGGGAGGTGGTCGCCACGGTCAAGCCCAACGAACGGCACGTGTACGCCAAGCGTCACATGTACATCGACGAAGACAGCTGGCAGGTGGCACTGGCCGATCACTATGACGGTCGCGGTCAGCTGTGGCGTGTGGCCGAAGGTCATGCCCAGTTCTACTACGATCACCAGGTTCCGGCCTACACCGTTGAAGCGCTGTACGACTTGATCGCCGGTCGCTACATCGCACTGGGGATGAAGAACGAGGAGAAGCACAGCTTCGAATTCGGCATCGATGCCAAAGCAGGTGACTACACGCCAGCAGCGCTGCGGAGTACAGGGGTGAGGTAATCATTCCTACAGGCTCTACAGAAAAAGGTGACTTTGCGGTCACCTTTTTTATAGGTGTCGATAAGTGTGTTGAATACTTCTTCAACAAGCCGTGTAGAGAGGGCTAGGGTGGCGCCACAATTATAAAAAGGCGCACCACTATGACCGCCATGGCCCCGTGTCTGGACCGTCCTGGACTTCTGCCCCGTTTGTCTTCCCATCACCAGTCTCGCGAGCGGCTGATCGAGCCGTTACTGGCCTCGACCGCACGCGTGAAATTGCTCTGTGCGCCGGCGGGCAGTGGCAAGAGTGCGCTGCTGATCGAATGCCTGTTGCAGGCGCCCGAGCAGTGCCGGGTCTGTTGGTTGCCGTTGGCGGGGGAGCCGATGGAGGCTGCCGATTTTCGGCAGCGGCTGGCCCACGCATTGGGATTGGTCGCGGCGGACGAATCCGCATTGCTGTCATCGCTGGCTCAATGGCAGACGCCGACCTGGCTGTGCCTCGATGACTATTGCCGCACGCCCAACCCGGAGCTGGACTTGCTGCTCGACCGGTTGCTGGCTATCAGCAGTCCGATGATTACCTGGTGGCTCAGTGGTCGCCGCCGCCCGCAATGCAATTGGCCACGCTTGTTGCTCGCCGATGAGCTGTACGACTGCGAGCGCGCCACTCTGGCCTTCACTCAAACGGAAATTGCCCGACTGCTGCATCACCTGGAGCCGGAGCAGGCGGCGAAACGTGCCGGCAGGATCATCGAACTCAGCGGTGGCTGGTGCGCGGGTGTGCGGATAGCGCTGCTGCAAAAATGCGACTGGTCGCGCAACGAGTCGCTGCACGGTCGGCCGGACACCCTGCACGATTACCTCGAACACGAATTGTTCGGCATGCTGACCCCGGAGCTGGCGGAAGCCTGGCGGGTGCTGGCCCATTTGCAGCGATTCAATGCGCGGTTGTGCGACCACCTGTTCGGTGCAGGCGAGGGCGCCCAATGCCTGAGCACGTTGCAGGCGTTGGGCTGCTTCATCGAGCCCTGGCAGGACTCGACCGACTGGCTGCAGATTTTCACCCCCCTCACGCAATTGATGCGCGAAGAGCAATGGCCGGCGGGACGTTCCTGGCATCGCCGCGCTTGTCAGTGGTTCGCCGCCGAACTGGACTGGAAAGCTGCGTTTGAACAAGCCTTGCTGGCCGAAGAGTTCGAGGTCGCGGTCAGCCTGTTGCAGCATTTCAGTTTCGAGCACCTGTTCGAAGAGCAGACCGTTGTGCTGTTGTTGCGTCTGCATGAACACAAAGGCGACGAGTTGATGCTTGGCTCGCCGCAACTGGTGGGGCTGATCACCGCGGCGTTGCTGTTTGCCGGGCGGTTCGAGCAGGCGGGTGAGTGCATCGGGTATTTGTCACGCTTCGCCCCTCAGCCGTCGGCGTTGCATCAACGGCAGCTGATGGCGCGTTGGCAGGCGATGCAGGGTTGGCTGTTGCATTTGCAGGGGCGCATGGAGCCTTCGCGCGCGCATTTGCTTGAGGCACTCGACGAACTCGATCCCTCGCTCTGGACGGCTCGGCTGATGTGCCTGTCAGCGCTGACCCAGCAAGCCTTGCTCAGGGGCGAGCTCGACGTGGCGCAGGCGACCAACCGTGAGGCGTTGTGCCTGGCGCGAGCGCAAGGTTCGCTGGTGTTCGAGGGGCTGCTGGAACTCGATCATGCGCAATTGCTCGAGCAGCGTGGTGCGTCCGGCCGGGCTGAAACCCTGCTGGCCAACATGCATGGCTTGCTCGTCCAGCAGCAACCGCTGGCCCAACCGCTGCTGGGGCGGATTGCCTTGCAGCGCGGACGCTTGAGCCTGTGTCAGGGACGAGAGACGCAGGCGGCCGCGTACTTCGAGAGCGGCCTGCAAATCTGCCTGCGCAGCCAGGACAAACGCGTGCTTTACGGTTTCCTCGGCCTCGCGCAATTGGCCGCCAATCGCCAGGACTACGCCCAGGCTTTTGTCCTGCTGCGTGACGCCGAACGATTGATGCAACAGCGGCGGATTCCAGACACGGTCTACCGCAGTGTTCTGCTGCAATACAGCTGCCATTTCTGGTTGCAGCAGGGCCGTCCGGATTTGGCCCATGAAGCCCTGACCCGGGTGCTGCGTCACTATCACGGAGTCCATGCTCGTCAGGCGCCGCCGGCGACGCTGGAGCTGATTCCCGGCCTTGAATACCTGCTGGTGCTGACCGAAGTGTATCGAGGGCAGGCGCCAAACCCTCTGGTGCAGCTCGAGGCTCAGTTGCACTGGGCGCGTCAACGGGGAATGGCGGGGCTGCAAGCGCAATTGCACCTGGCGCTGGCAGAAGTGGCCTGGCTGACGGGCGACACGCCTGCCGCTCGCGAGGCGATGCAGGAAGGTTTGGCACTGGTCGAGCGCTGCAATCTTCAACAGGCCCTGCGCGATCTGCAATTGCGCCAGCCACGCTTGCCGGAGGCGATCGGGCGTACCGAGTCGGGTAACCCTGCTGAACCGCTGGCTTCGGTCCAGAACCGCTTGAGTCAGCGTGAAATAGAAGTGCTTGAGTTAGTCGCCCTGGGTAACTCCAATCAACAGATAGCTGATCAGTTGTTCATATCGTTACATACCGTTAAAACCCACGCGCGGCGGATCAATGGAAAGTTGGGTGTAGAGCGGAGGACTCAGGCTGTGGCCAAAGCCAAAGTTCTGGGGATTGTTGTTTGAAGTGTTCGGTGTGTTTACGTCTACATACAAGTTTTGGGGTGTACTAAATTAGTTGGGTTGTTTATAAAGTGGGCGTCGGCCCGTCAATCAGTGTTTATATTTTTTGAATGTGTTTTGGCCGACTTCCATTATTAGTAAGGATGCTATTTGTGAGTAATAATTTGCTGGAAGAAGTAAGTAAAAAGTTGACTGGTGCGTTCGGTGTTTTAGGGTATGCCATTAATGTTGATGAAACTTACCTGAACTCGGTAGTGATCAACGACGAGGGAAAGCAGGTGGTTGATTACTCCGAGAGTTTGAGCTGGGCTATCATGGAGCAAGTGCAGGCGGATGAGTTGCCCAGGTTCAATACTGAATACGCGGGTATTTTTTCAAAGCGATGGACTTTTGATAAAGCCGATCGCGTTGCCTATTTGGACAGCATTGATCTTAATACTGCAGGTCGTATTGTGGTTGAGTCCTACCGAGAAGCAATTAAGCGCAACAGTAGCCTGTCAGCTTAATTAACCAGTGACAACGGATGGCTCATATCCCATTCGCCAACTAACGGCCCGCGTCGCCGCCAGCAATCGCTGCGCCGCCGGGCCGTTTTCGTCGGCGTGAAACAGTGACGCCGGGCCAACGATGGTCATGACGGCCACCACATTTCCCACCGCGTTGAATACCGGGGCCGACAACGCATCGACGCCGGGCATCAACAATCCATGCACATGGTGCAGGCCGCGCTCGCGGATCTGTTCACACAAGGTCACATAAGCCTGATCGTCCGCCAGCGTATGGGAACTGTTTGCCAGCACTTCCTGCTCGCGCAAATCCACCGTTTCACGCTTGGGCAGATAAGCGCCAAACACCAATCCCGTGGATGAACTGAGCAACGGCAACACAGAGCCCAATTGCGTCACCACGGTCACCGCGCGCACCGCCGGTTCGATATGCACCACGGTTGCGCCCTGATTGCCCCACACCGCCAAAAAACACGTTTCATTCAATTCATCGCGCAGTTCGGCCAAGGGCAGGGCGGCGACTTTCAGCACGTCCATACTGTTAAGTGCGGCCAACCCCACGCGCAGCGCTTCGCGGCCCAGGCCGTAATGGTTGGTGGCGGTGTTCTGTTCGGCAAAACCGCTGGCGATCAACGCCTGTAGATAGCGGTGAACCTTGCTTGCCGGCATCTGCACATGCTCGGCCAGGCGCGACAGTGAAGTCGATGGCGACAACTCGGCCAGTGCCTTGAGGATGTCGGTGCCGACCTCGGCCGAGCGGACTTTCTGTTTGTCGTTGTTGCGCGGCGTTTCCATGGAGGCAGTCTGATCCCGGGACGAATGGGCGTCTTTATAGCTTGACGGTCAATACCAATCAAATTACGTTATGCGTAATTGAATTACGATAAAAATAACCCAGGCGTGCCGAGACCTCTGCAACAGAGTGACAGGCCATTGCCTACTCCCTGTTCAGGAGGCTCCATGAACCTCGATTCAACGGCGCCCGCGCTGGCTTATCAGTCCGGTTTCGGCAATGAGTTCAGCAGTGAAGCGTTGCCCGGCGCACTGCCCGTCGGCCAGAACTCCCCGCAAAAAGCCCCATACGGCCTCTACACTGAGCTGTTCTCCGGCACCGCGTTCACCATGGTTCGCGCCGAAGCGCGGCGGACCTGGATGTACCGCATTCAGCCGTCGGCCAATCACCCGGCGTTCGTCAAACTGGATCGGCAACTGGCCGGCGGACCGTTGGGTGAAGTGACCCCCAATCGCCTGCGCTGGAACCCGTTGGACATCCCGACCGAGCCCACCGATTTCATTGACGGGCTGGTGAGCATGGTTGCCAATTCGGCGGCGGAAAAACCGGCCGGAATCAGCATTTACCATTACCGTGCCAACCGCTCCATGGAGCGCGTGTTCTTCAACGCGGATGGCGAACTGCTGCTGGTGCCGGAGCTGGGCCGCCTGCGCATTGCCACCGAGCTGGGCGTGCTGGAACTCGAGCCGCTGGAAATCGCCGTGCTGCCGCGCGGTCTGAAATTTCGCGTCGAACTGCTCGACCCGCAGGCGCGTGGCTACATTGCGGAAAACCACGGCGCGCCATTGCGCCTGCCGGACCTCGGACCGATTGGCAGCAACGGTCTGGCCAATCCACGGGACTTCCTGACCCCGGTCGCTCATTACGAAAATCTCAAGCAGCCGACCACCCTGGTGCAGAAATTCCTCGGCCAGTTGTGGGGTTGCGAGCTTGATCATTCGCCGCTGAACGTGGTCGCCTGGCACGGTAATAACGTGCCGTACAAATATGACCTGCGCCGTTTCAACACCATTGGTACGGTCAGCTTCGATCATCCGGATCCTTCGATTTTCACCGTCCTGACTTCGCCGACCAGCGTCCATGGCCTGGCCAATCTCGACTTCGTGATCTTCCCGCCACGCTGGATGGTCGCCGAAAAAACCTTCCGTCCACCGTGGTTCCACCGCAACCTGATGAACGAATTCATGGGCCTGATCAAGGGCGAGTACGACGCCAAGGCCGAAGGCTTCGTGCCCGGCGGTGCGTCGCTGCACAGTTGCATGAGCGCCCACGGCCCGGACGGCGAAACCTGCACCAAGGCAATCAACGCAGAACTCGCACCAGCGAAAATCGACAACACCATGGCCTTCATGTTCGAGACCAGTCAGGTGCTGCGCCCGAGTCGCTTCGCCCTCGATTGCCCACAACTGCAACCCCATTACGATGCCTGCTGGGCCACGCTGCCCGCTACTTTCGACCCGACCCGGAGATAACCCATGACTCAGACTTCCATCACTCGTAGCTGGGTTGCCTCCGCCAACGGCCATGTCGACTTCCCGCTGCAAAACCTGCCGCTGGGCGTGTTCAGCGTGAAGGGTTCTGCGCCGCGCAGTGGCGTGGCGATTGGCGAACACATCTTTGATCTGCAAGCGGCACTCGACGCCGGCCTGTTCGACGGTGCTGCAAAAGCGGCGGTCGAAGCCACCCGTGGCGGTCAGCTCAATGCGTTTTTCGAACTCGGCCGCGAGGCTCGTGTTGCCCTGCGTGAGCGCTTGATCGAACTGTTCAAGGAAGGCAGCACCCTGCACGGCAAGATCGAAGCCCAAGGTGCAAAACTGCTGCCGCTGGCGGCGAACTGCGAGATGCACCTGCCGGCGAAAATCAACGATTACACCGACTTCTACGTCGGCATCGAGCACGCGCAAAACGTCGGCAAACTGTTCCGTCCCGACAACCCGCTGCTGCCGAACTACAAGTACGTTCCGATCGGTTACCACGGCCGCGCATCGACCATTCGCCCGTCCGGCACCGACGTTCGCCGTCCGAAAGGCCAGACCCTGCCGGCCGGTCAGACCGAACCGACCTTCGGCCCGTGTGCACGGCTGGACTACGAACTGGAACTGGGCATCTGGATCGGCCAGGGCAACGACATGGGCGACTCGATTGCCATCGGCGACGCCGCCGATCACATCGCCGGTTTCTGCCTGCTCAACGACTGGTCGGCGCGGGATATCCAGGCGTGGGAATACCAGCCTCTGGGGCCGTTCCTGTCGAAGAGTTTCATTACCAGTATCTCGCCATGGGTGGTGACGGCCGAGGCGCTGGAACCGTTCCGTCGTGCGCAACCGGCGCGTCCGGAAGGCGATCCGCAGCCGCTGCCTTACCTGTTCGACAAACGTGACCAGGCCGCGGGTGCCTTCGACATCGAACTGGAAGTGCTGCTGCTGACCGAAGGCATGCGCGAGCAGAACCTGCCGGCCCATCGACTGACCCTGAGCAACACCCGACACATGTACTGGACCGTGGCGCAAATGGTCGCGCACCACAGCGTCAACGGCTGCCAGTTGCAGGCCGGCGATCTGTTCGGTTCGGGCACTTTGTCAGGGCCGGAAAACGGTCAGTTCGGCAGCCTGCTGGAAATCACCGAGGGCGGTAAAAAGCCGATCGAACTGGCCTCCGGCGAAGTGCGTAAATTCCTTGAGGACGGCGACGAAATCATCCTGCGCGCCCGTTGCAGCCGCGACGGTTTTGCCTCCATCGGTTTCGGCGAATGCCGCGGCAAAGTGCTGCCGGCGCGTTAAGAGGAACGGGTCATGGAACTCTATACCTACTACCGTTCGACCTCGTCTTACCGGGTGCGTATCGCCTTGGCGTTGAAGGGCCTGGATTACCGGGCGTTGCCGATCAACCTGATCGCGCCGCCGGGCGGTGAGCATCGCCAGCCAGCGTATCTGGCGATCAATCCGCAAGGCCGGGTGCCGGCCTTGCGCACCGACGAAGGCGAGTTGCTGATCCAGTCACCGGCGATCATCGAGTACCTGGAGGAACGTTATCCACAGGTGCCGCTGCTGTCCAAAGACCTCGCCGCTCGCGCGCATGAACGCGGTGTGGCGGCGGTGATTGGCTGCGACGTGCATCCGCTGCACAACGTCAGCGTGCTCAACAGGCTGCGGCAGTTGGGCCACGATGAACCGCAGGTGGTCGAGTGGATCGGGCACTGGATCAGCCAAGGGCTGGCGACGGTGGAACAGTTGATTGGTGATGAAGGTTATTGCTTCGGCGCTGAACCGGGGCTGGCGGATGTGTACCTGATTCCGCAGCTGTACGCGGCTGAACGTTTCAACATTTCGCTGGAGGCATACCCACGGATTCGTCGAGTGGCGACGCTGGCCGCGACGCATCCAGCGTTCATGAAAGCGCACCCGGCCAATCAGCCAGACACTCCTTGAAAACATCACACCGCCCCCTGTAGGAGCAAGCTTGCTCGCGATGAACGATAACGCGGTGTTCCTGACTGACCGCGGCGTCTCAATCGCCAGCAAGCCGGCTCCTACAGGTTCAAATACCGCACAATTCCCTGTAGGAGCGAAGCTTGCTCGCGAAGAACTATAACGCGTTGTTCCTGATGGACCGCGGCGTTTGAATCGCCAGCAAGCTGGCTCCTACAGGGTCAAATACCGCGCAGTTTTTTGTAGGAGCCGGCTTGCCGGCGATGAACGATAACGCGGTGTTCCTGACGGACCGCGGCGTTTGAATCGCCAGCAAGCTGGCTCCTACAGGTTCAATTACCGCACAGTTTTTTGTAGGAGCCGGCTTGCCGGCGATGAACGATAACGCGGTGTTCCTGACGGACCGCGGCGTTTGAATCGCCAGCAAGCCGGCTCCTACAGGTTCAAATACCGCACAATTCCCTGTAGGAGCGAAGCTTGCTCGCGAAGAACGATAACGCGGTGTTCCTGATGGACCGCGGCGTATCAATCGCCAGCAAGCTGGCTCCTACAGGGTCAAATACCGCGCAGTTTTTTGTAGGAGCCGGCTTGCCGGCGATGAACGATAACGCGGTATTCCTGACTGACCGTGGCGTTTGAATCGCCAGCAAGCCGGCTCCTACAGGGGCAAATACCGCACAGTTTTTTGTAGGAGCCGGCTTGCCGGCGATGAACGATAACGCGGTATTCCTGACTGACCGTGGCGTTTGAATCGCCAGCAAGCCGGCTCCTACAGGTGTTCAGTGGACGATTGAGTTGGGGGGCAGGTGGCCGAGTCGTTCGGTCAGGCGGATCCGCTGGATAGGGTCGTCGCTGAGCAGCAGCGCATGCTCCAGATCGAAACGCTCGGCGTTCGGGCAGTCCAGCCGCTGGTAAAGGCTGGCCCGGGCCAGGTAATCGGAGGCGCTGGCGTTGCCCAGTTCCAGCACGCGTTCGGCGTCGATCAACGCGCCAATGTAGTCATCGTGGGAAAGGTGCAACTGGCGCAGGTTGCGTGACAACCGCTGGAGCATTTGCACCGGCTCGGCCGTCAGCAAATGTTCGGCGCTGAGTTTCATGTTCGGACCGTACTGGCGTTGCAGCAGTTCCCGGCAATCGTTGGGGTACAACCGTCGACCGCCGCAAGGGTCCAGCAGGTGATCGGCCCCCGGAACCCGCAGCAGGAAATGCCCTGGGAAGTTGACCCCGACCAAGGGAATTTCCAGGCCTCTGGCCAGTTCCAGCGCAATCAGGCCCAGGGCCAATGGCTGGCCACGTCGGCGCTCCAGCACTTTGTCGAGCAAGGCCACTTGCGGTCGCAATGGCGTGAAATCGTCCTGGGCGTATCCCAGATCATTCAGGCGTCGCAACAGCGGCTGGGCCAGCTCGCTGACCGGCAACATCGGCAAGCCGTAACTGACGCGTTGTTGCAGGTCCTTGAAATTTGCCAGTACCGCCTGCGGATCCACCTCTTTATCGTGCTCGACGGCAATCCACAGCGCCGCTTCGAACAGCGCGGGCGGTGATCGTTGCAGGCAGTCGAAAAAGCGTTGGCGGGGCGTCATCAAAATCTCCGGGACATGCCTCGTTTTAGCCTCCCCTGCGGCATTCGTCCAGTGCCGCGCAGGTTATGTCCGAAAGCCTGAATGGCGGCGCCGCTTATTCCGGTGCGCTTCTGCAAATTTTGGGCGCAAGCCTATACTGGCGACTACAAGAAGTGATTCGGGAGCCCTTACGATGTTCGCTCTCATGCAAAGCACTCGCCTTGAATCGCTGCATCTGAGCGTCGACTCGGTCACCGGGTTGAAGGCGGTCATTGCTATTCATAACAGCCGTCTGGGGCCTGCCCTGGGCGGGTGTCGTTACCTTGCCTATCCAAGCGACGAGTCCGCGGTCGAGGATGCCATTCGCCTGGCTCAAGGCATGAGTTACAAGGCGGCACTGGCCGGCCTGGCTCAGGGTGGCGGCGTGGCGGTGATTGTTCGACCGGTCCATGTGGAAAACCGCGCCGCGTTGTTCGAAGCGTTCGGGCGCTGCATCAATCAGCTCGACGGGCGCTACATCACGGCCATCGACAGCGGCACCTCAGTGGCGGACATGGATTGCATCGCCCAACAGACCCAGCACGTCACCAGCACCACTTCGGCGGGCGACCCGGCGCCTCACGCGGCGATGGGCGTATTCACCGGCATTCGTGCCACCGCCATGGCTCGCCTGGGCAGCGACAACCTCGAAGGCCTGCGCGTGGCCATTCAAGGCCTGGGCAATGTCGGTTATGCCTTGGCCGAGCAGTTACACGCTGCCGGTGCCGAACTGCTGGTCAGCGACATCGATCACGGCAAGGTGCAATTGGCGATGGAGCAACTCGGCGCTCACCCGATTGCCAACGAGGCGTTGCTCAGCACGCCTTGCGACATTCTCGCGCCGTGCGGCCTCGGCGGTGTGCTCAACAGCAATACCGTCACGCAACTGCGATGCTCGGCGGTGGCCGGTTCGGCGAATAACCAACTGACTCATCTGGATGTCGCGGATCAACTGGAACGGCGAGGCATTCTTTATGCGCCGGATTATGTGATCAATGCCGGCGGGCTGATCTACGTGTCGCTCAAACACCGTGGCGAAGAGCTGACGACCATCACCGCGCACTTGTCGAAAATCAGCTCACGGCTGACCGAAGTGTTCGCCCATGCCCAGGCTGAGAAACGTTCCCCCGCCCGTGTGGCGGACGAGTTGGCAGAGAAAGTCTTGTACCGGTGAAGGCTCGCCGCGCCCTTCACTTCGCTGGCAAATTCTAAAGACCTGACTACGCTGCAAGCGGGATGGCGCAACGCCACCCGCCCGGTTGATGAGGGCCTGCCAGCGTCTGGGGCAATCATGACTGGCGCACTGCTTTTTCGTGATTTCAAGGAGCGAATCATGTCTTCCAGTTCTTCTCTCACCTGCAATTTCACGATCAACTCCAGCCTTGATATTGGCGTGTCGTTTGTCAGCGACGATAACGGCGCCAATTACGGCGGGCAGATCACTATTTTCACCCCCGGCACCGCAGGTCCGGTGAGCACCGGTTTATGGGACAACGACGGCAACGTCTTCTTCACCCTCTACCAGTCTGAAAACCCGGCCATCAACTGCGTTATCAATTCGGGATCGACGCCCGGTACCTGGGACCCCTACGTGGAGGTCGCCCAGCAAAATGGCCTGATCTGCACCATCACCGGCCCGGTGCAGCAACCCGGTGAAAACACGTTTGGTTATACCCTCAATGTCGCGCAGGGCACGGGCGTTGGTCAGGGCGCCGTTACGGGACAGGCAGCAGGATCGCCGACGCCGCAACACGTTGCGCGAATGATGCTGCCTGCCGGCGGCAAAGAGGCGTGGACGCTGATCATGCAGGGCAATACCCCGGTGCCCGACGAAATCAGTGTTGGCTCGCCGGTCGTCATGGCATGGGCGCGGTTTGACGACGGGACGCAGGTCGCCGGCGGTGTCTACAAATCGGCCACCCCGACAGACTACAACGTCAAGTTCATGTGGGTGCTGGACGCCGACGGTAATCAGTACCCCGGTTGGCCCATCGATGTCAGCGATCACGAGGACTTCCTCAACAATGGCTACCTGTTTTCACTGACGCCTGACAGTGAAGAGGTCTACCTGTTGAACGTCGTTGAACGGCCATGGGTGAAATCATGAGCACTTCTTACACCTTCTCCGTCAGCCTGTTCGACGCGAGCGCCAACCCGAACGGGTTGCAGGTTTGGCAGAGCGGCACGTTGACGTTCGACACCGATTCGGTGACGGGCGCATTGGCGCTACCGGATTTCTACCAGGATCCGATCCCGTACGAGGGAAGCACCGTATCGCCAGCAACGTTGGCGGGCACGATCATCGAGGCCTCGGGCAAAAGTGCCGAGGCACAGATCACCTTCACGGTGACCTATAACTTTGATGGTTTCCTTTACAACGGTAGCTATGTCGGCGGTTTGATCAGTGTGCTCGACTACGCTGCGCAAGAAACGTATCTCTACGTCATCCAGGGACTTTCTCCGCAGTCGCCATGGGGTGCGTCAATACGTGGAAGCTCGACAGCTGCAGACGAGCGAACGCCGCGAACGGTTTGAGCCGCGTTTTTCGCAGGCATGAAAAAGGCCCTGAGTCATTCGACTCAGGGCCTGTTCAATTCGGCTGTTGCTTACTTCGGCGTTTTAGCGGCTTTGGCTGGCTTGGTCGGCTCAGCTGTTTCTGCCACTTCAACCTGTTCTGCGACTTCAACAGGCGCGCTCAGCAGCTCGGACAACGCATCCGGCTGGCTCTTGAACGCCTTGGCGAACACATCGCGATTCTTCGCCATGTAGATCCCGGCTTCTTCCACTTGCTGCTCGGTCAGGGACGGAACGGCTTTTTGCAACACTTCAGCCAGCAATTCGGCCAGTTCGAGCATTTTGTCATGACGGTCAGCTTCGGCTTTATCCATGAACAAGCGCTCCAGATCTCGGCTGCTGCGGTATACCACTTCGACGGCCATTCACCACCTCACATGCCTTCACGATAGTTGTCTGTTTCGACCACTGTGTTTTTATACAGCGAAAAGGATAAGCGAATCCCTGCGCTTTGGGTAGTGGCTTTTTAATGTAGACCGAAATCAGCGTTTGTTCAGTTGAATCGTGGCGTTCCCTTCGCGGGCAAGCCTCGCTCCTACAGATAATACCGACCCTGTAGGAGCGAGGCTTGCCCGCGAAGGCGCCCGTCCAGACACCACAAAAGTGTCCAATAACAGCCCATTGCCATCTTACCCATCAACCTCTGGCCTTTTTTCTGCATGCAGAACAACCGTCACGTCCAACCGGCATCATCCGCTCGAACCGAGCTAAGGAAGAATCATCGTGAAAATCAACTGGGCCGAGAACCTGCGGCAGAACGTGCACCAACTGGCCGAATCCCTGGGCAATCTGTTCGTCGAGACCTTCCACTACCTGGCGTTGTTCGCCATCGGTGCGGTAACCGCGTGGGCGGCGGTGATGGAGTTTCTGGGGATGATCGAAGCGGGGCACATCAAGATCGACGACATCTTGCTGCTGTTCATCTACCTCGAATTGGGCGCGATGGTCGGGATTTACTTCAAGACCAATCACACGTTACTAACACTCGAAATAAAATCAAAACCCAGCCAAAACGGGCTTCTGGCTGCCTGACCCTGTGCTTTGCGTTTCTTCGTCTTGGTGTTGCATCTGATTGGAGCGGTGGAAAATGGATAACCTGAATTGGGCTGACAAGCTCCGCAAAAACCTTCATTGCTCGGCTGATTCTCTGGGGAATCTGTGTGTTGAGGCTTTCCATTATCTAGCCCTGTTTGGTATTGGAGCTATCACCGCCTACGCTGCCGTTGTCACCTTTATTAGGATGCTAAGCGAAGGCAGTGTTAGCGTTGACGACATCCTTTTGCTATTCATTTACCTAGAGTTAGGGGCGATGGTAGGTATTTATTTTAAAACAAATCATATGCCAATCAGGTTTCTTCTTTATGTTGCTATTACTGCTTTAACAAGATTGTTGATTGGTGATGTGTCACACCATAAAGATCCAGATGCTGGACTTTTGTATGTTTGTGGTGGGATTTTATTACTTGCCTTTTCGATTTTTGTTGTCCGTTTTGCATCCTTTAAATACCCCTCGACAAAAGCGATAGATTCAAGTGGGAAAGAAATTTAAGGTCTTGGTAGGGGATGGTATTTAAGGATTTTCCCCCTGATATCACCGCCTTTGGTAAAAGGGTCATAATAGGGGGTGTAATTTTAGTTTTTTAGTTTGCTGGCTGTGTTGATGTACTCGGATACAAAGTTTCTGAAAATATTAAGCTCTAGATCCGAGATGAAGAAAAACTTACCAAGTTTAATTTTTTTACCATCAAAAAGCTGATCTGTGTCGATCATAACGGAGCTAAGTATAAGTGATGATGGGTCGTTGGGGGTGTGGAATGCTTCTCTGAAGTGCTTTTTAAATATTTCTGAATCTCTCGTTAGCTCTGTTTTGTTTTTTGTTGCGATCATTCCGTGCGTGTGAGAGTAAGTGTTCCGTATTGATGCGAAAAGTCTCCAAATTGAATCGGAAAGATTTATGTCTATTTTGTGATCTTCAGCCATTGTTTTGGCGATTTCTGGATGTTGCTCATTCAGCTCTTTTATTAAATTTGATGTGTATGCTTTAGGTTTGGATAATATATCTTTTAAGGTGCTTTCTGTAATGCTAAATAAAAACATGAACTCCCATACGTTTAAAAAACCCTTCACGATGTCATACCAATCCTCAGTGTCTGCAGTTTTGGATATTTCATCTAGGTTGATTTCGATATTTCTTTCGAGATAGCCGCCAGTGTTAACGCCACTGCATATAAGCATGTGATTAATTTTTTCGGCTTGTTTTTTGAAATTATCAATTATTTCGTTTATAAAATTTTTTATATCTTTCGAATATAGCTTTTCATGGTTAATCGTATAGTGGCCTTGGTTTAGCTCAGAAGGGGTGATTATTTTTTCTTCTAGCAACTCTTCGTGCAGGCTTTCTAGCATGCCATTTTTTTGTACTATTTCAATGAAGCTGGTTAAATAGGATAGCAAGACGTTATTTACAAGTTGTGACATGTAGAATGAACTGTGGTAGGACTTATACCAGTCTGGGGACTCTGCTGTTGGTGCTTCAAGGGTTGGAATGTAACTGTGCAACATTATTGAGTTCCTAGTTGTTAGCAGGCTGTTGTCTTGTCGGTTAGGTGTCCCAGTCGCGTGCTCTAGCTTTATTTTTTCCTTCAAGGTTTTTTATAAAGCTAGAGTTGATGTGGATAACACTTAGTATTGCGGATATTTGTAGTCCGCTGAAAAAAACAAGAAGGAATTGCATTACAGTTAGGGTGATTTCTTGCGTTTTTAGTCCGAATCCTTCGTAGAAGCTAACAAATAGCATTCCAATTAGGGCAAAGGCCATAGATAAAGCGGATTGAACGATTACTCCGACAATGATTTTCAGCCTTGTAGTGTCTCCACCACTAGAGCTGAAGTCAGCATTAACAAGGTTATCCCCCTTCAAAGTTCTAAGAACGTTAGGGTATAGAAAGGCAATCCATATGCTCATTATGGTGAATACCGCCCCTGACACTCCCACAAGGAGGCCTAGAGTGGATGATACTGTTTCAAATTTCAGATGCCACCCACAGAGTATTGATGCTATGGATGGTAAAAGGCAAAGTAATATAATAATCATTAGGCCATCGCTACATCTGATGGTTCGATTTCTTCATTTGTTGATGGTTTTTTATTGATGCTAGAAATTGTTTGTAAATAGTTGGAGCGGTTTCCTGCCAGTGTGTTGTATAGCAAGACTGCGGAATAGGTTTCTCCGCTTTTAGGTAACATGACTCGCTCGACTAGTCTATGTTTTTTAATAGAGGTTTTGTTCTCGTTCTCATCAATGAATATTACGTCTGCCCAACCGTCTTCTGGGAAGTCGGAAGAATATTTCATGAAATCTTGCATTTGCTCGTAGGTTGGTGTGGCCTCGAGCTTTACCTCAACTCTTCTTTTACCGAGGTCGCTATCCTCGTCATGGGTTTCTGGACCAAAAAACTGGCCCATCATTCTTTGGATGAAATCAAATATTTCATTGTTAGCTTTATCCAAGGTTAGCATTGTTTTTTGAGATTTTTTATTTTCTTGTTGGATAATCTCAGAACTCACTACGACTTCATTTCTGAGAAGGACATGCTTTGTCGTTTCGCAAATTTTCTTGAGATAAGCTTCGCTGGTTTTAAATTCTTTTATTTTTTTAGAAAATCGATATAGAAGGCTGTAGTCTTCTGGAGCACTTTCTGAGCTGAAGTAGATTGTAGTTGCTGAATCGCTAGGCTGGCGTTTGTTGTGGTTGTCTATTTTCAAACGATATCTAACGCAATAGTTGATCCATTTTTGCATTAAGTCAGAGTCGCATTTTGAGTCTTCGAATTTTACTGAAATTACTAGATTTGAGTCAGGAATTATCCAGTAATAGCAAGGGTGTCCCCAGACGACATCATCCCCGGTATCCATCGAATTGTTGCTTATGTACCCAATTGGCTCTCCTTTTTCATTTAGTCGGAGTCCTCGATAACTTTTGGAATCGCTTGGGTCATGCTTCCACAATGTTAGAAGGAAATCACCATTTTCAAATTCGTGAATCTCTCTGCAATAACACATTATGGATGCTTCGCCAGATTCACCATGCTCTGCCCAAGGTGAAGTTTCTTTAAAACGTCTAGAGTTAACCCATGCTTTGATACTTCTAAGGACTAGGGATGTTTCCAATCCAAAGCTTTTTGACTTTATTTCACCGTCGGTTTTTTTCTGAGTTCGATAAAGGCCGCTTTCTATGATTTCAAAGAAATTCAAATAGCCGTAGTTTGTATCTTTTTTTATAGCTGACATCCATTTCTCTCTGCATGATCGTTATTTCTGCAAGCTCTAGTTTGCGGGCTGGCATTTGATTGGTGGCTCTGTGCCATGATAGGTGCAAGCAGGGGAATGTCAATCAGCCGAAAGCGGGGGAGCGGACTCTAAGTATTCATGAATGGGCTAGACAATACTTCAAGACCAATCACATGCCGGTGCGTTTCCTGATCTACGTGGCGATCACCGCGCTGACGCGGTTGTTGATCTCCAACGTCTCGCACCACAATCCGCCGGACCTGGGCATCATTTACCTGTGCGGCGGGATTCTGCTGCTGGCGTTTGCGATTCTGGTGGTGCGTTACGCCTCGTCGCAATTCCCTTCGGTGAAGATCGAACACCCGCAACGCAAGACCGGTGCGGGTTCCAGTGAGCATCCCGAAGTGGAGAAGGGCGAGATTTAAAACCGCATGGCGGGGCGCGGGTGGGCTTTAGTCGATGGCGGCGGCGGGGTGCGATTGTCGCTGTCGGTCATGGCTTCGAGGATGGTCATTGCGCTGTGACCCTGCTCGATGGCGATGCCGAATTGAATACTTTGCACCAGGCGTTTGAGGCGCTTGGGGTCATTGCGTTGTTCGGCGCTGATCATTCGCTTGGCCACGACGCGGCCGCTGTTGGAGAGGGTCAGCATGATGCTGCCGTCCAGCCCCTGAATGCTCAGGTTGATCTGGTAATCCGGTGCAAAGGCATCGGTGATGAGCTGAAAAGGGTTGTCCATGATGCGTCACCGCCTGATTGAACGTGCAGTAGTTGACCGGCCATGATCGGGTTGGTTCGCAACACCGGACCATCGGCCTGTCGCTCGCTGAGGTTTTCAAACATCCTTTTTGCCTCGTCAGGGATGTAGCAAGGGGCATGCCGGAAAGATTGTCGAACAATGTAGGAGCGAGCTTGCTCGCGATGGTCGTCAACGATAACGCGTGTTTACCGGGTAAACGTGGCGCTCTCGAGACCATCGCGAGCAGGCTCGCTCCTACAAGAACTTTGCCCGTTTCAGGGCATGAATGAGTAGATGATCGCAGACAGTGCAATCAGACCGATCAACACCACGAACACGTTCGACGCCTGGCCCGAATACTGGCGCAAAGCCGGCACGCGACGGATGGCGTACATCGGCATCAGGAACAACAGGCACGCAATGATCGGCCCGCCGAGGGTTTCGATCATGCCGAGGATGCTCGGGTTGAAAGTGGCCACGGCCCAGCAGCTGAGGATCATGAACAGCGCAGTGATGCGGTTCAGCCAGCTCGCCGACATCACCCGGCCACGGCCACGCAGGCTTTTCACGATCAGGCCCTGAAAGCCTTCGCTGGCGCCGATGTAATGGCCGAGGAAGGATTTGGTGATCGCCACCAGCGCAATCAGCGGCGCGGCGTAGGCAATGACCGGGGTCTGGAAGTGGTTGGCCAGGTACGACAGGATCGAGATGTTCTGTGCCTTCGCCGCCGCCAGATCAGCCGGGGACAGGGCCAACACGCAGCTGAAACAGAAGAACATCACGGTCACCACCATCATCCCGTGGGCAATGGCGAGGATGCCGCTGCTCTTGCGCTCGGCCTGCTCGCCGTACCGCTGCTTCTGATCGACAGCGAAGGCGGAGATGATCGGCGAATGGTTGAACGAAAACACCATCACCGGGATCGCCAGCCACAGCGTTTTGAAGAACAGCGGCATCGGCATGCCGTCACCGGCGGTGGCGAAGAACGCGCCGTTCCAGTTCGGAATCAGACTGATGCCGAGCAGCAGCAACGCCGCGACGAACGGGTAAACCAGCACGCTCATGCATTTGACGATGACGCCCTGGCCGCAGCGCACAATCGCCATCAAACCAAGGATCAGCCCCAGAGACAGCACCGCCCGAGGTGGCGGGGCGATGTGCAACTGGTGCTCCATGAAACTGCTGAGGGTGTTGGTCAGCGCCACGCTGTACACCAGCAGAATCGGGAAGATCGCGAAAAAATACAGCAGCGTGATCAGCTTGCCGGCACCGATGCCGAAGTGTTCTTCCACCACTTCAGTGATGTCCCCGGAGCGCCCCGACAGCACGAAGCGAGTCAGGCCGCGGTGGGCGAAGAAGGTCATTGGAAACGCCAGCACCGCCAGGATCAGCAGCGGCCAGAAGCCACCCACGCCAGCGTTGATCGGCAGGAACAGCGTGCCGGCGCCAATCGCCGTGCCGTAGAGGCCCAGCATCCAGGTGGTGTCGTGTTTGCTCCAGCCCTTGTGGGCTGTTTCTGTATTGCGTGTCAGGTCTACAGCAGGATTATCGGCAGCAGGTGTACGTACATCGGTCATCGTTATTGGCCTCGTTATTATTCTTGCTCGGGCTCACGTGTTGCGGACGGTCGGGAATGCTCCTCAGCACTCCACCCAGCTGACAGCCAGGCCGCCCCGTGAAGTCTCTTTGTATTTGTCGTGCATGTCGGCGCCTGTATCGCGCATGGTGCGGATCACCCGGTCCAGGGAAATGAAGTGTTTGCCGTCGCCGCGCAGGGCCATTTGCGTGGCGTTGATCGCCTTCACGGCCGCGATGGCGTTGCGCTCGATACACGGCACTTGCACCAGGCCGCCGACCGGGTCGCAGGTCAGGCCCAGGTTGTGTTCCAGGCCGATTTCGGCGGCGTTTTCCAGTTGCTCGGGCGTGGCGCCCAGTACGTCGGCCAGACCGGCGGCGGCCATGGCGCACGCCGAACCGACTTCGCCCTGGCAGCCGACTTCGGCGCCGGAGATCGAGGCGTTTTTTTTACAGAGAATGCCTACGGCCGCGGCGCCCAAAAAGAACGCAACGACGTCGTCGTCCGACGCGTCCGGGTTGAATTTCATGTAGTAGTGCAGGACGGCGGGAATGATCCCGGCCGCGCCGTTGGTAGGCGCGGTGACCATCCGTCCGCCGGCGGCGTTTTCTTCGTTCACGGCGAGGGCAAACAGGTTCACCCATTCCATCGCCGACAGTGTCGAAGTGATGACATTCGGCTTGCCGATTTCCAACAGGCTGCGGTGCAATTTCGCTGCGCGGCGCGGAACATTCAGACCGCCGGGCAGGATGCCTTCGTGGCGTAAACCCTGCTCGACGCACTCGCGCATCACCGACCAGATGTGCAGCAAGCCCTGACGGATTTCGGCTTCGCTGCGCCAGGCCCGTTCGTTGGCCATCATCAACTCGGAAACCCGCAGGCCATGCTGATTGCAGAGCTTGAGCAATTCGGCGGCGCTGGAAAAATCATACGGCAGCACCACGTCGCTGGTCGGCGCGATGCCGGACTCGGCTTCGGCCGCTTCAATGATGAAACCGCCGCCGATCGAGTAATACGTTTGTTCTGACAATTCGCCAGTGTCGCCGAAGGCTGTCAGCGACATGGCGTTGGGGTGGTAGGGCAGGCTCTCGTCGAGCAGCAGGAGATCGCGTTGCCAGTTGAAGGCGATTGTTTTTTTGCCGGCGAGATTCAGTTCGCCGGTATCGAGCAGCGTTTTGATGCGGCTGTCGATGCTGGTCGGGTCGATGCTGTCTGGCCATTCGCCCATCAGGCCCATGACGCAGGCGCGGTCGGTGGCGTGGCCGACGCCGGTGGCGGAAAGGGAGCCGTACAGGCGGATTTCCACTCGGCGTACGGCGTCCAGCAAATGCTGGTCAATCAGTGCCTGGGCAAAGGTCGCGGCGGCGCGCATCGGGCCGACGGTGTGAGAACTGGACGGACCGATGCCGACTTTGAAAAGATCAAAAACACTGATAGCCATGCTAAAGCCTATACAAGCAATGGAAGAGAAATCGCTGCCATTTTTGTAGGACAAGCGCAATGTCGGCGATACTGCCTACCTCGGTCCTACGTGACCAACGAAACTTCCTAAGACAGCCTTTAGCAGGACTAAACAATGAGTCGCCAATTGCACGCCCAGACTTACGTCTGGCTGCACGTGTTTTCCTGTGCCGCGCGGCACTTGTCCTTCACCCGTTGCGCCGAAGAACTGCACATCACGCCGGGGGCGGTCAGTCAGCAAATCCGACAACTGGAAGAACGGCTGGGGTTTCGACTGTTCCACCGGCGTGCCCGGGGCGTGGAGTTGAGCGCGCAAGGCCAGCGACTGGCCATTACGGTCAACGAGGCTTACGGCAGCATCGACGCGGAATTGCGACGACTGGATGCGGGAATGATCAGCGGGATTTTGCGGGTGCGGTCGATTCCATCGTTCCTGAGCAAATGGCTGACCCCGCGTCTGCCGCGCTTGCAGCAGCGTTTTCCGGACATTCAGTTACGCCTGGTGGCCGAGGACAGCAGCGTGCCGTTGCACGAGGGCGACTTTGACCTGGCCATCGACCTGAACGACGGCAGCTACCCTGGCTTGTTATCCACAACCTTGCTCGACGAACAGATTTTCCCGGTCTGTGCGCCGAGTCTGTTGCGCGGACGGCCGCCGTTGCATGGCCCGGCAGACCTGTCGCACTTTCCGCTGTTGCACGACATTACGGCCTGGCGCGGCAGCTACGAGTACGCGGAGTGGGAGTTCTACCTCAACGCCATCGGTTTCGAAGGCGCGGACGTGCGGCGCGGGCACACGTTCAATCGCAATCACCTGACCATCGAAGCGGCGATTGCCGGCATGGGCGTGGCGATTGCGCGGCGAACGCTGTTGAACGATGAGCTGGAGCGCGGGACGTTGATTGTGCCGTTCGGGTTGGCGGTGCCCAATCACAAACGTTATGTGCTGCTTTACGCGCCGGGGGCGCTGAGCCATCCGGGCGTGCGCGCGGTGCATGACTGGCTGGTAGAGGAGGCGGGTGTTTTTCGCAGCCTGCACCCGCTGGCGGAGCGGCAGATGTGAGTAATTATGACAAAGAAGTGAAGCGACCCAACTCCCGACCTTAACAGCGCTTTTGCTCCTTGTCCGGCTTTTTTTGCGTATGAAAATTTATCTTTTTTCAGGGGTTGAATTGTTCGTCGTACAGACCGATTGTGTAACCAAGAGGTCACGGTGATGACGCCCAAGGGCCAGCCGAGGGGCCTCTCGCGAGCTAGCTGAAATAAGGGATGAACTATGCAAATCCAAGTCAACAGCGATAACCATATTCAAAGCAGCATCCGACTGGAGGAGTGGGTACGTACTACCATTGAGAGCACGCTCGAACGTTATGAAGAGGACCTGACACGCGTCGAGGTCCATCTGCGGGACGAGAACGGCGACAAGCCCGGTCCCCATGATTTGCGCTGTCAGCTGGAAGCGCGGCCAAAAGGCCACCAACCGATTTCTGTCACCCATAAAGCCGAAAACCTGGAACTGGCGATCGACGGTGCGGCTGAAAAACTCGAACATGCACTGGAACATCTGTTCGGCAAACTGCGGGGCAAACCACGTGCCGCTGTGGTGCCGTTTGAGAGGCGTGCAGCCGATGCGCTGCTGGAAGACGAGTTTCTCGAGAATGAACAGGCTGCACAAAACGGCTGACGCCTGATTTAACGTCCCAACGAAAAACGGGCCTGCATTGCAGGCCCGTTGTTGTTTGTGCCGATTATCGCAGCGCCGCGATTCCTTGTAGGAGCGTGGCTTGCCCGCGAAGGCGGTGTGTCAGTTACATAGATTTCTGCCGAAATAGTGCTTTCGCGGGCAAGCCTCGCTCCTACAGGGGTGAATTGCAGCGAGGCTGTTCAGTTTCAGATCAGAACGCCACCGACGTCTGCACATACACCGTCCGCGGTTCCCCGACGTACTTGCCCTTGTTGTTGTCATCGAACGAGCGTGTGAAGTACTGGTGGTTGAAGATGTTTTTCACCCCCACCGCCACATTCAAATCCGACAACTTCGGCCCGAAGTCATACGCCGCGCGGCTGCTGAACAGCATGTAGCCAGGAATCGTGCCCGTGCTGCCGTCGGCACTTTCTTTCGACGTATTGGCGTTGTCGGCAAACTGGTCGCTCTGATAGCTGCTGTCCAGGTTCAACTTCCACGCACCTTCGGTGTAACCGACGCCCACGGTGCCCTTGTGTTTCGAGGAGAACGGCACACGATTGCCCTTGTTCGGCCCGTCTTCGCGGATGGTCGCGTCCACATAGGCGTACGTGGCGTAGACATCGAAACCGGCCAGTGACGGGCTCAAATCGTCGAGTGCGTAATTGACGCTGGTTTCGATGCCTTGATGGCGAGTCTCGCCCCGAGCGATCACCGAATCGTTGGTCTGATTACTTTCGTACTGATTGTCGAAGTTGATCAGGAACGCGCCGATTTCCGCGCGTAACGCACCGTTGTCGTAGCGGGTGCCCAGTTCCCAGGTGCGCGCTTTTTCCGGTTTGACTTCGCCGCTGGTCACGCGGTTTGGCATCTGGCTGTATTGCACGCTGCCGAACGAACCTTCGGTGTTGGCGTAGAGGTTCCAGCTGTCGGTCAGGTGATAGAGCACGTTCAATGCGGGCAGGGCGGTGTTGTAATCGCCCTTGTACTTCTCGTTCGTCAGGTTGTTGGTCTGTTGCGATTCGATCATTTCGTAGCGGATGCCCGGCGTCACTGTCCATTTGCCGATGTCGATCCGGTCATCGACGAAGAACGCGTTGGCCTCGGTGCCGCCGCGTGTATCACGGTCGTTGCGGCTGTTGGTGGTCGGATACTCGTTACTGGCAATCGGCGTGCGATAGCGCAGTTCGTGGCCGGCTTCGTTGATGTAGCGATAGCCGACACCGACTTCATGGCTGGTCGGGCCAACATCAAAGCCTTGGGCGAAGCGGGTTTCCAGGCCACGTACCCAGTATTCGCGTGGCGACAGCGACAGGAACGTGCCCTGATCCAGATAGCCGCTGCGCAGGGTTTTGGTGAAGAAGGTGTTGGCGGTGAATTCGCGGCGATCTTCCTGGTAGCGATAGCCGAAGTTGAACATCGTCCGGCGGCCCCAGAACTGATCTTTCGGGCGGGTCGACTGGTACGGATCGGCATCGTAATCGGCAACGTTCAGGCCACCGGGCATGTCGGCCTTGCCTTCGTAATATTGGGCCATGGCGTTGAAGCTGTTGGCGTCGTCGAGCTGGTATTTGCCTTTGAGAATCAGGTCGTCGATCTCGGTGTCGCTGTGTTCACGCCAGTCGCCACCGCGTGTGCCGGAATACAACAACGCGCCGCCCAGGCCATTGTCGCCAGTGCCGCCGGCCAGCAGGTTGCCGGTGGTCTTGAAACCGTCGTGGCTGGAGGAGGGGCTGGTTTCGGTCTGGAAACCGCCTTTCACCGTGGGCTCGTCGGGAATCGCGCGGGTCACGAAGTTGACCACGCCGCCGACGTTTTGCGGGCCGTAACGCACCGCGCCGCCACCGCGCACCACGTCGACCGCGTCCATGTTGCCCATGCTGATCGGCGCGAACGACAACTGTGGCTGACCGTAAGGTGCGAAGGGCACCGGGATGCCATCCATCAACACCGTCGAGCGCGACGCCAGGCGCGGATTGAGACCACGAATGCCGAAGTTCAGCGCCATGTCATGGCTGCCGGTGCCGTTGTTGTCCGGCGCGTTGACGCCGGGGATGCGGTTGAGCACGTCCCTAGCCTGGGTTGCGCCCTGGCGTTCGAATTCCTCACGACGGATCACGTCACGCGCGCCGGGATGCTCGAAGACGTTGATTTGTTGCGCATCACCGAGCCAGTCGCCGACCACTTTGGACGTGTCCAGCTCCAGCGCAGCATTGCCCACCGGTTGCAGGCTGAACGCGTTGTTGCCTTCGGCGCGGGCTTGCAGGCCGGTGCCTTCGAGCAAGGCGTTCAAGCCCTGTTCGGCGGTGTAGTTGCCCTCCAGGCCACGACTCTGCACACCGCTGGTGACTTGCGAGCCAAACGAAATCAACACGCCGGCTTCACGGCCGAACTGGTTGAGGGCGTTTTCCAGCGACGATGGCGCGATGTGGTACGGCTTGGCATCGTCTGCGTGGACGAGTGGCAGCGCGCCGAAGCTCAGGCTGGCGCCCAGCAAGAGTTGGCGCAAGGTGCGGGCCAGCGGGGTGAGGCGGGTGGGGTGCATGGAGGACGATCCTGAGAAGGTGGAATCAAGGTGGCTTTCCTTCTCTGTCACGCCAGATCTGAAAAACGGCTCACGGTTGTGTGAATATTTTTTGGGGCTTTCGCAAGCAACCCCACTGCCACAGGATTTCTGAACAAACACCGTAACTGTAGGAGCCTGGCTTGCCGGCGAAGGCGGTGTATCAGACAGGCCGCGGCGTGCCGATCGTCGGAACGCCGCCCGCAGCAAGCCGGCTCCTACAAGAGTCAGGCGCGCGCCTCGACGGTTACCCAATACCGCGTAAAGCGCTTCACCTTCACCGGCAAACTGATTTCCAGCAGATCCAGAATCCGCTCGCTGTCGTCCAGTGGATAAGTCCCGGAGATCAACAAGTCCGCAACTTTCGCATCGCAGTTCAACTGCCCGCGACGATAGCGGCCAAGTTCCTCAAGGAAATCCGCGAGGCGCATGTGCGCAGCCACCAGCATGCCGTCGGCCCAGGCACCGCTGTTGGCATCCAGAGGCACAGGGTTGCCGATTCCGCGAGCATCAAAACTCAACTGTCGAGCGCTTTGCAGCATCCGTGGTGAACCACCATCAGGCGTCAATTCGACATGGCCTTCAAACACCGCGACCTGAGTGCGATCCGCAAACTGCCGAACGTTCAGGCGCGCCCCTTCGGTTTTCAACAAGCCTTGTGCCGTGCGCACTTGAAACGCTTTGGACGTTGTCAGCAGCATCTCGCCTTCAAGCAAACGGATCAGCCGTTGCTGACCCTCGACCTGCACATCCGCCGAACTCGCGGTGTTGAGTTGCAATTGGCTGCCGTCTGCGAGCGCGATCTTGCGCCGCTGGCCAATGGGACTGCGGTAGTCGGCCAGCAACGGTGGCAGCAGGTTGTGCTCGCGCATGCCCCAGGTGACGGCCGAACCGGCACCAAGAATCAGCAACAACTTCAGCGCCTGACGCCGGCTGCTGGACGTCGGTGCATTCAGGGCCGCATGCGCCAGCGGCGAAGACAAACCACGCAGGCGCTGGTTGACCCGCTGAATATGCTCCCACGCCCGTTGATGCTCGCTGTGCGCATCGAGCCATTGCTGCCAGGCGTTTTGCTGGTGCGGGCTCAACGGCCCTTGCTGCATTTTCATCAACCACTGCACCGCCTGCTCGGCGACTTGCGGTGAAAAATCCGGGGTGCCGTTCATAGGGCGAAGTAGCAGCGCATCGCCGCTTTATTCAGGTGCCGCTTGACCGTGGCGATGGAAATCCCCAGCTCGGCGGCGATTTGTGGATACGTCAGGCCATCGACCTGGGCCAATAGAAATGCGCGCTTGACCAGGCGCGGCAAACCGTCGAGCAACTGGTCCAACTCCATCAGGGTTTGCAGGATGATCGCCCGTTCTTCTTCCGACGGCGCGACCCTTTCCGGCATCTGCGCCAGGGCGTCGAGGTAGGCGCGCTCCAGATCCTGACGGCGGTAATGATTGAACAGCACGCGTTTGGCGAGGGTGGTGAGGAACGCTCGCGGCTCGATGATCTGCGGCGTGTCTCGTGCGGTCAGCACCCGCATGAACGTGTCCTGGGCCAGATCTGCCGCGCTGTCCGGGCAGCCGAGCTTGCGCCGCAACCAACCGGTGAGCCAGTTGTGATGGGCGTGATAGAGGACTTCGACGGTGTGGGCTGGCTGCAACGGTAACTCCGAGCGCGGTTTAATGCGTTAGAGAACAAGAATTGTTCGCATTGTAGAGGCGAGAACCCGCTCCGGCAATCGGCGCTGATCGTATCTCTTTTGCGTATGAGAATATTTATCATTAATATTGCGACCCTGGCCTCGTGATTTTCCTCAGGCCTCACCGGTTTCAAGGTCGAAACATGAAAGTAATCCCCGTGTCCTATCGATTGGCCGTCACCTCCCGGGTGCTGGCCGCCGTGCTGGGTGGCTACATCGTTGCGGCGCTGGCGAGTGTCAGCCTGACGCTGTGGGTGCCCATGGCCCGTGCCGACGCCGTGGTGACCGGGATGATGACCTCGTTTCTGGCCTACCTCGGCGCAGTGATCTGGTGCTTCGCCTGCCGCAGCGCATGGCGGGCCTGGCTCGGGTTGATCGTGCCAAGCCTGGTGCTGGCGGCGATTTCGGGCCTCGCGTACTGGATGGGCCGCACATGAAAGAGGGTTTTCGTCAGGCCATGGCCTGGTTGCACACCTGGGCCGGGTTGATCTTCGGCTGGTTGCTGTTTGCGATTTTCCTCACCGGCACACTCGCGTATTTCAAGGATGAGATCAGCCACTGGATGCAGCCGGAAATCCCTGCGCGTTCGGTGACTTCCGAAGCCAGCCTGACCGTGGCGCAAAACTACCTTCAGCAACACGCCCCGGGAGCCTCGCGCTGGCTCATCGACCTGCCCGATGCCCGCGAACCCGGCCTGTCGGTACGCTGGCAGCAGACCCCGGCCAAACGTGGCGAACGCGGCCAGTTCACAGAAAAACTCCTCGACCCGCAAACCGGCGCCGAAGTGCAGGGCCGGGCAACCACCGGCGGCGAGTTTTTCTACCGCTTCCACTTTCAGCTGCAAATGCCGTATCCGTGGGGCCGCTGGTTGTCGACCATCGCCGCCATGGTGATGTTCGTCGCGCTGATCAGCGGGATCATCACCCACAAGAAAATCTTCAAGGACTTCTTCACCTTCCGCCCGCGCAAGGGCCAGCGTTCCTGGCTCGACGGGCACAATGCGGTGGGTGTGCTGGTGCTGCCGTTTCACCTGATGATCACCTACAGCAGCCTGGTGATTTTCATGTCGATGGTGATGCCGGCGAGCATTCTTGCCGCGTACAACGGTGATGCGCGGGCGTTTTACGATGAGGTGTTCCCGGCCTCCACGGCACCGGAACGTGCGGACAAACCAGCGCAGTTGGCGCCGCTGGCACCGCTGCTGGAAAAGGCGCGCGAGCAGTGGTCGGGAGGGCGCGTCGGGCGGCTGACGGTGAACAATCCGGGCGACGCGAATGCCTCGGTGGTGCTCGTGCGTGATGGCGCGGACCGTGTAGTTCACGACTTCGGCAGCGCGGTGACCTTCAACGGCGTGACCGGGCAATTGCTCGGCACGACCCCGGAGCAATCGCTGCCGAGGGCGATTGCCGGCAGTTTCTATGGTTTGCACATGGGCCATTTCGCCGGCCCCGTGCTGCGCTGGTTGTACTTCATTTGCGGGTTGGCCGGCACGGCGATGATTGGCACCGGGCTGGTGATCTGGCTCGGCAAGCGTCAGCTCAAACACGCGAAAAGCGCCGTGATGCCGTTCGAATTGCGACTGGTGGAAGTGCTGAATATCGCCAGCATGTCCGGGTTGATGGTGGCGGTGGCGGCGTTCTTTTGGGCCAATCGGGTGTTGCCGGTCGACATGGCCGGACGTGCGGATTGGGAGGTGAACAGCTTCTTCATCGTCTGGGGTTTGAGTGTGCTGCATGCCATGGTCCGCCGGGGCCGCACGGCGTGGATCGAGCAATTGGCACTGGTGGCATTGCTGTTTGGCGCGATGCCGCTGCTGAACGCCATGACCACGCCGTATCACTTGGGCGTGACGTTGGCGCAGGGCGATTGGGCGATGGCCGGTTTCGATCTGACGTGCCTGGGCAGCGGTGTGTTTTTCGCCTGGGCTGCGTGGAAAATGCAGCGTTCGGGACAGGCCAGGATCGTCATCCGGCAGCATGCACAACCGATTACCCTTGAGCGAGAGGCGAACTGAATGTTGCTGTCGCTGTTGCTCTGTTACGGCGGTTTCACCGCACTGTGTTTATCGATGGATCGGCATCACGCCGAACTGTTGGGCGGCAAGCCGACGGCCCGTCGTCGTCGTTTATTGAAACTGGGTGGCTGGCTGTTGCTGGTCTTGTCTCTGTGGGCGGCGGTGTCTTCGACCGGCTGGGGACTTGGCCTGGTGGAATGGTGTGCGGTGTTGATGCTCAGCGCGTTGCTGCTGGTGCTGTTGATGCCGTATCGCCCGCGCCTGGCGCTGTCGATGGCTGCATTGAGCCTGCTCGTCAGCCCCGTTGCCGCGTTTGCGCAGTACTGACCCGATGATGACTAGCCCTCCGGATTCCCATGACGACGAACCTCGCGGAGCACGTGCGCATTTCCTGCAAGTGTTCCTGTCCCAGCGTTCGCAGATGGAAGCGCTGGTGAACCGTCGTGTCGGCTGCCGGGCAACGGCGGCGGACCTGGTGCAGGATTTGTTTTTGCGCTTCTGGCGTCGGCCGCTGGTGCAGGTCGAAGAGCTCAGCACCTACCTGTTGCGTTGCGCCGGCAACATTGCCATTGACCACTTGCGCAGCGAAGGCACGCGGGTGCGGGTCACTGAAGGCTGGCAACCGGATCAACCGGACAGCCGCGGCAGTGAGCCGCAAGCCGCGCTGGAAGCCGGCAACGATTTGCGCCATGTCGAAGCGGCGTTGCGTGCGTTGCCCGAGCGCACGCGGCAGATCTTTTTGCTCAATCGCATCCATGGCCGCAAATACGCCGAGATCGCCAAGGCCATGGGTTTGTCCCAAAGCGCCGTGGAAAAACATATGATGCGCGCCCTCGAAGCCTGCAAGGCCAGCCTGCGGGACCCCGAACCGCGCACGCCAGGGAAAGCACCGTGAATCACATCGAACGCGTCACCCCGACGCCCGCTCAGGAACAGGCCGCTTTCGCCTGGCTGAGTCTGCTGCATGACCAGCCGAGCAGCGGTGATCAGGCCACTTTCAGCCATTGGCTGCAGGCCGATCCCGCGCACGCCGAGGCCTATGCCCAGGCGCAAGTGGTGTGGGAACTGAGCGAAGGCCCGGCGCGGACGCTGGCCAACGAAGACGCGTTTGCCTTGCAGGGTTACCTCAATGCGATGAATCGCTCGCGGCGCAGCAGCGTTCGGCGCTGGTCCGGAGCGCTGGCAATGGCTGCGTGCCTGTTGTTGATGGTCAGCCTCGGTTCAGGCTGGCAGCCGATGCGCTGGGTGGATGATCTGGGTGCTGACTATGTGTCGGCGCCGGGGGAAGTTCGCACCGTCACGCTGGCGGATCAATCGCAGGTCACGCTGGATGCCGACAGCGCCATCGCGGTGGATTTCAGTCGCGGTGAGCGTCACATTCAGTTGCGTCGTGGCGCTGGTTTTTTCAGCGTGACGCACACCGGCGAGCCGTTTGTGGTTGAGGCTGAAAAGGGCCAGGCGCGGGTGCTGGGGACGCAGTTTGAAGTGCGTTTGCAACCTCACGGCGCGCAAGTGACGGTGTTGTCCGGCCGGGTTGGCGTGACGGCGGACAAGCATGCCGAGCAGCAGATTCTGACCGCCGGCCAGCAAGTGGCTTACGGCGAAGGCACGGCGGAAAAACTCCATGCCGTGGACAGCGAAGCGCAGTTGGCGTGGCGTCAGGGTTGGCTCAATTACTACAAGGCGCCACTGGCTGACGTGGTGCAGGATTTGCGACGTTACTACCCGGGGCGGATTGTGCTGCTCAACGATGAGCTGGCGGCGCGGCGGGTCAGTGGCAGTTTCCCGAGCAAGGATCCGCAGGCGGTGTTGAGTTCGTTGCAGGGGGTGATGGGGTTTGAGCAGCAGGCTGTGGGGCATTTGATTATTTTGCGTTGAGGCGTCCGGCCTCTTCGCCGGCAAGCCAGCTCCTACAGTTGAAACGCATTCCCCTGTAGGAGCCGGCTTGCCGGCGATGGCGTCCTATCAAACAACACATCCCCCAAATTAAAATATTTTCAAAATGATGATGAGGTAAACCCAAGCCCCATCCGTGTAGTGACTGAAACTGCGAGTCATTCGCATCCGTAGCGGTTCTACACAGGTCATGAGCAATGAAGTCCAGGGCAAAATCGGGTTCGGTCAAACAGTGGTTGGGCGCTTCGGCGCTGAGCATTTCGGCATTGGCATTGCTGCCATTGAGCGTGGCATTGGCCGCTGAAGCGGGCACGACGCAGCAGCGCACGCAGTTCAGCTTCGCGATGGCCGCCAAACCGCTGCCCCAGGCCCTGAGCGACTTCAGCCGGATCACCGGCATCAGCGTGGTCTACACCGATGAAGCGCCGTACGGCATGACCGCGCCAGCGGTCAGCGGGCAGATGAGCGCCGAACAGGCGATCCAGCGTTTGCTCAGCGGTTCCGGTTTGACCTTCCGTCGCACCGATGCGCACACCATGGCGCTGGAACCGCAGCCCACCGAAGGCGCCTTGAACCTCGGCGCCACCACCATCACCTCGGTGATGGATCAATCCATGAGCTACCAGCCGCCGCCGACCAGTTCGGTGATGCGCTCTTCGGCCTTGCTCCAGGAAATCCCCCAGACCGTCAACGTCATCCCGGCCCAGGTCATTCGCGATCAGGCACCGCGCAACCTCGACGACGCGCTGGCCAACGTCAGCGGCATCACCCAGGGCAACACGCTGGGCAGTACCCAGGATTCGGTGATGACCCGCGGCTTCGGCGACAACCGCAACGGCTCGATCATGCGCGACGGCATGCCGGTGGTGCAGGGCCGTGGCCTCAACGCCACGGTCGATCGGGTCGAAGTGCTCAAGGGCCCGGCCTCGTTGCTCTACGGCATCCAGGACCCGGGCGGCGTGGTCAACATGGTCAGCAAGAAACCTGAACTGGAACAGTACAACGCGTTGACCGTGCGTGGCTCGACGTACGGCGACGGCAAAAACGGCAGCGGCGGCAGCTTCGACAGCACCGGCGCGCTCGGTGATTCCGGGCTGGCCTACCGCATGGTGCTCGACCACGAAGACGAAGATTACTGGCGCAATTTCGGCACCCACCGCGAGACTCTGGTGGCGCCGTCCCTGGCCTGGTTCGGTGAAAGCACCAAGCTGTTGTTCGCCTACGAACACCGTGAATTCCTCACCCCGTTCGACCGTGGCACGCTGATCGACCCACGGGACAACCATCCGCTGGACATCTCCCGCGAGCGTCGCCTGGACGAGCCGTTCAACAACATGGAAGGGCGCTCGGACCTCTATCACTTCGAGGCCGACCACGAGCTCAACGACAACTGGAAAGCGCACTTTGGCTACAGCTGGAACCGTGAAACCTACGACGCCAGCCAAGTACGCGTTACCGCCATCGACACCAAAAAAGGCACGCTGACCCGCAGCATGGACGGCACGCAAAACGCGATCAGCACCGACCGCTTCACCACGGCCAGCCTCGAAGGCAAAGTGAATGCGCTGGGCATGCAACATGACCTGGTGTTCGGCGTCGATGACGAGTACCGCAAGATCTACCGCGAAGATCTGATCCGCCAGAAAAGCCTGACCACTTTCAGCTACCTCAACCCGGTCTATGGCCGTGAAGTCGCCGGCACCACCGTCAGCCCGGCGGACAGCGCGCAGACCGATCTGCTGCGCAGCGATTCGCTGTTTCTGCAGGACTCGATCCACCTCACCGACCAGTGGATTCTGGTGGCCGGCGGCCGTTTCCAGGAGTACGACCAGTACGCCGGCAAAGGCGTGCCGTTCAAGGCCAACACCGACAGCAACGGGCAAAAATGGGTGCCGCGTGCCGGCCTGGTCTACAAGTACACCGACGCGTTGTCGTTCTACGGCAGCTACACCGAATCGTTCAAACCGAACTCGACCATCGCCCCGTTGAGCGGCAGCAGCACCGTGCTCGACGGCAGCATCGCGCCAGAAGAAGCCAAGTCCTGGGAAGTCGGCGCGAAGCTGGATATTCCGGGGCGTGTGACGGGTAACGTTGCCCTGTTCGACATCAAGAAACGCAACGTGCTGGTGGCCAATGCCGAAGGTCCGGTGACCCTTTACAGCGCCGCCGGCGAAGTGCGTTCCCGTGGTCTGGAAGTGGACCTGAGCGGTCAGCTCAGCGATCGCTGGAGCATGATCGGCAGCTATGCCTACACCGATGCCGAAGTCACCGAAGACCCGGACTACAAAGGCAAAAAACTGCAAAACGTGGCGAAGAACACCGGCTCGCTGTCGGCGGTCTATGACTTCGGCACCATTGTTGGTGGCGATCAATTGCGGGTCGGCGCGGGCGCGCGGTATGTCGGTGAGCGGGCGGGTAACGCGGTGAACGATTTTGATCTGCCGAGCTACACCGTGGCCGATGCATTCGCCACCTACGACACCAAGGTCGAGGGGCAGAAGGTCAAGTTCCAGCTTAACGTGAAGAACCTGTTTGACCGCACTTACTACACCTCGGCGGCGAGCCGGTTCTTTGTGTCGATGGGGGATTCGCGGCAGGTTTCGTTGTCCAGCACCTTGGAGTTCTGATCACAGACCGCGTTATCGTTCTTCGCGGGCAAGCCTCGCTCCTACAGGAATCGTGTCGAGTCCAATTTTCGCGATCAACACACATCCCTGTAGGAGCGAGGCTTGCCCGCGAAGGCGGCTTCCGGGTCAGCGCAAAAACGCCTGCCGATACTCGCCAGGCGTCCCACCGAGAACCTGCCGAAACCGATTGGTGAAGTGACTCGCACTGGCAAACCCACACGCCAATGCAATCTCCCCCAACGGCTGCGATGTCGAACGCAACAACTCCCGCGCCCGACTCAGTCGCCTTGCCAACACATACTGATGCGGCGGCAAGCCGAAGCTCTCCCGGAACATCCGCGCAAAGTGATACTCCGACAGCGCACACAACCCCGCCAACTGCCCGAGGCTGATGGCTTCGGCCAACTGATTGTCGATGAACTCGACCAGTTGCCGCCGCTGGTGCGCCGCCAATCCGCCCTTGAGCCGCAAGCCGTCGCGCATGCCGACCTGGCCGAGTAACACGTGGCTGAGCATTTCATGGGCCAGGCTGCTGGTCAGCAGGCGTTCGCCGGGTTCATTCCAGTTGAGCGTGAGCATCTGGCGAAAGCGCCGGGCTTGCTGCGGGTCGTCGAGAAAAGTCCCTTCACGCAACTGCAATTCGCGAGGTTCGCGGTCCAGCAGCGTGACGCAACCGAGGGCGAATTGTTCCGGGCTGAAATACAGATGGGCCAGGCGAATGTCGCCATTGATTACCCAGCCTGACTGATGGTCGGCCGGCAGAATGCACAGTTTGTCCGGACCACCCTTGGTACCGGGCTGATCGCGGCGAAAAGTGCCGGTGCCGCCCGCGATGTAACAGGACAACGTGTGATGGCTCGGCGCTTCGTAGTCCTGGGCGTCGTGATGATTGCTCCACAGGGCTGCAGCCATGCCGTCACCGAGCTCGGCGCTGTGCTCGAGGCGAGCATTGGGCGAGCGGTTGAGGGCTTGAAAGACTTGCAGTGATTCCAGTGCGGGCATGATCGTTTCTCCAACGCTTCGCATCCTACTCCGTAGACGTTGGCCTGCCAGCCTCTGCACCGACAAAAGCGCAAGTTTATGCAAGTGCGAAAAAGCTTGGCGCAGGACACTGGGCACCTATTGAGGAGCCTTCACCATGAACCTTTCGCTGTATTTGCTGACCGTGCTGATCTGGGGCACCACCTGGATTGCCTTGAAATGGCAACTGGGCGTGGTGGCCATTCCGGTGTCGATCGTCTATCGCTTCGGCCTCGCCGCGCTGGTGCTGTTCGTGATGCTGTTGCTCAGCCGCAAGCTGCAAGTGATGAACCGTCGCGGACACCTGATCTGCCTGGCGCAGGGCCTTTGCCTGTTTTGCATCAACTTCATGTGCTTCCTGACGGCCAGCCAATGGATCCCCAGTGGCCTGGTAGCCGTGGTGTTTTCCACTGCCACGCTGTGGAATGCCCTGAATGCGCGGGTGTTCTTCGGCCAGAGAATCGCCCGCAACGTCCTGTTGGGTGGCGCGCTCGGTTTGTTCGGGCTGGGGTTGCTGTTCTGGCCGGAGTTGGCCGGCCACACCGCCAGCCCGGAAACCTTGCTGGGCCTGGGCCTGGCCTTGTTGGGCACGCTGTGCTTCTCGGCGGGCAACATGCTGTCCAGCCTGCAACAGAAGGCCGGGCTCAAGCCGCTGACAACCAATGCCTGGGGCATGGCCTATGGCGCGGCGATGCTGTCGGTGTGGTGCCTGGTCAAAGGCATTCCGTTCGAGATGGAATGGAATGCGCGTTACATCGGCTCGCTGCTGTACCTGGTCATTCCGGGTTCGGTGATCGGCTTCACCGCCTACCTGACGCTGGTCGGGCGCATGGGCCCGGAGCGCGCAGCCTATTGCACGGTGCTGTTCCCGGTGGTGGCGCTCAATGTCTCGGCGTTTGCCGAAGGCTACCAATGGACCGCACCGGCGCTGATGGGCCTGGTGTTGGTGATGCTGGGCAACGTGCTGGTGTTCCGCAAACCCAAGGCACCGATGGTGCAGGGGAGCGGCAAGCTGGCTTGAAGATGTTGCGGATCGGGTGCGTGTGCACTCAGCGCTCGATCCGGATGGCCACATAGATCATTAACGGCATGATGAAATCAACGATATGTCGGGCCCAGTCTTTATAGTTCCATTGTTGTGATTCATCCATGTTGAACCATTCGACACCCACAACCTGAAAACACACGTAGTAGATAAATACGGCAATCAGTAAGCCAATCAGTGCATATTTCTTTGCCTCGTGAAACTTTTTGGCGCTGGTGTTTATATTCTTGAATAGTTGGTAAGTGCCCATCATGCAAAAGGCGGTGAAGAGGACTTCGAGTGTAATGATCAGCCAGTAAATCCTGTGATGGGCCATGGGGGAGGTAATGGCGCGATAGCTGTATTTCTCGCCCTCGTGCGTGGTGTCCATGCTGAGGATGTGGGCGATGTATTCGTAGTTGGAAGGGTAGTCGGTGAAGTTGCTAAACAACATTAAAAAACCAAAGAAGCTTATAAATAGCATCAATGTGGCTTTGCTGATTCTAATTGTTTGCTCGGTCGTCAAGTGGTTCAAGGTAATAGTTCTCCAGAACGGGTTCCCGTCAGAGCGGGTAAGTAAGGAGAGTCTATAGCGAAGTGTATTTGTTGAGGGGTGGACTAAATTACAAGTTGTGTATTTGTTGTTTTGTAACGTGTGAGGTTTAGTTGTAGACGGGCAGGCGCTTTAATCGCCTGCCCGTTTTTTTCAGCCTTTCCAGACTTGCGGGTTCACCAGGTCCTGCGGTCGTTCACCCAACAAGGCGCTGCGCAGGTTGGCCAAGGCGCGATTGGCCATCGCTTCACGGGTTTCATGGGTGGCGGAGCCGATGTGCGGCAAAGTCACTGCGTTTTTCAGTTGGAACAGCGGCGATTCAGCCAGCGGTTCTTTCTCGTAGACATCCAGCCCGGCGCCACGGATCTGGTTGTTTTGCAGCGCTTCGATCAGCGCGGGCTCGTCCACCACCGGGCCGCGTGCGATGTTGATCAGAATCGCGTCCGACTTCATCAGCGCCAGTTCACGGCGGCTGATCAGGTGTTTGGTCTTTTCGCTGAGCGGCACCACCAGGCAGACGAAATCGGCTTCGGCCAGCAACTCATCGAGGCTACGGAACTGCGCACCGAGCTCTTGCTCAAGTGCAGTTTTGCGGCTGTTGCCACTGTAGATAATCGGCATGTTGAAACCGAGCCGACCGCGCCGGGCGATGGCCGCGCCGATGTTACCCATGCCGACGATGCCCAGGGTCTTGCCATAGACATCGGTGCCGAACAGCGGGGCGCCGACAGTGGCTTGCCATTGACCGGCCTTGGTCCAGGCATCGAGTTCGGCGACGCGGCGGGCGCTGCTCATGATCAGGGAGAAGGCCAGGTCGGCGGTGCTTTCGGTCAGCACATCCGGCGTGTTGGTCAGCATGATCCCGCGTTCGTTGAAGTACGCGACGTCGTAGTTGTCGTAGCCCACCGAGACGCTGGACACCACCTCCAGGCTGCTCGCGTTCTCCAGTTGTGCGCGACCGAGCTTGCGACCCACGCCAATCAAACCGTGGGCATGGGGCAGGGCCTCGTTGAATTGGGCGTTGATGTCGCCTTTTTTCGGGTCAGGCACGATGACGTCGAAATCCTGCTGGAGGCGTTCGATCATGGCGGGAGTGACGCGGCTGAAAGCGAGGACGGTCTTTTTCATGGGAGGCGGGCTCGTCGGGCGTGGAGAATGCCAAGCACGCTAACATTCTTCCGCGCTTTTGTGCGAGTGCCCGGATGGTTCGGATGCACGCATTTCCCCTGTTGGATGGGTGATGCGCAAAAGGTACTTCGTACGCAAATTTGTAGGAGCCGGCTTGCTGGCGATCCAGGCACCTCGGTCCGCCTGATGCACCGCGTCGCCTGGATCGCCAGCAAGCCGGCTCCTACAGGTGATGGG
>NZ_JAGYGF010000079.1:0-18102 GCF_019947305.1 Pseudomonas sp. BF-RE-21 | reverse complement strand
GGTGCCTGACGGTGATGTAAAGCGCATTGATGTTGAAACGGATTCTGATGATCCCGATATTTCGGGGAATGAGTGCTCGGTTGAGCCGAGCTTACAGCTAGGCTGTTACTTTGAGCCATGTTTTTGGAAACTAACGTGGATGAACAAAGTTATTCTTTTTTTGATTCAATCCATTTCCTGTAGAAATTTCGTTGGACCTCCGGATCATTCGTCAGGTTGTCTTCGTCATAGTCAAAAATGTAAATGACATCGTCGAGAGACGCTTTTTTACCTAGGGTTAATTCGTACGCTTTCAGTCCGAGGGACATCTGTGACGACATGCTGGAAGGGTGGACATTGGCCTTTGATCCTTTGCAAAGAAATTGTATGTAGGGGTTGTCTTCCCGAATCCGTCCAAAGCACCTGTAGAAGTCTGTATCTGCATACGTTTTATTGAAGCCATTTTTCATTACAAGGGTTATGGATATGGCTTTGTTGTCGCAGATGAGTTGAGCTGTTTCCTTAGTGCCATTGATACTGATCACTAATTTCACTTCGGATGTCATTTTCTGATTTTCCTGTTTGGGTTGGGGATGGAATAGCCAAACTCTCTGCCGTCATCAATTATCAACGTTGCTCCGAGGATATCCTCATTTTTGATGCGGTTTGGTATGGCTATCTCCTTCTCTCTATCGAATTGGTACATCGCACCCAGCTCTTTTATCAAGTCGTATCCGGGGATTTTTTGGAGCGTGTAGAGATAACCAATTTTCGTATTGAAGCCAGTGGCAAAGGTTTTTCCCGCATCTCTTGAAGTTGATGTGCTAATGAAATTGCTTGGCGGATGGTCGCTGTCTATAGAGTGCAGCAATAGATCATTGCTTTTACCTTTACTTTTAAAGCCATTTTCGAATACATCATCAGGCTCTCGGTCATCTCCGCGGTACAAGTAATCATTTTCTCCCTTCGGCTTCGGTAATGGGGGCTCAGCACCTTTTACGGTTACTTTTTTGGTTGGATTCTCAACCCCCTCAACCGACCCGCACCCACCCATCCCCGGACAATCACTCAACCCCAACGGATCAACCCATCCCGTGGGGCTCAACACGTACCGATACCCGTTCAGTCCACCCGCCAATCCGACCGGGTCCGGCGTCAGATACCGCCCCACATCCGGCTGGTAATACCGATGCCGGTTGTAGTGCAAACCTGTTTCCGGGTCGAAGTACTGGCCCTGAAACCGCAACGGCTGGTCGAGGATCTGGTGGGTGTCGCGGTTGAGGCGGGTGAGGCGGCCGTAGGCGGTGTATTGGGCGGACCAGACGATTTCGCCGCTGTAATCGGTGAGTTCTTGCGGTGTGCCGAGGTGGTCGAGTTGGTAGTAAAACGGGCAGGCGTTGCGCGGGCCTTTGCCGTCGAGCATGGCCAGCGGGCGAAAGCTGCCGGGCTCGTAGACGTAGCTGCGGTAGTGCTCGCGACTGCTTTCGGCGACGAGGTTGTCGCCCTGCCAAAAAAACTCGGTGGTGTTGCCATCGACGTTTTTGCTGATGCGACGGCCGAAGGCATCGTAGCGGTAGGTCGCCTGGCTGCCGTTGGGCAGGGTGACGCCGATCAGGCGATGCTGGCAGTCGTAACGGTACTCAGTGACCAGTTTTTGTGCAGTGCCACGGCGTTCGCGGATCAGGTTGCCGAAGGCGTCGTAATCGTAGTGGCGGTCGCCTTGCATCAGCAGGCGATTGCCTTTGACCATGACCGGACCGGGGCGGTCCTGCATCAGCAGGTTGCCGGTCGGGTCGTGGGCGAAGTTTTCCGGTTGGTGATCTCGGGAGTGGCGGACGCGGATCAGGCGATCGAGCGAATCGTAGAGGTAGCTGCGCTGACCGTGCCGCGTGTCGGCAATGTGGTCGAGGTTGCCGTTGGCGCTGTAGGCATAGTCGCGGCGATACAGCGGTTGCAGGTTTTGCCGGACAGCGTGGGCGTTCAGTCGACCTTGATTGTCATACTGATAGTCGCTGAGCAGCAGGCCTTGTTGGCGGTTCTGTTCGCGTCCGGCGAAAAAGGTGTGAGCGGTCAGTCGGGCGCCATTGAGGTCAATGGCCGTCAGCGCGCCGCCCTTGGCATGGTGGTAATCGAGTTTGCTGTTGTCGGGCAGGCGCAGGTGGTTGAGCCGGCCACAGGCATCGTAGCCATAACGCAGCGTGCCCCAGCCTTGGTGTTCGGTGACTAGCCGACCCTGTTTGTCGTATTCGAACTCCAGCGGGTGATCGTGACCGTCATCGACGCTGACCAGTCGGCCAAGGCTGTCGTAGCGATATTCGACATTGACACCGTCGGGCAGCGTCTTGACCAGTAGCCGTCCCGTCGAATCACGTTGATAGCCCGTGACCCATTGCGAGCCGTCGTCACCGAACTCGGTTTTTTTCAGCAGCAGTCCATTGAGGTCGTAGGCATACGCGGTGCGTTGGCCATCGAATCCGGTTTCCTGTCGGATCAATCCATTGAGCGTGTAATCCAGCAGATATTTCCCGCCGGACTCATTCTCGATTTCGGTCAGCAACAACCGTGCGTTGTCGTACCGATAAAGCAGTTCTGTGCCATCGGGATTGATCCGGCGGCTGACCAGATGCAGATCATCGGCATATTCAAAGCGCGTGGTGCGCCCCAGTTCATCCCGTTCGGCGGTGACCTTGCCGTAGGCGTTGTAGCTGAAGGCGCGACTGGCACCTGTAGGAAGCGTCGTCTGAATCAGTCGTCCTACGGCATCCCATGAGTAGCGAGTGACGGCACCGTGTTCGTCCTGGCGGGTAACCTGCCGGCCCAACGCATCGTAGGAAAAGCGCCGCTGACCGCCACCCGGCAAGGTCTCTTCGATCAGTTGACCCAAGGCATTCCGGACGAACACATGCCGACTGTTGTCCGGAAAGCGGATCGACAGCAGCAGGCCTTTTTCATCGTGGTGGTAGTAGGTGACATGCCCGTCGGGGTCGGTCGCCTCGATGACCTCACCCTGAGCATTGCGCTGATACTTCCACATGGCGTTGCCGCGATGCCGCGCATGCAGGAAACCATTGCGGTATTCGTAGGACGTTGGCTCACCTTCGGGTGGAATCAGGGCAATCAGCCGTCCGACATCGTCATAGCGGTAGCGGGTAATTGCCCCGAGCGGATTCTTTTCGGCAATCAGCCGCCCCTGGCTGTCATAGACATTGAGGTGTTCCGCCCCGTCGGGTTCGACCCTTCGCACCAGGCGTGCCCGGTCGTCGTGCTGGTAAAACGCTTCGCTGCCATCAACGTTTTTAACCTGCACGCCGCCGTTGTCATCCCAGGCATAGCGCGTGTCCATCTGCGAAAACGACGCCCAATGTCGGACGCATCGCGCAGACTTGCCGGACCTTTCCCACTCCCAGAAGAAGCTCGCGCCACCGGCCAATTGCCGCTGCAGGATGACGTGCTGGTCGTCATAGTCGTAGCGTTCGCTTTCGCCGGTGGCGTTGGTCGCTTCGATCAAGCGATGACAGGCGTCGTAGCGGTAGGTCACCAGTGTCTGTTCGGTGCGCCAGGCATCTTCCAGGGTGTCGGCGGGATGAAAGCGCTGATACTCGACGGCGGCGAGGTGTCGGCGGTCGTAGCGCAATCGCAGCGAGCGTCCGGCACCGTTGTCGAGGCGCATGATTCTGTCGGCGTTGTCCCGTTGCACTGTCAGACGGTTGCCATAGGCATCGCTGATGGCTGTCAGTCGACCTGTACGGAAGTGGTAGAAACGCGTCGCTTCGCCTGCCATTGCGAGGATCAGTTCCTCCGGCTCATCCCCCAGGAAAATCGCCGCCCGCGACAGGCTGTTGTGAATGCTCGGGCGTTCAACCTTGGGCAGAGGGAAGGTCGTACGACGGTTTTCGTGGTCGATCCAGCTAACCTGTTCGCCGTCGATTTCCAGCCGATGTGCAAGGGCATGACTCCAGCCAAATCCGAGCCCGCAGTCGATTCCGACAGCACTGGTGCGATACACGCGGATGAACTCGAACGGCAACCGGCCATCCAGCGAACCATCGATCAGGGTCAGCAGTTCTTCGCCGGTGACCATCGATACCGGGCAGCCGTTGGTTGTGGTTCTATCCGCTGAGTCGACGTTGTCGCCGTTTGGGTTTTGCGCGGGAGCAGGGGCGTCGTCGTGGTGTTCCGGGCGGCTCAGGCGGGTCTTGGCTTCGGACTTGTCACGGGCAAGGGCGACCGGGTTGTTCACCCGCACAATCGGTGATTCACCGGTGGTGATGTGCAACGGAGTTGCCGGCGCGGGTTTGAGCGGCACGTTCCGCGCGTTGACCATCAGCGGTTTGAGGGCGCCGGCGTGGCTGGTCAGATCCGATCTGTTCGCAAGCTCAGCCAGGCGCAAACTCGCGGCAGCCAGCCATTGTCGGGCTCGCTCGGACTTGACCTTGCCCAGCACCTTGGCGCTGATGCCGAGTTTCAGGCCTGTAGGACCTGTGAGGCGCACCAGCAGGAAAGCGATGAGTATTTCTGTACGAATTTCCGCGACCACTTCGGCGATGTACTGCGGCGGCAACATCCGCAGCCAACTGGTGAAAGCCGCGAGATGAATGAACATCAACGGCTCATCACTCAACACCAGCATCACATTGGCGATGGCTTCGGCCGAAGCGTTCAGCAGTGTCTCGAGTTCAACCTCGGTCAGGTATTCAAGAAGCTTTTCACTGTTGGCCTGCAGGTCCGCGATCAGGGCGTAGATCTGCTTTACGTCATCCCACAAACCGTGCAGCGACTTCTCGAATCCGCGCCAGTCGGCCCGTTGCAGCATGCCGTAGCGTTCAGGGAAACCGGCCTCGGAAAACCCCGCCCATAAAGGCTGGAATTCACTCGTCCACTCGTTGCGCAACCAGCCTTCAAGCTCATCGATCACGCTGAGATAGGAAGCATGAAGCGCCTGGACATGAGCGGTGGAAACATTGGGAAAGAACGTGATGCGGTAACGATGACCGCGCCAACACTCAGGGATTTCGAGGATGCCGCTGGGGCCGATGGTGTGATGCACCGGTTCGCCAAAAGTCATCTCGCCGTTGCTCTTTTCAATGATCGGTTCGAGCATCACCGGCGTATCACCAATGGGCACAAAGCGAGCCGCGTCGAACATATGCACGAGGGTCAACGGACCGCTGGCCGGGCATCTGGCGATCGTCGAACTGACGGGGGCGGTGGAATCCCTCGGTGTGCTCAAACGAACGTCGTTGCCGACCTTGAACACTTGCTCGACATCCAGCGCCCATCCTGTCCAGAAGCTTTCCGCCCAGGCCTCGTAGTCGTTGAGGCACAGGCGAAAATCGCCGAGCAGTGCTTCAACGTCCGGTTGCTCGGGGTTCATGGCTGCCACCACCAACAGGCCGATGGCGTTGTTCAAGGCCAGGACCTTGTCAGGGTTGAACATTCGCAGTCCCTCGCGCGGATAAATTGGGGTCGCGAGACTTTGCGGGGGATCAACGAGGAAAGAAGTCGGGAAAGGAGGTGTTTGGTGTAGGGCGAATCGCTAAATCATGCTCAGCGATTCGGCGAAGGTTTTGTCACCGTCGGGAGATTGCCCGTTGCTCTCTGCCGGCCGCGCTCGCTATGCTGCTGAACCCTTTAATCAAATCCCGGAATCAGCTATGCCTGAGCCGACCGGGGTGTCATTAAAAACGGATCAGATGCGATGAATGCACCGCTGAAAGAGTTCGGCCCGATCAAAGCCGTGATTTTCGACATGGACGGCTTGCTGCTGGACACCGAGGGCATTTACACCGAAGTCACGTCGATGATCGCCGAGCGATATGGCCGGACTTTCGACTGGAGCGTCAAACAGAACATCATCGGCCGTGGTGCGGGTGATCTGGCGCGTTATGTGGTTGAAGCGCTGGACCTGCCGATTACCGCCGAGGAGTTCCTGGTGATCCGCGAGCCGCTGATGCGCGAGCGTTTTCCCACCGCGCTGGCGATGCCCGGTGCCGAGGAGCTGGTGCGGCACTTGAAGGCCAACAACATTCCGATCGCGGTGGGCACCAGTTCGTCGCGTCTGTCGTTCGGCCAGAAAACCACGTTGCACCGTGACTGGTTTGCGCTGTTCGACTTCGTCGTGACAGCCGATGACCCGGAAGTCGGTGCGGCCAAACCGGCACCGGACATCTTCCTCACCGCGGCGCGACGCCTGGGCGTGGCGCCCGGGGATTGCCTGGTGTTCGAAGATTCGCCGTTCGGCGTGACTGCGGCGAAAGCGGCGGGGATGACGGCGATTGCGATTCCCGACGCCGCGATGGCCGACGAAAAATACGCACACGCCGATGGCATTCTTCGTACGTTGAAAGCGTTCAAGCCGAGTGCGTGCGGTTTGCCGGCGCTTGAGTGGTCATAACACGATTGGTGCAATGACACAGACCCATGTGGGAGCGAGACCGGCTTGCCGGCGATAGCGGTTTTTCAGTCGACATCAATGTAGGCTGACAAACCGCTATCGCGAGCAGGCTCGCTCCCACAGTTTATTTTGCGTTTAACCTTCCCGAATCAGGCGCCGAAACCACCGTCGATGGTCAGGCTGGCACCGGTGATGTACCCGGCTTCCGGGCCTGCAAGATAAGCGACGAAGCTGGCGATTTCTTCAGCTTTACCATAACGACCCACAGCCATCAGCGGGATCAGGCTTTCGGCGAAGTCGCCGCTGGCCGGGTTCATGTCGGTGTCGACCGGGCCCGGTTGCACGTTGTTGATGGTGATGCCCCGTGGCCCAAGGTCGCGTGCCAGGCCTTTGGTCAGGCCAACCAGTGCCGCTTTGCTCATCGCGTACGGGCCACCGCCGGCGAAGGGCATGCGGTCGGCGTTGGTGCTGCCGATGTTGATGATGCGACCGCCTTCGGTCATGTGTTTCGCGGCGGCCTGGGTGGCGATGAACACGCTGCGTACGTTGATCGCCAATGTCTGGTCGAAGTCTTCGAGTTTGAAATCTTCCAGCGGGGCAACGGCTAGCACGCCAGCGTTGTTGACCAGGATGTCCAGGCGACCGAAGGCTTTGACGGTGGCGCTCACGGCGTTGCGAATCGCCTCGGCGTCGGCACTGTCAGCCTTGATGGCCAGTGCTTTGCCGCCGTTGGCGGTGAGGCTGTTCTGCAGTTCTTCGGCCTTGGCCGTGGAGCTTACGTAGGTGAAGGCAACCGTCGCGCCTTCAGCGGCCAGGCGTTTGACGATGGCAGCGCCGATGCCGCGGGACCCGCCTTGAATCAAAGCCACTTTGCCGCTGAGGTTCTGAGTAGTCATGTCGATCTCCAAAGTCGCCGTGGCGAGATGCCGCGGTTGATGGAGCCTAGTATTGATTCAGGATTACAGGCTGTGTAGACGGTAATTACGATAGTCTGTGTAAACCCAAAGTTTATAGTGGCGCTTATGGAAACCTTCAGCAGTATCGAATGCTTCGTGCGCAGCGCCGAAGTCGGCAGCTTTGCCGAGGCCGCGCGACGCCTGAGCCTGACCCCGGCGGCGGTGGGCAAGAGCGTGGCAAAACTTGAGGCCCGGCTCGGTGTGCGGCTGTTTCAGCGCAGCACCCGTAGCCTGACGCTGACCGAGGCCGGCCATCTGTTTCTCGGCGAAGTCAGTTCCAGCCTGCACACGATCCAGAATGCCGTGGCCAATCTCGCGAGCGCCGAAGGACGTCCGGCGGGAACTTTGAAAGTCAGCATGGGCACGGTGTTCGGACGGTTGTATGTGGTGCCGTTACTGGGCGAGTTTCTGAGGCGATTTCCGGCAATCAATCCGGACTGGCATTTTGATAACCGCCAGGTCGATCTGATTGCACAAGGGTTCGATGCCGCGATTGGCGGTGGATTCGAGCTGCCGCAGGGCGTGGTCGCGCGCAAGCTGACGCCGGCGCATCGGGTGTTGGTGGCGTCAGCCGAATATCTGGCGGGGCGCGAAGTGGTCGTTGAACCGGATGATCTCAAGCATCACGACGGGATTCTGATTCGGTCGCCGCAGACGGGGCGAGTGCGCTCCTGGCAATTGACCAGCCGCACCCAGCAACATAGCCCTTTGACGCTAAAGGCGCGGATGACCATGAGCGATTCCGAAGCGGCGTGTGCGACGGCGGCTCAGGGGTTGGGGATCGCGTTGGTGAGCATGCCGTTTGCCTCAGGATACCTAGAGGCCGGGACGTTGCAGCGGGTATTGCCGGACTGGTTTGTCGACGATGGCAACATTTCCATTTACTACGCTGAGCACAAATTGTTGCCGGGCAAGACGCGGGCGTTTGTGGATTTCATTATTGAGCAGTTTGCGGAGCAGGGGTTGGCATCGCGGTTTAGTGCGGTTTGAGTCTGGCTTGATACCGAGTCGGCCATTTCGCGGGCAAGCCTCGCTCCTACAGGGATTGCACGTATTCTGTAGGAGCGAGGCTTGCCCGCGAAAAACGATAACGCGGTCTACCGCCCAAACCGCCCCGGCCAGCCCACAATCTTCTTCGGCCGAGGCGTCGCATACGTCCTGACCTTCGACGTCGACAACCCCAATCGCACCAGCGACTCGGCAATCGTCACCGCCGCCGTCACGCCATCTACGACCGGCACGCCGGTGCGCTGACGAATCTGCTCGTCCAGCCCGGCCATCCCGCCGCAACCGAGGCAAATCACCTCGGCCTTGTCCTCCAGTACTGCCAATTCCGCCTGACGAACAATCGCCTCAAGCGCCCGTTGCGGATCGGATTCCAGCTCCAGCACCGCCAGACCACTGGCCCGCACGGATGCACAACGGTCCCACAACCCTGAAAGTTTCAGTCGATCCTCGATCAACGGCACGGTACGGTCCAGCGTAGTGACCACCGAATAGGCATGACCGAGGAACATCGCCGTGCTGGCGGCAGCGTCGGTGATGTCCACCACCGGTACGTTGAGCAGTTCCTGCAACCCTTCGCGACCGTGCTCGCCGTAACCGGCCTGGATCACCGCATCGAAGGGTTGATCGTAGGACATCACTCGATCCATCACGGCGATGGCAGCCAGGTAGCTTTCGAAATTGCCTTCGATGGAGTCGGCGCCGAAGTGCGGTGTCAGGCCGATGATTTCAGTGCCTGGCGCGGCCACGGCTTGAGCCGAACGGGCGATGGCCTGGGTAATGGATTCGGTGGTGTTGACGTTGACCACGAGAATTCGCATGGAAAGTCCTTATAGCGGGGTGGTTCTGCGGCCCGACGGTGCCGGGCCGTCATGGGGTTAATGGCTGACGTTATCGACCGCGATGGCTTCGCCGCTGACATCCGCGTAGTGCGGCTGCCGCTTGGCGATGATCAGGTACAGCATCCCGGCAATCCCGGCACCGATCAGCCAGGAGAACGGGGATACGAGATGGAAGCCCGGCACCAGCGCCAGGACGATGGCAATCAGCGCTGCAGGAATGAACGCCGCGACAGCACGTAAATTGACGCCACGGCTGTAGTAATAAGCACCGTCGGGGTCTTCGCTGTACAACTGCGGCACGTTGATCTGAGCTTTTCGTACAAGCCAGTAGTCGACCATGATCACCCCGTACAACGGGCCGAGCAGGGCGCCGAGGCCGGACAGGAAATACACGATCACCAACGGGCTGTTGTAGAGGTTCCACGGCAGGATCAGCACGGCGATGGTCGCGCTGATCAGCCCGGCGCGGCGGAAGGTCAGGTATTTCGGTGCCAGGTTGCTCAGCACGAAGGCCGGGGCGACGAAGTTGGCCATGATGTTCACCGCCACGGTGACGATCAGGAAGGCCAGGCAACCGAGGACCAGGAAGAAAGTATTGGGGATCGACGCGATGATTTCCGTCGGGCTTTCGATGATCCGGCCATTGATCTGAAATTGCGCACCGCAGAGCAGGACGGTGATGCCGGCGAACACCAGAATGTTCACCGGCAGGCCCCAGAAATTTCCGACCTTGATCGTCTTGCGGCACGGCGAAGAGCGGGCGAAGTCGCAGAAGTTGAGGATCAGCGTGCCGTAGATCGCCAGCCACAAGGCGCCGCCGGCAAAGATGTTGCGCCACATCTCGCCGCCAGTGAGCGGTTCACGGATCGACCACGCGATGGTCGCGTTGGCCTGGGTGTACATCCACGCGGCCAGGGCGGCGACGGTCAGCAGAATCACCGGACCGGCAAACGCCTCGTAGCGCCGCACCATCTCCATGCCGTAGGCAAGAATCGCTAGTTGTACCAGCCAGATCGCGACGAAACACACCCAGCCCAGGCTCGACAGACCGAGGATCGAGTTGTGGTCGTAGTCGGCGAATCCCAGATGCACCGCCGTCAGCAGCACGCGAAACACCACTGAGGCGAGGTACGTCTGAATACCGAACCAGGCGATGGCGATAACGGCGCGGATCAATGCAGGAATTTGCGCCCCGTGGATACCGAAACTGATCCGGCTGATGACCGGAAACGGCACACCGGTTTTCTGGCCCATGTAGCCGGAGAGGTTCATGAAGCAATACACCAGCGCCGCGCCGATCCCGAGCGACAACAGAATCTGCCAGCCGCCCAGACCTAACGCATACAGTCCGATGGCGAAGGAGTAGTTGGCGATGTTGTGAACGTCGTTGGTCCATAGGGCAAAAATGCTGTAACGGCCCCAGCGCCGGCCTTCGGCCTTGGTCGGTGCCAGGTCTTTGTTGTGCAGGCGCGGGCTGAGCACCACGGGGTCTTGAAACGTTTGAACGGGGGAAGAGGAGGGCAGATCCAGCGCGATGTTGTTATTGGAGAGGCTAGTACGCATTCCGGCAGGCTCCGAGCTTGGCGTCGCGATGACTGTGCATGAGCGTGGGCTCGACAAATCTTCGTCGCGGACAACAAGCATCATTGGTTACGGGGCATCTGCAGCCTGTACGGGATAGGGCGCTTCAGGCTTGCGGATCTAAAGTGTGTGTATGTTTTGAGGTTATTGTATACAAAACATGTATGCACTTAAGCCAGATCCATGCCAGTCAGCGATCTATAAAATTCACCGGTAATTTCGTTTTGTTATCTGTAATTGGTAAGTGACTGAAATAAAGACGATATAAAATGACCGGTTGAACAGGTATTTATTTTTCGGCGGGATTCGCGGAGGTGTGAACGAGGGGGTGTCAGGCGGGATGAATGTAACTTTTCAGGGCGCAGAAACGAAAAGTGCACACATAAATGGCACCTATGGTGACATTCGTGTGTACACATTCATTCAGATCAGTCACGAAACCTGTAGGAGCCGGCTTGCTGGCGATTGCGATCTTTCAGTCAATGCAGCTGTGACTGACACACCGCTATCGCCAGCAAGCCGGCTCCTACAGGGATTTCGCCGTACCCGGGCGGGATCAGGCTTTTGACTTGCTGATGATATTCCCCGCATGCAACCCGCATTCTTTCTGCGTCGCCTCTTCCCACCACCAGCGACCTTCACGCTCGTGCTGGTTCGGCAGCACCGGGCGGGTGCACGGTTCGCAGCCGATGCTGATGAAGCCGCGTTCATGCAGGCTGTTGTACGGCAGCTCGAGCATGCGGATGTAGCCCCAGATCTCTTCGCTGGTCATTTGCGCCAGCGGATTGAATTTGTACAGGGTGCGTTCCGGGGTGGAGAAGGCGGTGTCGATTTCCAGCACCGCGACGGCGCTGCGGGTGCCAGGGCTCTGGTCCCGACGCTGGCCGGTGGCCCAGGCGGTCACGCCCGAGAGCTTGCGGCGCAGCGGCTCGATCTTGCGGATGCCGCAGCACTCGCCATGGCCGTCCTTGTAGAAGCTGAACAGGCCTTTTTCCTTCACGAACGGTTCGAGTTTCGTGTAGTCCGGCGACACCAGTTCGATGTCGATCTTGTAGTGCTCGCGCACTTGATCGATGAAGCGGTAGGTCTCGGGGTGCAGGCGGCCGGTGTCGAGGCTGAACACTTTGACGTTCTTGTTCAGCTTCCAGGCCATGTCCACCAGCACCACGTCTTCGGCGCCGCTGAAAGATATCCACAGGTCATCGCCGAACTCGGCAAACGCGAGTTTCAGGATGTCCTGGGCGGATTTGTTGGCATAGGTCGTGGCGAGTTCCACGACATCGAACGATGGGCTCATCAGGGCGGCTTCCTACAGGTCGGTGGCGCTGGGCGCTCTATATGGATCTGATGGTAACAAAATCCTGCAACCACTGGCGCGCCCTCTGCGTTGCGCAGGTCAGTGCGAGTCGCTAGAGTTCGGCAGTCCTTTTGCTCGCTCGACTCAATAATCAATACAAATGGGAGTGTCTTGTGGAAATTGCCTGTCTGGATCTTGAAGGTGTGCTGGTCCCGGAAATCTGGATCGCCTTCGCCGAAAAAACCGGAATCGAATCCCTCAGGGCCACCACTCGGGATATTCCCGACTACGACGTGCTGATGAAGCAGCGCCTGCGGATTCTTGATGAGCATGGCCTGAAACTCACCGACATCCAGGAAGTGATCGCCACATTGAAGCCGCTGGACGGTGCCATCGAGTTCGTCAACTGGCTGCGTGAGCGCTTTCAGGTGGTGATTCTGTCGGACACGTTCTACGAGTTCTCCCAACCGCTGATGCGCCAATTGGGTTTCCCGACCTTGCTCTGCCATCGTCTGATTACCGACGATGCCGGGCGGGTGACGAGCTATCAGTTGCGTCAGAAAGATCCGAAACGTCAGTCGGTTCTGGCGTTCAAGAGTCTTTATTATCGGGTGATTGCGGCGGGGGATTCCTACAACGACACCACGATGCTGGGCGAGGCGGATGCGGGGATTCTGTTCCATGCGCCGGATAACGTGATTCGCGAGTTCCCGCAATTCCCGGCGGTGCATACGTTTGAGGACTTGAAGCAGGAGTTCATCAAGGCTTCGAATCGGGCCCTCAGCCTGTAAATTCACACCCTGTAGGAGCGAGCCTGCTCGCGATGGTCGTCAACGATAACGCGTGCTGTCTGGAACAATGCGTTGCCTGGGCGTTTTTCGCGAGCAGGCTCGCTCCTACAGGTTTTGCAGGGTATCGAGCAACACCTTCACCTTGGTGATCGACTCCTGATACTCGGCCTGCCACTGCGAATCCGCAACGATCCCGCCACCGCCCCAGCAACACACCTGCCCATCCTTGACCAGCAAGCTGCGGATCGCGATTGAACTGTCCATCTCGCCGCGCACATCCAGATACAGCAACGAACCACAGTACAAACCGCGCCGGGTCGGCTCCAGTTCATCAATGATCTGCATCGCGCGAATCTTCGGCGCCCCGGTAATCGAACCGCCGGGGAAGCTGCCAGCGATCAGGTCCAGCGCATCCCGGTCATCCGCCAGTTCGCCGGTCACGCTGCTCACCAAGTGATGCACATTCGGATAGCTTTCGAGACTGAACAACTCCGGCACCCGCACCGAGCCAATGCGGCACGTACGGCCGAGGTCATTGCGCAGCAGGTCGACGATCATCAGGTTTTCTGCGCGATCCTTGGGGCTGGCCAGGAGTTCGGCGGCGTTCGCCGCATCTTCCGCTGCGTTCTGGCCACGAGGGCGAGTGCCCTTGATCGGGCGGGTCTCGACGTGGCGGTCGCTGACTTTGACGAAGCGCTCCGGCGACAGGCTCAGCACTGCGCCACCGTCGGGCAGGCGCTGGAAGCCGGAGAATGGCGTCGGGCACGCCGCGCGCAACGCGCAGTACGCGGCCCACGGATCACCTTGGCACTCGGCGCGGAAGCGTTGGGCAAAGTTGACCTGGTAGCAGTCGCCCGCCTGAATGTATTGCTGGATACGTTCTATCGCCTGGCGATAGTCATCAGCGCTCAGGTCGGCGCTCATCGGTGCCTTGAGCTTGAACGATTCGATCGTTTCAGCCACGGGCTGACTGAACAGCGTGATCAGGCGTTGACGTTCGCTGTCGATCAGCGACGGGTGGAACACCAGCTGACTGGTCATCCGTTGGTGATCGCTGATCAGAGCCCAGTCGTAGAGCCCGAAACGCGCATCCGGCAATTGCAGATCGTCCTGTGCCTGGCTCGGCAGGTTTTCCAGGTGGCGGCCGAAATCGTAGCTCAGGTAGCCGATCAGGCCACCGGCGAAGGGCAGATCAGGCGCCAGCGCCGCCTCACCGAGTCGTGTCAGATTGTCGCGAAGGCGTTGCAGGAAATCGCCACCGCTTTCGTCAGGCATTACCGCCAGTTGTTCCAGTGGCCAGGCACTGAGCAGGTCATAACGCCCGCGATCAGCCGTTGGCCGGCCACTGTCGAGCAGCACGGCGCCGGGGGCATGACGGATCGCCGCGAAGTACTCGGCGGGGTTGGCGCGATAGGGCAGCGGATGTACGGAACAGGTCAGCATGGGCGGGGCAGATCAGCCATCGAGGCGGGGGTGGCGATTGTAGTCCCCTCGGGGAATTGCTCCTAGAGGGGATGTCGGGGATTGGCAGATTGGGGGTAGGGTTGAATGGTTTGGTGACTGTGAGTAAGTCTTCGCGGGCAAGCCTCGCTCCTACAGGGGGGGCACACGTATTCTGTAGGAGCGAGGCTTGCCCGCGAAAGGGCGCGACTCGGTCCCGGATCAACCCTCAACCGCAGGAATATGCCCGAACATCTCCTGCACAAACGCCATGCGTTCCTCGACGGTCTCGGTAATCCCGCGTGCTTTCAACTCTTCCAGCCGCGCCTCGACAGCATGGGTGCGCAACGTCAGGCCGCAATCATTGGCGATCTGGATGTTCAACCCCGGCCGGGCATTCAGCTCAAGAATCAGCGGGCCTTTCTCCTGGTCCAGCACCATGTCGACCCCGATGTAACCCAGTCCGCACAGCTCGTAACAGCCGGCCGCGAGTTTCATGAAGCCGTCCCAGTAAGGCAGTTGCACACCGTCCACCGCGTTGGTGGTGTCCGGGTGCTTGGCGATGATGTTGTTCAGCCAGGTGCCGCGCAGGGTCAGGCCGGTGGCGAGGTCGACACCGACGCCGATGGCGCCCTGGTGAAGGTTGGCCTTGCCGCCGGACTGGCGCGTCGGCAAGCGCAACATCGCCATGACCGGATAGCCCATCAACACGATGATGCGAATGTCCGGCACGCCTTCGTAGCTGATGCTTTTGAAGATCTGGTCGGGGATCACGCGGTATTCGATCAGTGCGCGGTCACGGTGGCCGCCCAGCGAATACAGGCCGGTGAGGATGCTGGAGACGTGGTGCTCGATTTCCTCATGGCTGATGATCTTGCCGGACACCGTGCGATAACGCCCCTCGAAGCGGTCGGCAATGACAATGATGCCGTCGCCACCGGCGCCCTGGGCCGGTTTGATCACGAAATCGCTGCGCCCGCCGATGATTTCGTCGAGGTTGTCGATTTCCTTCTCGGTGGAAATCACGCCATACAGTTCCGGCACATGAATGCCGGCGGCGATGGCGCGCTCCTTGGTGATGATCTTGTCATCGACAATCGGGTACAGGCTGCGCTTGTTGTACTTGAGCACGTAGTCCGCGTTGCGCCGATTGATCCCCATGATGCCCCGGGCTTCCAGGGCTTTCCAGGTCTTCCAGAAGCCGAACATCAGGCGTCAGCCTTCTTCAGGAAAGCCTTGAAACGCACCAGTTCGGTCAGGCGGTAGCCGCGATAACGACCCATCGCCAGCATGAAGCCCACCAGGATCAGCAGGATTGCCGGGAAGGTGAACACGAAGTAAACCAGCTCCGGCACGCTCATGATCAGGTGCGCCAGGGACGCAGCGAACAACGTGCCGATGGCCACTTTCATCGCATGCCCGGAGCCGCGTTCTTCCCAGGTGATCGACAGGCGTTCGATGGTCATGGTCAGAATCACCATCGGGAACAGCGCCACGGACAACCCGCGTTCCAGGCCCAGCTTGTGGCTGAACAGGCTGATCGCCGCGATCAGCACCACCACAAACGTCAGCACCACCGACAACCTCGGCAGCATTTGCAACTTCAGGTGTTCAAGGTAGGAGCGCAGCGACAGCCCCAGCGCCGTGATGATGGTGAACAGCACGATACCGAACCCGAGCTGGGTTTCGCGGAAGGCGAGGGCGATCAGCACCGGGGTAAAGGTGCCGAGGGTCTGCAAGCCGATCAGGTTGCGCAGGATCAGGATCACCAGCACGCCGATCGGGATCATCACCATGATCATGAAAGTCTGCTGGGTTTGCAGCGGCAGGCCGTACAGCGAGTACTCAAGGAAATTGGCGTCGGTATTTTCGTCGGTCAGCTTGGCCAGGCGAATGGCGTTCATTTCGCTGTTGTTCATGCTGAAGGTGACGGTGGCTTTCTTGCCGCCATCGACGGTGATCAGGTTTTCGTCACCGGTCCACCACAGCAGGCGGTCGGTCGGCAGGCCTTGCTCGCCGGTTTCCGGGTTGAAATATAGCCAGTCGGTGCCGTTGAAGCTGCGCAGCCAGAGTTCCGGGGTTTGCGGCTGGTCGGCCACCAGGCGGATGGTGTGGACCTTTTCCACCGGCACGTGGGCGATGGACAGGACCAGTTCAACGATTTTGGCCTTGTGCCCGCTGGACGGATCGCCGCCCAGCAACAGTTTCACGTTGTCGTCGTTGACGTTGTTGACCCGCTTGATCGCTTCGCCGATGAAGGTTTCGACGTCGGCCGAGTGCTGGCGGATCGGCGCGAGCAAGGCTTCGGCAGCAACTTTTTCCGCGCCTTCGACGGCGATGCTGTCGCGGAAGGTCGGGCCTTTGACCTTGGATTTTTCACCGGTGTAGCGCTTGGTCAGCACCAGGCGGTAATAAAGGGTCTGGTTGCCTTTGGCCCGGCGTGCCGACCAGGTCACCTTGCGGTTGCCGTCGATACGGTTCACGGCCACGCCATAATTATTGGAGATGAAGCTTTCGTTGAGGCTGACGAAATCACGGCTCAGCGGTGGCACGAACATCTGGATCTTGACCGGGTCTTTGGCACTGGCGACGAACTCGACCTTGGCGTCGATGTTCCACAAGTCGTCGGTGGCGTCTTCGGTCACGGGAATGCCGAGCACGAAGATCTGATAGGCCGTAACTGAAATGCCCAGCACCACCAGGATGGCGATCAGCATTTTCAGATGGAGGGTAAGAGAGCGCATTGGAATTACTCTGCGGTATGAGCGTCGGTGGCGCAGGCGGGTTTGCCAGCAGCGTATTTAAGACTGGGGTCGACCAGCGCATCAAAGCGCTTGAGCGCTTCGGAGCCGATCAGGAGCGGGTATTGGAAAGCGCTGCGGTCGGTAAGGTTCACTTCGATACTGCGTAACGCCGAGCCCATGCAGATATCCAGCTCGATCACCGGACGGGCGGTGTACTTCTTGCCTTCTTCCGGGTCGTAGTCGCCGGCACGGCGCTTGATCTTGCTGACGCGGGCCAGTGGTCGTTCGATCGGGTGCGAGTGCGCGGCGTCGATCGCCAGATAGAAGCGCACCCAGGACTCGCCATTGCGTTTGAAGCGTTTGATGTCGCGGGCACTCAGGGAGGCGGTTTTCGCCCCGGTGTCGAGTTTGGCCGCGACTTCCAGATTGATGCCGTCCAGCGAGGCGTACTCGTTGAGGCCGTACACGGTTTTTTCCCCCGCCGCGGCGACACCGGGCAGGCAAAGCAGATAAAGGAAGGTGGGGAAGGGCTTGAGTCTCATAAATCCTGGTGCGCAGCGGTCCGTGTTTCGATTCAAGGCCCTGGCATCGCTGCGCAAGCTCCCTCGTATGCCTATCAACTATTTGTGACAGTTCGTGCAGATGTCACAAACAAATGCGGGCGGCATTCTAGCACGGTGGTTTTATGGCGCCAGCGCTGGGCTCTTGGGTTTGGTGTTTGGGTGATGGGGGGGATATCCGTTATTTGGGTGATGGCGGGGATTGGTTTCGCCCTTACGGCGAGTCACTTTGGAAAAGCCCCAAAGTAACCAAAGGGCTCTTGCCCCTTTCGTTCGGTGCCTCGCTGTGGCTCGGCATGCCCTCGCTCCGGTCCTGCTCCGTGGGCCCGCCGCGATCGGCCATCCTTGGCCGTGCGCGGCTAACCCGGCATCCATGCCGGGTTGCCCACTGCGCAGAACCTGCGCTCGGCCTCTCGAGGGGGCGACTACCGCCACAGCCGCCGAGGCGGCCTGAAAGCCGACCTGGCTCTTTGGTGCGCGCGTTCCCTCATTCCGGATATGTACACCTATCCC